>NZ_CP104213.1:2742500-3041811 GCF_025244745.1 Deinococcus rubellus
CAGCGCCGGGCAGCAGCAGAATGGGGCCGGTCAGCCGAGCCGCAAGAGTAGCAGCGTCCAGGCTTAGACGTTCCAGAGACATCAACTGCGCCGCCCAGGATTCGAGCGGCGCTTCTTTTTAAACCTAGAGGATGCTCAGCCCAGCGCCGATTGCAGGAAACGGCGAACCACATTCAGAAATTCGTCCGGCTGCTCGACAAACGGCATGTGACCGCTTTCTTCAAAGACGTGCAACTGGGCACCCGGCACCCCCGCCGCCGTGACCTGGGATGCCTCAGGCGGGCAGGTTCGGTCATGGCGGCCAGCCAGCACCAGCATGGGTGAGGTGACCCGGTTCAGGCTTGATTCGACCTCGATCCCGCCGTAACCGGCGGCCGAAAACTTCCGCAGCACGTCGGGGGCGTAGCGGCCCGCGCTGCGCCGGGTGTAGTCGGGCAGGCGGGGGTCTTCAGGATCGGCGAAGTGCCAGGGCATCTGCTCGTCCATCAAGCGGGCGAAATCGGCCTCAGTGGTGACGTCCGCCTCTCCAGTCCAGGAGTCCTGCACCTGCCGCCGAAGGTGCAGCGGCTCAAACGCCGAGATCTTCGCTTCGATGCCCTCCAGAAACCGGTTGGACGGCACGCCGCACGACACGATGCTGGCCGCCGCTGCGCCCGGCTCGCTGACGGCCTGCTGCAAGGCCACGAACGCGCCGTAGGAATGACCGAACACGGCGTATTTCGCAGCTCCCAACGCCTGCGCCACCCCGCCCACGTCGGCGGCCATCTGCGAAAGCGTCCAGGTGTCCTCGGGTGCGTCGCGGTCACTCTCTCCCTGGGCACGCATGTCCAGCAGCACCAGCCGCACCGTGTCGGTCAGCGGATCGAGGTAGTTGGCGAACTCGTGGTGGTCGAGGCCGGGGCCGCCGTGCAGCACGATCAACGGCGGCAACTGCTCAGAACCGCGCACGTCGGCGAAGAGTCGGGTGCCATTGACCGTCAGATGCTGGAGTGTCATGGCGAGAGTATGTCAGAGCGGGCCGGACAGCGGCGCAGACGACTTGACGGCGACGGCCTTCAGCCCCCCAGATACTTATGCCACTCGCTGCGGTCCTGGGCAAACTGGCCCTGGGCGTAGAAGCCGAAGCTGGGCGCGCGTGGGCGCAGCCGCAGCGGCATGGCAGCCTCCTCGGGGGTGCGGTCTCCCTTGCGCTGGTTGCAGGGACGGCAGGCCACCACCACGTTCTCCCAGCTGTGCCGCCCACCCTTCGAGCGCGGCTGCACGTGATCCAGGGTGAGGTCGCCCTTCTCACCGCAGTACTGGCAGGTGTAGGCGTCGCGCCTGAGCACATTGCGGCGGTTGAAGGGAATCGGGTGGATGCGCGGGCGGCGGATGTAGCGCCGCAGCCGGATGACGCTGGGCACCAGCAACACGGTGCTGGGCGACCTGACCACGTCGGCGCTGTTTTCGAGAACCTCAGCCACGCCGTACTGGACGAGGGTGATGGCCCGCTTGGCACTGGTCACGTGCAGCGGCTCGTAAGAAGCGTTCAGCACCAGCACGCGCGGCACGTTCAGATTCGTGGCCACCCGCAGAGGCGCAGCTTGAAGCTCTGGCCCGTTCATTGAGTCATTTTAAGGCCAAATCGTCAAAGAATTGTTGCGCCGAACGGCTTAGCGCCCCGCCGAACCATCCATCAGCCCAAGAACCCCCGAACACCGTCGGCGACGTACTGCACGGCCAGCGCCGCCAACAGCACGCCCAGCACCCGCGTGATGACGTGAATGCCTGATTCGCCCATAACGCGCGCGAGGTGGCTGGACACCCGCAGCGCCAGATAACACAGCAGCAGCACCGCCGCCGTGACCACGAAGACGCCGCCGAGCAGCAGCGGGTTGCCGTGCGCGCCGCCCGCCAGAATCATGATGCTGGCCAGCGTGCCCGGCCCGGCAATCAGCGGAATGGCCAGCGGAAACACGCTGATGTCGGGCCGCTCCTGGGCGTGCTGCTCTTCGTCGGGCGACTCGCGGCTGGCATTGGCCCGCCCGAAGACCATGTCGAGCGCGATCAGAAACAGCAGAATGCCGCCCGCCACCCGGAAGGCGTCGAGGCTGATGCCGAGGTGGTCGAGCAGCGGCTTGCCCAGCAGGCCGAACACCAATATGATGCCGCCCGCCACCAGCGAGGCTTTCAGGGCGATAGCGCGGCGCTCCGCAGTCGGGCGGCCTCCCGCCAGGCCGATGTACAGCGGAGCCAGGCCGATGGGGTCCATGACCACCAGCATGGTCAGGAAAGTTTGCAGGGCGAGACTTGAGAGGGCCGAAACGTTCACCGCCCCAGCTTACGCTGCTTGGCTGAGTGCGCTCAGGGGCAGCGCTTTCCGTGAGACCGCCCGAGTATCCGGCGCGGAACTCACGCCCTTTCCTACAGCAACCTCTAGCGCACCCGGCTGGGAAAGCGCCGGAATCCCAGCGCCCGTTCATGCCCACCATCGCCAGTTGTGAGTGTCGCTAAAGGTGCAGATCTCACCCGCCGCCCCAAGTGTCCAGCGCCCGCATGGCCGCCACTTTGAGGGCCCTGGCCAGGCCTTGGGCCGCGAACTGGGCCGGAGACTGGACCGGGAACCGAGCACCACGAAAGAGAGGTCAGGCCCGAAGGTGGGTCTTCGAGTTCCTCGGGCACCCAGACCTTGAAGGTTTTTCGGGTCAGCGTCTGACCCGCTTGAAGCCGCGCCGCCGGACACCGGGAGCCACATGCAGGCCGCCACAGGAGCGGTCTTCCTGAAAGGCGAAGTCATCGTGGCCCATACCCAGGTGCCCGATCACCTCGCCGCCGAATTCGGCCACCAACTCAAAGTGACAGAGCGCCGGACCACGGGCCGCGTTCCAGCCCGCCCAGCAGTTCGGGCGTCACCGGCCAATCGGAACAGGCAGCGTTGCAAATGGCAGCGACGGCGGCAAAATCGGCAGGCCGCTTCAGCTCTTGCGAAATCAGGCCAGATACAGCCCAGTGTGCAGGACAGGGGTCGGGGAGCGCACCAGCACGCTGGCGGAGGCGGCGCGGTTCATTCACCAAAAACTCGGCGTATCCTGACCGCCATGACCGAAATCAACCCCAGACTCAAACTCCTGCTGATCGTGCCGCACCCCGACGACGAGGTCTACGGCGCGTCCGGCACCCTGATGGACTTCATTGAAGAGGGACATACCGTGGGCCTGGTGACCCTGACACGCGGCGAGGCGGGGCGCACCCTGGGACTGTGTGAGACGCCCGCCGAACTCGCCCAGTTACGCGAAGTGGAACTGCGGGCTTGCCTGGACGTAATTGGTTTGCAGGTTCACGAGCAGCTGAGCTTTCCCGACAAGTACCTCAAAGATCAGCCGCTGGAAGAACTCGTCGCCGCTGCCCGCAGCGCCATGCAGCGCCACCGGCCCGAAACGGTGCTGGCTTTTCCGCCCAACGGCAGCAACGGCCACCCCGACCATGTCACCGCCCACAAAGCCGTTAAGGCCGCCTGGGACAGCTTGCCGGAAAACGAGCGGCCCCAGCTGTGGTATTACGCTTCCGAAACACCACCGGAAAATGAGGAGCTGCGCGACATCTGGATTCCGCCCAACATCAAGCGTGACGTGAGCCGCCACATCACCCGCAAATTGCAGGCCATCGCCTGCCACCGCACCCAGGCCCTGAGCACCGTGGATTTCATTCGCAAGTTTCCCGAGCGCGTCACCGAGGAGACATTTTATCAGGTGGAGTGAGTCAGGCGGAAAAAAGCCCAGAAACGGCGGCCCGGCGGCAGTGTAAGAACTCCGTCTGCCCTCCTTCGTTAGGCTGAAAGCGTGTCAAAGTCCACACTTGCTTCCGTGCGCCCGGCCATCGAGGTCAAGGGGCTGCAAAAGAAATACAGGGATCAGGTGGTGCTCGAAGAGGTCTCGCTGGGCGTCAAACCCGGCGAGGTTTACGCCCTGACCGGCCCCAACGGTGCGGGCAAGACCACCCTGATCCGCTGCATGACCGGCCTGGCCTTCCCCACCGGCGGCGAGGTCACCATCATGGGCCGCGACGTGCACACCGACGGCCCGCGCGCCCGCGCCAACCTGGGCGCGGTGGTCGAGGCCCCGGCCAAGTTCTATCCGCAGTTCACCGGATCACAAAACCTCAGCATGCACGCCCAGCTCGCGGCGATGGCCCCCAGCATGGGCGGCGGCAAGACCAAACGGGTCGGCCGTGACCGGGTGCGCGAGGTGCTGGCCCTGCTCGAACTCACCCGCATGGCCGAGCGCCCGGTGGGACAGTACTCGCTGGGCCAGCGTCAGCGCCTGGGCGTGGCCGCCGCCATTCTGGCCGAGCCCAAGGTGCTGATTCTCGATGAACCCACCTCGGGCCTCGATCCGCTGGGCATCGGGCTGATTCACCGGATCGTGACCGGACTGGCCACCAGCGGCTGCGCCGTCATCCTGAGCACCCACCACCTGCGCGAGATCGCCACCTACGCCCACACCGTCGGCATTCTGACGGGGGGCCGGATGGTGGACTCGGTGGACCTGCGCGCCCGCCAGGCGGCCTACCGCTTCCGGGTGGACGATCCGCTGGGCGCAGTGCAGACGCTCTCGGCACTGCCGTTCGTGAAGAAGGCCAGTGCCCGCACGCCCTACGCCATTGCCCATATCGGCGGCGAGGCCCGCGTACCTGACGCCCTAGCGCACCTCTCGGCGGCGGGCATCCGGGTGTTCGAGGCCAGCCCTGACCATTTCGATCTCTACGAGTACTACCGCGAACGGGTGGAACAACACTGATGCTCACCTTGATCATGCTGGAATTTCGCAAGCTGTTCGGCGCACGCAGCGCCCGGCTGGCCGCCCTCATCTGCGTGCTGCTGCCCTGGATCTGGCCGCTCGCGCCGCGCCTCAAGGGCGTCTACAACCTGGTGATCGTCAGCGGCTGGCAGGTGCCGACCCTGTCACTGATCACCATCACCCAGTTTCTGTTGCCGCTGCTGGTGGCGCTCACCTGCGCCGAGATGATCGGCACCGAGATCTCGCAGGGCACCCTGGCTCCTCTCATGCTGCGCCCGATCAACCGCAGCCGCATCATCGTCGCCAAGCTGATCACGGCGCTGATCTACCCGGCCCTGCTACTGGCCGTCCTGTTTGTCGCCAGTCTGGTGGCAGGCCTGCGCTTCGGTTTCGGCGATTTCAGCGGCGGCACCGGGCTGGGGCCGGGCCTGTTCGTGGGCGTGGGGCAACTCAGCAGCGGCGAGGCGTTCGGACAGGTGCTGCGCTCGTTTCTGCTCGATGCCCTGGCCCTGATGCCAATTGCCGCACTCTCCCTGCTATACGCGGTAGCATTTCTCAACACGGCGGCGGCGGCGCTGGCGACCCTGGCCACCATCCAGATCATGAACATGCTGGTGGTCTTTCCCGAAGCGCTGCAAAAGATCCTGATCACCACCTACCTCGATCTCTACAGCCGTCAGGGTGATTTGACCCAGCCGATTATCCTGATGGTCATCTACACGGTGGGCTTCTCGCTGCTGGCCGTGTTCGCCTTCGAGAAACGGGACTTGTAAGAGCTGCCCCCTACACTTCAGGATGTGAATGTGGACGCCTTCGGAGTAGTTGTTCTGTTCGTGCTGGGCTTACTCATCGGCTCGTTTACCAATGTGCTGATCTGGCGCTTGCCGAGGGGCGAGAACATAGCCTTCCCGCCGAGCCACTGCCCCAACTGTGACCATCCGCTCAGCCCGCTCGACCTGGTGCCGGTGGTGTCGTGGGCGGCCCTGGGCGGCAAGTGCCGCTACTGCAAGGCTCCTATCAGCCCGCGCTATCCCATCATCGAGCTGATCAGTGGGGTGGCCTACGCGGCCATTGCCCTGCTGTTCCCGTTGAGCAGCTTCGGCACGGGCGTGATTGGGCTGTGCCTGCTGTTCACCATCTTGCTGGCGGCCTCGGTCATCGATTTCGAGACCTACACCATCCCCGACGAGCTGACCCTACCGGGCACGGTCATTGGGCTGATCTTCGGGGCCGTCAACGGCGCGGCCCTCTCGCCCCTGCCCCATTTTGAAGCTGCCCTGCGCGGGGCCCTGATGGGCGCGGGCGTGCTGGTGGCCATCAGTTTGCTGGGCGGCTGGGTGCTGCGGCGCTTTCGTGAGCGCCTGTATCCCGAGTTGCCCATCGGTTACCAGCAGATCGCCCTGGCCCTGTTCGGCGGCGTGCTGTTCGGCGGGTTGTGGGGCAGTTGGTGGACGGCCTTGGCGGGCGGCGCAGCGCTGGGCGTGATTTCCACTGTCGTCAACGCAGCAGCCCGCCGGGTGATTCGCATTCCCGAACTGCTGACCCTGGGCGGCTCGCTGCTGGCACTGGCCTTTTTCAGCGCACGCGGCAGCATTTCACTGCTGACGGGCCTGCAAGGGGGCCTGGCCGCCGCCGGAGCCATCAGCCTGCTGGCAGGCCTGTACTGGTGGATCGGCAGCCGCAATGACACCGCCGATGACGACGACGCCCCCGGCGACCCCACTGCAATGGGTTTCGGAGACGTCAAACTGGCCGCCGTCATCGGGGCGTTCCTGGGCTTCGAGCGCCTGCTGGTGGCCCTGGCCGTCGCAGTGGTCGTCGGTGCTGTCCTGGGCCTGATCCAGCGCTTCACGGGCGGCGAGAACAAACTGAAATTCGGGCCGTATCTGGCGATTGGCGCAGTGGTGGCGCTGCTGTGGGGCGCAGCAATCATTGACGCCTACACAGCTTATCTGGGGCTGTGAGGGCTCAGCGCACCGCCTGGAGCAGCCGACTGTACGCGCCTGCAAACTGAGTCTGATCAATCGCCCTGCTGTCATTGCTGGTGGCGCTCAGGCAGACCGTGCGTCCGTCGTTGGTCGTGACCTGGGTGGTCAGGTTCAGCACGCCGCCCTCGCTGCCCCCCTTGAAGCTGACGGTTTTGAATAAGCTGGGGTCGGCCACGCCGGGGTTGACCTGCATCAGCGGCAGGGCGGCGACCTCGTTCATCAGGCCGCAGAGGGTTGTGACCGGCACGAACCATTCCAGTTGCGGCGATACCACCGCGTCCCCGGCAAACAGGCCCACGGGTGGCAGGGGCGCAGCAGCAGCTTGTTCCAGCACCGTCCTTTTCTGGGTGTCGTTACCCTTCAGGTAAGCGTCCAGCAGCGCTTTGTTGGCTGGATTCTTGAGGGCGAAGAGGTCGCGGGTGCTCGGCACCGCGCCCAGGCCCAGGCGCTGGCCCACCCCGTCCCGGCCCACCAGACGCAGCAGCACATTGGTGGCGGTGTTGTCGCTCTGCGAGATCATCAGCGTGGCGAGGGTCTGCAAAGTCAGCGGCGCACTGTCGGGCCAGGTCTGCAAGAAACCACTTGGCAGCGCTTTGTCGCCCGCCTGCAAGGTCGTGATCTCCGACCACTGGTGCTGCCCGGTCTTCATCTGGGCCAGTAACTCGGCCAGAATGCCGAGCTTGAAAGCCGACCCCACCGCCAGCTTGCTCTGCGGGCTGAGGCTGCCCGTCACCTTGCCGTTCTCGACGACGACCACGCTGCTTGTTCCCGCCAATTTGCCGAACGCTGCCACCGCCTCAGCCAGATTGGGCTTCTGGGTGGGCACGCCCGCACCGAGCAGCAACCCGGTAAAGCGGCCCTGCGCGTCCACACTGGCAAGCTTGACCGGCAAGGTGCCCTGCGCGAAGCGGGCCGTGAAGGTGCCTTGCGGCCCCACCTCCACACTCTGAAAAGTACCGAGTCCACTGCTGGCCGCCGCCAGAATCGGAGAGAGCTGCGCGGGCGGCACCTGCTTGAGAAAGTCGGCGGAAAACCAGTCGGGGCTGAGTGTCGTGGCTGAGAAGAGGCGGGTGAGGGCGGCTTGCGGGGTGGTGACGTTGGCGGCACTGGGCATGCTGGACGTTGAGGGGGCGGGCGGCGAAGGCGCAGACTGGGCAGCTTGCTGTCCTTTCAGGAACAACCCGGTGAACTGCCCCGCCGCGTTGAGCTGGGTTTCCACTGTCACCGTGCCGCCCGCATAGCGCAGCCGGTACTGATTGCCGCCGAGGTCGTCCACGCCCTGAAGTGCACCGAACTGGCTGGTAAAGCCCTGAAAGCCGCCCGTCACCTGCGGCAGCGCGGTGGCGAACGCCGGAACGAACCAACTGGCGTCCACTCTCGTCGCCGTCGCCAGGCGGGTCAGAGCAGCCTGCGGAGTGAGCGCGGGCGTGGTCTGGGCAGCAGTGTTGGGCATGGCGGGCGCAGTCGTCTGGGCCAGGGCTGCCGGGCTGAGCGTGAGGCCGAGAAGGGCCGACAAAAGAAGCAGCTTGGACATGCTTACGACTATGCGTGAACGGGCCGGGACGTTCCTGAAGATGAGTCGAGGGTAAAGGCAAGCAAAAAAGCGGCCCCACCGAAGGGAGCCGCCGGTTTCAATTACAGCGGTTTTACTTGACCAGACCCAGGCCGCGCACCGCGTCGCGCTCCTCGGCCAGCTCCTGGGCGGTGGCGTCCATCCTGGCGCGGCTGAAGTCGCTCACCGGCAAATTCGGCACGACAGTGTACTGGCCACCTTTAACCGTCACCGGGAAGCCGTAAATCAGGCCCTCGGGGATACCGTAACTGCCGTCCGAGGGAATACCCATGCTGACCCACTCGCCCTCCTGGGTGCCCAGCGCCCAGTCGCGCATATGGTCAATGGCCGCACTCGCCGCACTGGCCGCGCTGCTGGCTCCCCGCGCCTCGATGATGGCGGCTCCGCGCTTGGCGACAGTGGGAATGTACTCGGTTTCGTACCACGACTGATCGACCTGGCCCAGCGCCGGTTTGCCGTTCACGGTGGCCTGCGAAAGGTCCGGATACTGGGTGGAACTGTGGTTGCCCCAGATGGTGATGTTCTTGACCGCGCTGACCGGCGACCCTATTTTGGCGGCGAGCTGCGAGATGGCGCGGTTGTGATCGAGCCGCACCATCGCCGTGAACTGTTTGGGGTCGAGTTTGGGGGCGTTCTGCTGGGCGATCAGGGCGTTGGTGTTGGCGGGGTTGCCGACCACCAGCACCTTCACGCCCCGGCTGGCGACCTCGCTGAGCGCCTCGCCCTGCGGCTTGAAGATGCCGCCGTTGGCCGACAGCAGATCGCCGCGCTCCATGCCCGCCTTGCGCGGCATCGCGCCGACCAGCAGGGCGTAATCGGCGTCCTTGAAAGCCACCATCGGGTCGTCGCTGGTCACAATGCTGTGCAGCAGCGGAAAGGCCCCGTCGTTGAGTTCCATAACCACGCCGCTGAGCGCCTTGAGGGCCGGGGTGACTTCTAAGAGTTGCAAAATGACTGGCTGATCGGGGCCGAGCATGTCGCCCGCCGCGATGCGAAACAGCAAGCTATAGCCGATCTGACCAGCCGCTCCGGTGACGGCCACACGTACAGGTTCTTTCATAAGGAGTCCTCCTGAAAAGCTAGAACGAAGATGGGCAACTTTCACACGCAGGTGCAATGCAGGGTGTCCGGCCCATGCTACCCCAAAGGCCGGGCGCGGCGACCTCCAGATTTCGTTGAGGATGGTGACTGGAGCGGTGACGCTCCTGGAACAGTGACGATTCAGATCAGACAGCCCAGGGACCGCTCAGGCAAGACAAAAGCCCCACCCCCGCGCTGGAGGATGGAGCTTTTGACGAACCCTGAACGCTTACTCGCCCTGGGTTTCGGGCGTCTGTGATTCAGGAGTCTGGGTGTCCACGGCCTGGGCCTGGGCCGCCTGATCCTGGGCTGCCTGAGCTTCCTGGGCCTGCTGGGAAGCGGCCACCTGGGCGGCTTCCGCGTCGGCCTGCGCCTGGCGGACCTGGGCAGCCTCGGTATCGGCCTTGACCTGCTTGTTGCGGGCAGCGTCTTTCATCACGCGGCCACGGTCGTTCTTGATGCGGGCCGCCTTACCGCGCAGTTCGCGCAGGTAGTACAGCTTGGCCCGGCGCACCTTGCCGCGCTCCAGCACCGTGATCTTGCTGATCAGCGGGGTGTTGTAGGGAAACACGCGCTCGACACCTTCACCGAAACTGATCTTGCGGACGGTAAAGCTCTTACGGCTTCCCCCGTGGTTAATGGCGATGACAACGCCCTCAAAAGCCTGGGTGCGGGTGCGGGTGCCTTCCACCACTTTGGTTTCCACACGGACGGTATCGCCCGCCTGGAAGTCCGGCAGACCGGATTTGATGTGCGGCTGCTCGATGGAACGCAGAATCGCGCCACGGTTGATCTTGGGAATCTTGCTCTGAGTCATAGTTGGTTCTCCTTTGCGCTGGCGGACCACACCACCTCCTGCCTTCAGGCAAGCAGACATGTTCACAGTCGCGGTTCCTGCTCTTTTCGCTTCCCGGCCTGCGCCGGGGCAACCTCAGAAGTATACGGGCAAAGCGGGTACAGGTAAAGCCTCATTTCTCGTCAGGTCGTCCTGCCTCTTGCCAGATTCACCCGCCCACTGTCCAGATCTGTCTCGCCTTACCGCGCCGCGCCCTGGCCTCCCGAGCAGATTAAAATTGCTCTCAAGTCTAGCGGTCGCTCCAGACCTTCACCAGTAAAGTCGGCTGCACCGGAGAAAGGCGCTTGCTGGCCTTTTGCTCACATCCGGCTGAAGGCCCAGGACGGCTGCGGCATACCGGAGGCGCTCTGGTTGACAATGCCCGGAGGCGCGGCTATCCTTTAACCCGCTGCGGAAGCGGCGAAAGTGCCACGCTGGTCTGGTAGTGTAGCGGTTAGCATATCTGCCTGTCACGCAGAAGGTCGCGGGTTCAAATCCCGTCCGGACCGCCAGCGGCAAAGTAGCTCAGTCGGTAGAGCAAACGACTGAAAATCGTTGGGTCGGCGGTTCAAGTCCGCCCTTTGCCACCACACATCGAACCTCGTCATTCTGGCGGGGTTTTTTGTTTGCCTGCCGCGCACAGGCCAGGGTCAGCGCCTCAGGCTCAGTTCCTCCTCCACCTCAGGCAGCGGCGCGTGCGCTCCACCCTGCCGGGGACGCGGGCCATGCGGGGCCGTCACGCCCGCGAAGTCGCCGCCCGGCTCATTACCGGGTCGGGCAGGCCGAACAAGGAGCCGATTCAGGACCGAGCGTACCGCCGAGAGGAGATTCATGCTCCACGGTACACCCGCTCACCCCGGTTCTGTTTGAGACCGCATGGCCAGTCCCTGCACGTACAGTTCCAGAATCTGCACGGCGGCGGCCTCATCCAGATCGGTTGCGCCGAGTTCGCGGGCGCGGCGGGTGGTGAAGCGCTCGTCCTGGTACACCACCTGTGCCCCGGCGCGTTGCAGTTCGGTGCCGAACGAGCGGATGCGGTCCGCCGCCGGACTCGGCAGGCCGTCGGTCCTGAGCGGCAGCCCCAGTACCAGCGACGCCGCGCCTTCCTGCCGCTGCTTGTGCAGGATGACCTTGAGATCATTCTTGAGACGGGTGCGCTCGAAGCTGCCGCGCCCGAACACCAGTCCCCCGTGATTGACCGCGAAACCCACCATGCTCTTGCTGACATCCAGCGCGAGGAAGGTGGGCAGGATTGAAGGAGCCGTCACGCTCAGGAGTGTAGAGCATGACCGAAGTGACTGCGCCCGGATAAAGTTGAATCAGGATGCCTGACCTCCTGCCTCCCCCTCTGCTGAGCGCCGGACCATTCACCTTGCGTCCCTTTCACCTGGGCGACGCCACCGTTGTCATGGAGGCCGGGCGCGACCCGCTCATTCCACTTGTGACCACCGTACAGGCGGGCGGCAATCTACAGCAAGCAGAAGCCTTCATCAAACGCCAGCATCAGCGGCTCAGCACCGGTCAAGGCTATTCTCTGGCTATCGCCAATGCCCAGGATCAGGCGATCGGCCAAATTGGGTTGTGGCCAGCAGCGCAGGGCCGCGCCAGCATTGGGTACTGGGTGGTTTCCAGCCAGCGGCGGCAAGGCGTCGCCGTTCAGGCCCTGCGCTCCATCTCCCGGTGGGGGTTGAGCCTGCCGGAGTTGCACCGACTCGAACTGTACATTGAACCCTGGAACGAGAGCTCCTGGCGCACCGCCGAGCGGGCCGGTTACCAGCGCGAGGGACTGCTGCGAAGTTGGCAGACGGTAGGCGAAAAGCGGCGCGACATGTGGATGTACTCGCTCATTCAGCATGACCCGGAGTGCTGAGTCTTCTTGACTCCCTCCCTTACTCGTAGCCCAGTTCGCGCAGCGCTTCCACGTCCTCGCGCCAGCCGTTGATCACGATGACTTCCAGGCCCAGGTAGACCTTGTGGTTCAGGAAGACTTCGAGCTGCTTGCGGGCGGCCTGGCCGATCTCGCGCAGTTGCTTGCCGCCTGCACCGATGACCATGCCCTTGTGGGCATTCTTTTCCACGATGATCTCACCCTCGATGCGCTGAAGACCGTCGTCGCGCTCGGTCCAGGTGTTGACGCGGGTGGCGACAGCGTAGGGCAGCTCGTCGCGCAGTTTCTTCATGGCCTCCTCGCGGATGATCTCAGCGGCCCACTGCTCGCGGCTCTGGTCACTGCTCGCGCCGCGCGGAAAGAAGAAGGGGTTTTCCGGCAAGCTTTCCAGCAGTTGGTCGCGCAGCGCCTGCACCTGGGCCGGGCTGTTCTGAGCACTGAGCATCACTTCGTTGAGTTCCTCGCGGCCTTCCAACAGGGCGCGGTAGAGCTTCATGGCCTCGTCGGGGTATTTGGCGACGTCAAGTTTGTTGCCGACCAGGGTCAGCGGCTTGGGCAACTCGCGAATCTGGCGGGCCACCATCCTGTCCTCGTCGGTGGGCGGGTGGCGCAGGTCAACGACCCACACCACGGCGTCCACGTCGGCCAGCGCGGTGTTGACTTCCTGATTCATGTACTTGCCCATCGCGTCCTTGGGCTTGTGAATGCCGGGCGTGTCCACGAACACGAGCTGGGCCTCGTCAGTGGTGTAGATGCCGCGCACGCCCTTGCGGGTGGTCTGCGGGCGCGGGCTGGTGGGGGCCACCTTGACGCCCAGGAAGGCGTTGAGCAAGGTACTCTTGCCCACGTTGGGCTTGCCGATGATCGCCACGAACCCGGAGTGGGTGGGCGCGCCTGTGCGTGAAGAAAAATCCGTCATGGGAAGCATTGTCTCACGGCGGGACCATACCGGATTGCGACCATCGGCGGGGCCGCGGCGTGTTGGCCGCACCCGGCGCTGCCGGATATGGCCCGGCTTCTCAACCGGCTGCGTCCCCTTCCAGATTTCCCGGCGCGGTCCCGGCCTGCT
This sequence comes from Deinococcus rubellus, assembly GCF_025244745.1. Lineage (NCBI taxonomy): Bacteria > Thermotogati > Deinococcota > Deinococci > Deinococcales > Deinococcaceae > Deinococcus > Deinococcus rubellus. The sequence continues at coordinate 2,755,709 of NZ_CP104213.1, forward strand.
TCCAGATGCCGAGCTGCCGCGATGAGCTAAACTGCTTTCCGACATGGCAGGACACAGCAAGTGGTCTCAGATTAAACGGAAAAAAGGGGCCAACGACAAAAAGCGTTCGGCCACCATCAGCAAACATCTCCGGGCGATTACGGCGGCGGTTCGCTCAGGCGGCAGCGGCGACCCGGCGGGCAACCTCAGCTTGAAAAACGTCATCGCGGCGGCCAAGACCGATAACGTGCCGGTAGACAACATCGACAACGCCATCAAGCGGGCGGTCAGCAGCGAGAGCGGGGCCACTGATTACAAGGAAGCTGTCTACGAGGGTTACGGCCCCGGCGGCACCGCCATCTACATCGAGACCCTGACCGACAACCTCAACCGCACGGTGGCCGAAGTCCGAAGTGTCTTTACCAAGAAGGGCGGCAGCATGGGCAACAGCGGCTCGGTGGCCTGGCAGTTCGAGAACAAGGGCGTGGTCTATCTGCCCGAGAACTCCGAGGCCGCCCAGGAAGCCGCCATCGAACTGGGGGCCGAGGACATGCAGGAAGGCGAGGACGGGCTGGAGATCAGCACCGCGCCCAGTGACCTCTACGCCGTCTCGGAGGGCCTGGCCGGGCGCGGCTTCAAGGTGGAGAGCGCCCAGCTCAGCCGGGTGCCGAGTAGCACGGTAGCGGTCAGCGGCGACGACGTGAGGAAGCTGATGACCCTGATTGAGGCGCTTGAAGACCTCGACGACGTGCAGAACGTGTACAGCAACGCCGAGCTGCCGGAGGACTACGAGGGCTGAGCAGGCTTAGCGCTTCAGCACCCCGAAATAAATCTCGTCCAGGCTTAGCGAGAGGTCCAGGCACGGCACAGCGACGCTGCCGCTGCCCGCGACCTCGCTGAGCTGCCACAACTCGTCGCCCCACGGATCGGTGCCGCGCTGGTAAGCGTAGACCCGCCTCTGGCCGTGCCCTTCGAAAGCACCTCGACCAGCAGGCACGGCTCGGTCTCGAGGTACGCCTCGCCGTTGTCAGGACCGCAGACCACCATGATGTCCGGGTAGGAAAAGCTGCTGCGCGACACGATCTTGAGCCGCATACCGGCCCTATGCAGGCGGCACTCGGAGCGCAAAGCGGCGGTGTCCAGGGCACACACGAAATTGAGACTCAGGCGCATGTGGACCTTACTCGTGCCCGCCTGGGACAGCGTCGCGCCGTGCAGCGGATACACGAACCCGCCGACGTACTCGCGCTTGACCGGACTACTCTCCTCAGTTCGCAAATATTCCTCGACGCTCATCGCTTTGAAGGCGAGGTCGCCCATGGCGCTATGGTACGCTGTCCGTGCCGATGCACGCGCTAGACTACGAAGAATGCGCCTGTCAACCACCGATATCTACGCCTTTCAGGCGCTGGGCTACCTCGGCACCCAGGACGCCCAGCGCTGGGTCGCCAGTGAAGAGATCAGCGAGCAGACCCGCATCGCCCGACCTTATCTGGTGCGGATTCTGGCGGCGCTGAGCGCCAAGGGCGTGGTCAAGAGCAAGAAGGGCATCGGCGGCGGCTACGTGCTGGCCCGCAAGCCGCAACTGATCTCGCTGTGCGAGGTGGTGCGCGCCGTGGACGGTCCGGTTGCGCCGCTGTCATGCGTTAGCCTCAACTGGCGCGAGAGCTGCCCGGAAGAAGACCGCTGCCACGCCCGCAACACGGTCTACACCCGGATGCGCGACGCCATGCTGGCGGTGTTGCAGGAGTTCAGCGTGCAGGACCTGGTGACCGACGCCTCGCAGGGCGTGAGCTACAGCCTGTGCCTGGAGCATCTGCTCAAGCCCAACGCCTGAAGCGAGCCTTCAGCATCGCAGGGAACGGTGAAGTCGGCTACCGGGGCGGGCGGGCCACCTCTCCAGACTCACGGGCATGACCAAGTCCACCCCCTGTACGAAACCGCCATGGGCGCGGCGGCACGGGCCGGGAATTATCCCGAATTTGGCACCATGCAGGTCACTGCGGCGGCGGGCCTGATCGCCAACGCTGACGCCCACGACCTTCAGGTGGCGCTGGACATCACGCTGCCCGAATTGAGCCGTGAGCAGGCCCAGCACCTCGTGGAGCGCGGCCAGGCCATCTGCGTCTTCAGCCGGGCGCTGGAAGGCCAGATCGACTACCGCCTGCACGACGCCTGACGATCATTCTCAGTCGTTCGCCAATGCTCCGCCAGTCATCAGCGCAGCTTCCTCCAGTGCGGCGTAGCGGCCCATCTGGCGGCGCAGCGCGGCGGGCGTGCCTTCCTCCACCACCTGGCCCCCCTCCAGCACCACGATCCGGTCGGCGCTGCGGGCCAGCGACAGGCGGTGGGTGACGATCAAAGCGGTGCGCCCGCGCATCAGCCGCTCCAAGGCGTCCACGATCTGCGCTTCGGACTCGGTGTCGAGCGCCGAGGTGGGTTCGTCGAGCAGCAGCACGGCGGGGCGGGCGATCAGCACCCGCGCAATCGCCAGCCGTTGACGCTGCCCGCCTGACAGCCGCACCCCGCGCTCCCCCACCATCGTCTCCAGGCCCTGCGGCAGAGCGGCCACGAAGTCAGCCGCGCCCGCCACCTCCAGTGCGGCCTGCACCTCGGCGGGCGTGGCGTCCGGACGGGCGTAGCGCACATTCTCCAGTACGGTGTCGTGGAAGAGGAAGGTGTCCTGCTGCATCACGGCGGCGGCGCGGCGCAGCGAGGGCAAAGTCAGCTCACGTACATCCTGACCGTCGAGCGTGACCCGCCCGCCCTGCGGATCGTAGGTACGGGTGGTCAGCCCGATCAGGGTACTCTTGCCCGCACCCGACGCGCCCAGCAGGGCCACCCGTTCGCCCGCCGCCACCCGCAGGCTGAGGTTTCTCAATACCGGCTGGGCCGAATCGTAGCCAAAGGTGACATTCTCGAAGGCCAGTTCGCCGCGTGCGGGCAGCGCCAGATCGTGGGCGTCCGGCTGCTCGGTCACCGCCTCAGGCGCGTCGAGCACCTGAAAGATGCGCCGCCCACTGGCCTCGGCGCGCTGGAGCAGGTCGTTGATATTGACCAGATCATCAATCGGGCCGTAAAAGTAGCGCCCGTAGCCCCGGTAGGCCAGCAGCCCGCCCAGCGTGAACTGCCCCCTGGCAATCAGCAGCACCCCGCCGCCCAGCATCAGGATATTGCCGAAGTTGGCGACGAACCGGACCACCGGAAAGGTGCGGTTGCGCATCTGCACGGCCTTCACTCCTTCCTGATAGAGCGCCTGTCCGATGCCCTCGACCTTGCGGGCCTCGGCAGCCTCACGGGCAAAACCTTGCACCACCCGGATGCCTGCCAGCCGGTCGGCCACCAGCGCCGAGAGGTCGCCCAGCCGGTTGCGGGCGGCGCGGTAGGCCGGGCGCACCTCGACGTTGTAGCGCCGCAGTAATAAGGCCACCGCCAGCATCGGCAGGGTCACGACCACGCCCAGCAGCGGCTGGAGGGCGATGAAGATGGTGACGACCCCGATCAGGCGCAGGGCATTGCCCAGCACCGCGTCGGTGCCGCGCAGCAGCACGTCCTGAATGCCGTCCACGTCGGCGGTGACGCGCGAGAGCAGGTCACCGGAGCGCTGCGATTCGAAATAAGTCGCCGATTGCCCGGCCAGTTTGTTGTAAAGCCGCATCCGCAGATCGAAGGTGAGTTGCTGCCCGGCCCGCTCCAGCAGCAGACCGCGCCAGGCCGCCAGGAGTTGCTGCACGGCAAACACCCCCACCAGCACCACCAGTTCCCAGCCGATATAGGTCCAGTCGCGCTTCATCAGCCCCTGATCGACGACCCGGCCCCACACCAGCGGCGGGTAGAGTTCGGCGGCCACGCTGCCCACCAGACAGGCCATACCGATAAACACGGTGCGGCGGTAGGGCGTCAGCAGCCCGTAAAGGCGGCGAACCACCGAGGGTGTGGCCTTGGTGGGCGCGGTGCGGCGTGACAAAACCTGAGACATTACCCCAGGCTAGCTCTCCAAGCAGCGGCTTTTGTCTGCTTTACTGCGGTTTGAAGCACGGCAGGAGATTTCAGGCGACCTTAGGCCCTGAAACCGGGCCAGGATAGACAAGTTGACCAAAGAGGTCACTTACATTGTTGATGAATCTGGTCAATAATACCCGGCATGCGAACCGATCTCTCGGCCCTCAAATTCAACCAGCTCAGCGTGGTGGCACTCACCGCCCTGGCGCTGCTCGTGCGCCAGCCCTGGCTCAGCGGCCTGCTGGGCGCGGCCATGCTGATCGGGGCGGTGTGGCCCCAGCGCAGTCCGATGAAGGCGGCCTACCGCACCCTCGCTCCCCTGCTGGGTCTCAGGCCCGACGTGGTGGACGAATCGCCCGAGGCGCATCACTTCGCCCAGGGCGTCGGCGGCGTATTTCTGCTGGCCTCGGCGCTCGCGGTCTTCGGCGGCCTGACCGGGCTGGGCATCGTGCTCGGCTTTCTGGTGATCGGTTTGGCGCTGCTCAACCTGACGGCCCGGATCTGTGTGGGCTGTCTGATGTATTTCCAGTACAGGATGTTGCGCTACCGCCTCACCGCCCGCTCGTGAACGCGCCTGAATCTGCCACCGGAGCCACCCATGTCTGACATTGAAGCGCTGAAAAAAGAACTGCCGCCCTTTGAAATCTTCGATTTGATTCCGCAGTACGCCGCCGCCGGGAAAATCGATCCGGAGAAGATGGATTTGCTGAAGTGGGCAGGCGTCTACCCGCAGCGCCCGCAGGAAGACGGCTTCCTGATGATGCGCGTGAAGGTGCCCACCGCCGAACTGAGCGCGGATACCCTGCGTGTGATCGCGGGCATTTCCGAGGACTACGGACGCGGCCTGCTCGACGTGACCGACCGGCAGGCCTTTCAGTTTCACTGGCTGAGTATCGGGAACATCCCTGACATCCTGGCCCGCCTGGACACGGTGGGGCTGCACACGCGCGGGGCCTGCGGCGACACCGTGCGCGCCGTGATTACCTCGCCGCTGGCCGGTCTGGACGCCCGCGAGCGGATCGACGTGCGTCCGATTGCCGCCGCGATGGAAGGCAGTCTCAGCGGCAGCAAGGACTTCGAGGACCTGCCGCGCAAATTCAAGATCAGCCTCAGCGCCACGCCCGAACTGGAAGGCATTCACCACATCAACGACATCGGCTTTCTGGCGCATGAGGTCAATGGCGAAGTCGGTTTTGACGTGTGGGTGGGCGGGGGCCTCGGCGCAGTGGCGCACCTGGCCAAACGCCTGGGCGTCTTCATCAAGCCCGAGCAGGTGGTGGAGGTCGGTCGGGCCATCGCGGGCGCGTACCGCGATCACGGCTACCGCCAGAACCGCAAGAAGGCCCGCCTGAAGTATCTGATCAAAGATCTGGGACCGGAGAAGTTCCGCGAGATCGTGGAAACCGAGTACCTGGGCTACCCGATGCAGGACGGCCCCGCCGCACCCGTCGCCCGCTTCGGCGGCAGTGACGTGCTGGGCATCAACCCGCAGCGTGACGGCCTGAATTACGTGGTGCTGTCCACGACGGTGGGGCGCATCAACCCCGCCAAAGCGCGGGCGCTGGCCGCCCTCGCCGAGCGCTACGGCGAGGGCGTGCTGCGGACCACCGCCTTCCAGAACATGATGATTCCGCATGTGAAGACCGAAGATCTGGACGCTTTGATCGACGACCTGCAAGCGCTCGATCTGGCTCCCAGGGCCACCCTGCGCGGCACCACCATCGCCTGCACCGGCACCCAGTTCTGCCGCCTGGCCCTGACCGAGACCAAGGCGCGGGTCGCCGGAATGATCGATGATCTGGAAGTCAAGCACAGCGATCTGGACGTGCCGTTCGTCATCAACCTGACGGGCTGCTCGAACGCCTGCACCCGCTATCAGGTGGCCGATCTGGGCTTCATGGGCGCGCAGCGGGCCAGCAAAAGTGGCATCGAGAACGAGTTCGAAGAGGTCTACACCGTGCATCTGGCCGGAAGCATCGGACAGGCCGAGCGGGTGGGCGCGAAGCTCAAGGGGGCGGTGCCCGCCGAGCGCCTCACCGAGTACACCGACAAAGTCATCAGCGACTTCAAGGCCCACAAATCGGCGGGCGAGAGCTTCGTGGAGTACGCCGACCGGGTGGGCCAGGAGCGCTTCCTGCCTGACCGCGTGCTGGCCCCCGAGCCAGAGTTGGTCCTGGCGTGAGCCAGCCTCCGCAGGGCCGCGTTCTGTGGCTGACCGGCTTATCAGGCGCGGGGAAGAGCACCCTGGCAAGCGCGCTGTATCAGGAACTCGTCTCGGCGGGTGTCAAAACTGAGCTGCTCGACGGCGACGCGGTGCGTGAGAACCTGAGTAAAGGGCTGGGTTTCAGCAAGGCCGACCGCGACACCAACGTGCGGCGCATCGGCTTCGTGGCGGGACTGCTGGCCCAGCACGGCGTCACGGTGCTGGTGAGCGCCATCTCGCCGTATGAGGACACCCGACGCGAGGTCCTGAGCAAGCTACCCAACGCCTGCGAGATCTTCGTGGACGCGCCGCTGGAAACCGTCACCGAACGCGACGTGAAGGGCCTGTACCTGAAAGCCATCTCGGGCGAGATCGCGCACTTCACCGGCGTCTCCGATCCCTACGAAGCGCCGAGCGCACCGAGCCTACACCTGCGAACCGACCGACTCAGCGTGGCGGAATGCCTCGACCTGCTGCGCCCGCTGGCCGGACTGCGGACGGCTGTGCCCGCGTGACCGCCCTGGAGCCGCGCCCCGCTGCCGCTTTTATCAGCCTGCCCAGCTTCGGCCCCGCAACCGACCCGCTGGATGTGATCGGCTGGGCGCTGCGGACCCACCCCGATGTGACGATGCCCAGCGCCTTCAATCTCAACGGCGTGGTGCTGCTCGATCTGGCCGCAAAGGCGGGCTACGGGGGTGAGGTGGTGTTCGTGGACACCGGCTACCACTTTCCCGAAACGCTGGCGACCCGTGAGCGACTGGCGGCCCGCTATCCCGAATTGACGTTCGTGACGCTGAACGCCGGGGCCTCACCGGACGACGGCCAGACGCCGGGCAACCTCTACGCTGCCGATCCGGACGCCTGCTGCGCGGTGCGGAAAGTCGCGCCGCTGCAACGCTACCTGAAGGAGAAAGGCCCATCGGCGCTGCTGAACGCCCGCAGCCGCGATCAGGCCAGCACCCGCACCGACATTCCCTTCGTCGAAGACGGCAGTGTGGACAAGGGTGGGACGCGGCGCAAGATCAACCCACTGGCGTACTGGACGCGCGATATGCTGGAAGCCTACGCCGCCGAACACGGCCTGCCCGTCAATCCACTCTACTTCGACGGCTTTCTGAGCATCGGCTGCTGGCCGTGCACCCGCGCCGTGCGCCCCGGCGAGGACGCCCGCGCCGGACGCTGGGCCGGGAAGGGCAAGACCGAGTGCGGACTGTGGGAAGGCGACGGCAAGCTCTGAAGCCTCCCCCATCTCCTCCCCCTTTTTTGCCCCAATAGTTGACTACTTTTATCAACACTGCCAGAACTACCACCAGCCTTCCCATCCCTCGGAGACGCCCCATGACCCTGACCCCGCTCACCCAGCCGCTGCCCACCGTCTTCACCCTGCCGACGCCGCTGGGCGGTGAGCTCATCAGCCGCGTTGTCCGGCCCGGCGAGGCTTTCGAGCTGAAGGAACTGGGCCTTTTGCCGCGCCTGGAACTGAGCGGGCGCAGTTACGCCGATCTGGAAATGATCGCCACCGGAGCCTACTCGCCGCTGACCGGCTTTCTGGGCGAGCGGGATTACCTGTCGGTGATCGAGCACCTGCGCCTCGCTGACGGCACGCCCTGGAGCATTCCCATTACGCTGCCGGTGAGCCGCGAGAACGCCCGCCAGTACAGCGGCCGGGTGCTGCTGACGTTTGGCGGTGAGGCGGTGGGCACGCTGGACGTGAGCGAGCGCTACGAGGCGCACAAGGACTTCGAGGCGCGCGAGGTCTACCGCACCACCGACCCGGCGCACCCCGGCGTGGCGGCCCTGAACGCGGCGGGTGAGATCTATCTGGCCGGAGACGTCACGCTGCTTGAAGTGCCGCGCGGCCACTTTCCGGCGCACCACCGCACGCCCGCCGAGGTGCGCGAGGTCACCCTGGCGCGCGGCTGGCGCAGCACAGTGGCCTTCCAGACCCGCAACCCGGTTCACCGCGCCCACGAGTACCTGCAAAAGGTGGCGCTGGAACTGGTCGACGGCCTGCTGCTGCACCCGCTGGTCGGGCAGACCAAGAATGATGACGTGCCTGCCGAGACCCGCATGCAGTCGTATGAGGTGCTGCTGGGCCAGTACTACCCGGCAGGGCGCACCTTACTCAGCGTCTACCCGGCGGCCATGCGCTACGCCGGGCCACGCGAGGCCATCTTGCACGCGCTCTCAAGGCGCAACTACGGGGCCAGTCACTTCATCGTGGGCCGCGATCACGCCGGGGTCGGCAGCTACTACGGCAGCTACGACGCCCAGGAAATCTTCAGCGCCTACACCCCCCAGGAACTCGGCATTCAGATTCTCAAATTCGAGCACACCTTTTACTGCCAGACCTGCGGCCAGATGGTCAGCCCGCGCACCTGCCCGCACGACGCCTCACACCACCTGATTCTCAGCGGCACCAAGGTGCGCGAGAAGCTGCGCGCCGGGGAGAACCTGCCGCCGGAATTTACCCGTCCTGAGGTGGCCGAGGTGCTGAGGGCCGCTTACCAGCTGCCGGGCTGAGGAACGCCGCCGCAGGGCATGGCGGGTGCGCTGCCGAACGCCATGAAAAATTCCACAGCCCAGTCTGGCGTCGCCTTTGGCCTTCGTCCATCAAGCTCACACCATCTGCGGCCCCGCTTCCAGTTTGCTGAAGCACCGGATTCGTGCTGGCATTCGGGCGACCCGAACAGTTCGCCCGCTCCCACCGTTCTCGCTGGCCGCGCAATCTCCAGTCCACCCACCTTCAGTTGACCAACACCGACCTAGACGCACTTTCTCAGGAGGGTCAAGATGACACACCGCACCCGAGTACCGCTGGCCGCCCTCACCTTCATTTCGCTCGGTCTGCTCGGCCTGGCGCAGGCCCAGGGGGCCACCACCGTCCGCATCGGGTTTTTTCCCAACCTGACCCATGCTCCGGCGCTCGTCGCCGACGCCAAGGGCTACTACGCCGCGCAACTGAAGGGCGTCAAGGTCGAGATCAAGACCTTCGTGTCGGGCACCACCCTCAGCGAGGCTTTCGCGGCGGGGGCCATCGACATCGGCCTGATCGGTCCCGGTCCAGCCATCAACGCGGCGGCCAAGGGGATTCCGGTGCAGATCATCGCAGGCGCGTCCGAGGCGGGGGCCGTGCTGATCGTTCGCAAGGACCTGAGCCTCAGCGCCTACAAGGATCTGGCGGGCAAGAAGATCGGTGTGCCGAGTCTGGGCAACACCCAGGACATCAGTTTGCGCGCGCTGCTGAGCGCCAACACCCTCAAGCCGCAGGACTCGGGCGGCACGGTCACCATCATGCCAGTGGCCCCCGCCGACGTGGCCGCCGCCTTTCTGAGTAAACAGCTCGACGCCGCGCTGGTGCCCGAACCCTGGGGCGCGCAGCTCGAAGCCCAGGGCAACAAGGTACTGGGCGACGAGAAGTCCATCTGGCGCGGCGGCAAGTACCCTTCGGCAGTGGTGATCGTCAACACCAAATTCGCCCAGGCCAATCCAGAGATCGTCAAGGGCTTTCTGAAGGCGCACCTGCAAGCTGTCAACTTCATGGCCAGGTCGCCGGTCGCCGCCCAGGAGGCCATCAGCGGCGAACTGCTGAAGCTGACCAACCAGAAAATCGACGCCCGCGTGCTGCAACGCGCCCTCAAGCGCACCCAGATCACCAGTGACATCGACATTGACGCGCTCAAGGACTACGGGCAGCTCAGCCTGGCCGCCGGGTACACCCGCACCCTGCCGGACTTCGGCACGCTCATCGATCTCAGCGTGCTCAAGTCGCTGGGCGGCAAATAATGACGCTGGCCATGGCGCAGCGTCCGGTGCGGCGCAGCCTGACCCTGCTGTGGCAGGTGCTGGGCCTGCTGATTATCCTGGGCCTCTGGTGGCTCATCACCGACGTCCTGAAAGTCTGGCCGCCGTATGTCTTTCCCACGCCGCAAGCGGTCTGGCAGGAGTTCGCCTACGGCCTGTGGGGCAGCGGCCCGCAGGACGGCAAGCTGCTGTCCTCGGTGGGCAACTCGCTGCGGCGGGTGGGGCTGGGCTACCTGATCGCAGTGGCCCTCGGCGGCGGGGTGGGCCTGCTGATGTCGCTGTGGCGGCCCCTGCGCGACACCCTCGGCGCGTATTTGCAGGGCCTCCAGAGTGTGCCGAGCATCGCCTTCGTACCGTTCGCGATTCTGTTTCTGGGCCTCAACGAAAAGGCCGTGATGTTCGTGGTGATCATCGAGGGCTTTATTCCGGTGGCGCTGGCAGTGTCGGGCGCGGTGCTGAACGTGCCTCCGGCCTGGCGCACAGCCGGGCGCACGCTCGGCGCAAACCACTTCGCTCTGGTGACGCGGGTGCTGCTGCCCGCCGCCCTGCCCAACATCGTGACCGGCCTCAGAACCGCCTGGAGTTTTTCCTGGCGGGCCTTGATCGGCGCGGAGCTGCTGACATCCAACCCCGGCCTGGGCCAGCTCCTGGAAGTCGGGCGCAACACGGCCAACGTGGCGCTGGTGGTCGCCACCATCATCATCGTGGGGGTGGTCGGCGGCCTGTTCGATCTGATCATCCGCGCCCTGGAGACCCGCATTCGCCGTGACTACGGCCTGGAGGTGCAGGCATGACCGCCAACCGCACAACCACCAACCACACGGCCAACGAGCGCACGCTGGACAGCCAGACCCAGCGTGACTTTAAGCAAACGGGAAATGCCGGGCGCGGCCCGTCCACTAGACTGGGCAGTGTGAGTCAGCACCCTGCCCCGCCCCATGTCGCCCCGGCAAACCAGCCGCGCGGCGCGGCGCTGGAACTCGCAGACGTGGCCTACCACTACAACGCCCGGCGCGGACAGCGGGCTGGCCTCGGGCCCCTGAGTCTCAAGGTGAACGCGGGCGAATTTCTGACGGTGGTGGGGCCGTCGGGCAGCGGCAAGAGCACTTTGCTGAGCGTGCTGGCAGGCTTTCTGAAACCGCAGTCGGGCGTGCTCACGCTGGCCGGGCAACCGGTCAAGGGACCACACCCGGCGCTGACGCTGGTGCAGCAGGAACACGCCCTGTTTCCCTGGCTGACAGTGGCGGGCAACATCGCCTTCGGTCTCAAGTCCCAGAAACTGGGGCGTGAGGAGCAGGTTCGCCGCACCCTGGACGCGCTGGAGCAGGTCGGCCTGAGCGGGTACGGCGAGCGCCGGATTCACGAACTCTCCGGCGGCCAGCGCCAGCGCATCGCCCTGGCCCGCGCCCTGGCGACCCGTCCGGGCCTGCTGCTGCTCGACGAGCCGTTCTCGGCCCTGGACGCCCGTACCCGCACCGAGATCAGCCAGGAACTGCTGGGCATCTGGCAGGCCCAGCAGGTGACCGTGGTGTTCGTGACCCACAACCTCGACGAAGCGCTGGCCCTCGGCGAGCGGGTGGTGGCCCTGCGCGGCGGTCAGGTGGTGCTCGACGCGCCCACAGGCGAGGTCAGCCCGGAGCAGCTCAGAATGGTGCTGGACGAGAGCTAGCGCTGGAGCCAATTTTTTGGCCCCAGCAGGTGGCTCTGCCCATTCTTACCGGGCCGACTCCTGCACGGCGGACGCGGCCTGCCCACCGCCCACCTGCTCGCTATTGACCTGTTCGTAGATGGCGCGCACGGTCTGCTCCAGCGCTCCCGAGGTACCGCGCAGATCGAGCAGCCGGGCCACCACGTCGGCCTCCAGACCCGCGTGCCCGCAGGCCCGCCACAGCGCGTAATGCACGATGCTGGTGCCGGGACGCGCGCCGCCCACCGGCGTCCAGACGCCCTGCAACTCGGGATTGAGGGCGGCGGCAAACTGCACGACCTCGCCCTCCAGTCGGCGCAACTCCTTTTGCAACTGCCCCACCGAACGCACGCCCACATAATCGAGGATGCTGGCCAGCCGCTGCGGACGCTCAGGGTCGGGCCAGTCACTCAGCAGCGGCACGCCCAGGGCGCGGGCCACCTCCAGATCGAGGCCGTGAATAAAAGAGTCGTTGGTCAGGTAGGCCATGCTCTGGGCGTCCACGAACACGCCGTCAGGGTTGTCCTCGATGCGGCCCGGCAAGTCGGCCACGTAATCCTGCGAGAGCCGGTGAATCGCCATAAACTCCTCGTCAGCCATCTCCAGCAGGCCCGCCAGGCGGTAAAAGCGCCGCTGCACTTCCCTGGGCACGGCGGCGCGGCTCTTGTAGCCCAGGTCGTGCTCGATCTCGGCCCAGGCGTGTTGCAGGATGCTGCGAATCTGGACCTCGAAGCGCGGCGACAGGCCACCGCTGTAGTCGCGGCTGACGAAGCGCATCACGTAATGCACCCCCAGGTAGCCGAAGCGGTCGGGGTCGTGAACCTTGCTCTTGTCCACGCTGTTGTCCCAGTCCACGTCGAAGACTGCTTCCAGCGCCCGCGCCACCGCCGCCACGTCCTGCTCGAAGTAGGTGATGATTCGCAGGCCCACCAGGTCGGTCACGTCACTCAGGTGGGTATAGCGCCCCGGCTTGCGGTGCATCTTCTCGCGCAGGCTGCCAGGCGTCTTGAGCCGCGACGTGAGGTGGTGAATCTTGATGCCCGCGCCCTCGATCAGCCCCTCGATCAGGCGCATGGCGTCTTCGCGCAGCGCCGCGTAGGTGCTGTGTTCGGCGCGGTAGGCGGCCAGAATCTCGGTGATGTCAGGCGAGAAATCCACGCCGACATGCTAGAGCAAGCCGCCGAGCTGCCGGAGGACACGCCCCACATGTCTGCGCCGTAGCCGTAGACTCCGCCCGATAGCGCTGAGGTCGCATACAATCACTCTCCAGATCGCTTCTCAAATAGTGATTTGGCATTGTAAAAGCAAGTTCAGCAGTTTCCAGTGGTCTACTTCAATTGAATTTGTTTTAGGCTTGACTAAATAATATTTTAGGTCTAAAAATATCACCCAATCGCTTTAGATGAAGTTCATCCAAATCGTACAGGCGACAAACCGCACATCCAATCCGCTAATCTCCGCTTACAACACAGTGTCGGTTATCTCTCAAAGCCCTCTCGCGAGTGAGCCGGAGCGTCCGCGTTGTGTTTGTTCGGCATCGTCTCGAACCCCCCAAGGAGTCCCTATGAGCGCAGATCGTAAGTTACCCAACCGCCGTCAGTTCCTTTCCGCCGCTGGTCTGATGGGAGCCGGAGCCGTGCTGGCTTCATGTGCGCCTGCTGTGGCCGCCCCACCCGCCAAAGCCAACATCGACCTGGACGTGTTGAACTTCGCTCTGAACCTGGAGTACCTGGAAGCGGCTTTCTACACCGCCGCTGTGGGCCGCCTGGCCGAACTCAAGGCCATCGGCGGCGGCGCTGATGTCATCCTCACGGGCACGGGCTTTGACGGCACCACGAACACATTTACAGACCCTAACTCACCTGTGGCCCAGTACGCCGCAGAAATTGCTCAGGACGAGCTGAACCACGTCAAGTTCCTCTACGGTGCTCTCGGTGCGAACGCCGTCGCGCGTCCTGTGCTCGACATTGGCCCCGCTTTCGTAGCGGCAGCCAACGCGGCCGCCATGGGTGCCGGCCTGGCTACCCCCCTCGCACCCGGCTTTAACCCTTACTCGGCTGATCTGTACTTCCTGCACGGCGCATTCATCTTTGAAGATGTGGGCGTCACCGCATACAAAGGTGCAGCCCGGTTGATCACCAACCCCGATTACCTGGAAGCAGCGGCGGGCATTCTGGCCGTCGAGGCTTACCACGCGGGCGAAGTGCGCACTCAGCTTTACGCTCAGCGTGCGGCTCCCACCGGTTACGGCGTGAACGTCGCTCAGTTGATCGGCGCAATCAGTGCTCTGCGTGCCAGCGTCGGCGGCGGCAAGGATCAGGGCATTACCTCGGACAACACCGCGACGGGCGCGGCCAATATCGTTCCCACCGACGCGAATTCCATCGCCTTCAGCCGCAGCACTGCTGAAGTGTTGCCGATTGTCTACCTGGGCGGCGCGGGCAAGGGCGGTTTCTTCCCCAACGGCCTCAACGGCAACATCAAGTAGATTCTCCTGCTTGAAAGCGGCTCCCTTCACCGGGGGCCGTTTTTCATGCCCCACAATCCAGATTGCCAGTCCAGATTGCCAGTCCAGACCGTCAGTCCAAATTGTCTGCCCTCCCCCGCCCCGCCGCCCGCCATTCACGCTAAACTACCTCTCAGCACAAGCAAGTGCTGCTTTCTCCCCATCCAGAAGCGCCCGAGAGACCTGGCTCAATGAAGGCGCGGCAACCTCTCCCCCATTTCGGAAAAGGTGCTTCAGGCCAGCCTGCCCGCCAACGATGGCTTCCGGACCCACCCCTCCGGCGCAGGAACGATGGAGCATTCCGGCATACCGAGATCGCCGCCCCGCTCCCATGCGAGGGCGGATTTTGACTGTCAGACGAGACAACACAGACGAGGACACCCCATGACCCATGCCCGCACCCTGAACGAACTCGCTCAAGAACGCATCCTGATTCTGGACGGCGCATGGGGCACCATGTTTCAGCGCGAGGAATTGACGGAAGCCGATTACCGCCTCCCCGAGTTCGCCTGGGACCGGCAGTACAAGGGCAACCACGATCTGTTGCAACTGACCCGGCCCGATCTGCTGAGAAAGATTCACGCTCAGTACTTCGGGGCCGGGGCCGATATCACCAAGACCAACACCTTTTCCTCGACGGTGATCGCCCAGGCCGATTACGGGCTGGAGCATCTGGTAGACGAGCTGAACGTGGAGGCGGCAAGGATCGCCCGCGAGGTGGCCGACGAATTTGAAGCCCGCGACGGCAGACCGCGTTTTGTGGCGGGTTCGATTGGGCCGACCAACCGCACCACCACCCTGTCCCCCGACGTGGAGCGTCCCGAATTCCGGGCCGTGACCTATGACGAACTACACGACGCCTACGCCCAGCAGATTCGCGCCCTGCTACGCGGCGGCGCAGACCTGCTGCTGATCGAAACCATTTTCGACACCCTGAACGCCAAAGCAGCTTTATTCGCGGTAGAAACAGTATTCAGCGAAATCGGGCGGCGCGTTCCGGTGATGGTCTCGGGTACCATCACCGACGCCTCGGGACGCACCCTCAGCGGGCAGACGCCGGAAGCCTTCGCGGTGAGCGTGGCGCATGCCAGGCCCTTCAGTCTGGGCCTCAACTGCGCACTGGGAGCCGATCACCTGCGGCCTTACCTGCGCTCGATTGCCGAGAACACTGAGTCGCTGGTGAGCGTTCACCCGAATGCCGGGCTGCCCAACGCCTTCGGCGAGTACGAGGAATTGCCCGAACACACCGCCGAGGTGCTGAGAACCTTCGCCGAGGAGGGCCTGCTCAATATCGTGGGCGGCTGCTGCGGCACCACCCCCGAACACATCCGGCAAATCGCGGCGGCGGTGGCTCCCTACGCGCCACGCGGCCCGAAAAAGCTCGCGCCCTTTTTGCGGCTCAGCGGTCTGGAGAGTTTCACCGTGACGCCGGAAACCAACTTCGTCAACGTGGGCGAGCGCACCAACGTCACCGGCAGCCCCAAATTTGCCAGACACATTCTGGCGGGCGACTACGACGCTGGACTCAAGATCGCCCGCCAGCAGGTGCAGAACGGCGCTCAGGTCATCGACGTGAACTTCGATGAGGGCATGCTCGACGGCGAGGCGGCCATGATTCACTTCCTGAACCTGCTGGCCGGAGAACCTGACATTTCCCGCGTGCCGTTCATGCTCGACAGCTCACGCTGGGGGATTCTGGAAGCCGGACTCAAGCGGGTGCAGGGCAAGGCGGTGGTCAACTCCATCAGCCTCAAGGACGGCGAGGAGGAGTTCCTGAAACGTGCCCGGCTCTTGAGGCGCTACGGAGCCGCCGCCGTGGTGATGGCCTTTGACGAAACCGGGCAAGCCGACAACCTGGAGCGGCGCAAGGAAATCTGCACGCGGGCCTACAAGCTGTTGACCGAGCAGGCCGATTTTCCGCCACAGGACATCATTTTCGACCCCAACGTGCTGACCGTCGCCACTGGCATGAGCGAGCACGACCGCTACGCGCTGGACTTTATCGAGGCGACGCGGTGGATCAAACGCGAGTTGCCGGGCGCGAAGGTGTCGGGCGGCATCAGTAACGTGTCGTTCAGCTTCCGGGGCAACAACCATGTGCGCGAGGCGATGCACGCGGTCTTTCTGTATCACGCCATCCGCGCCGGGCTGGACATGGGCATCGTAAACGCCGGAATGCTGGCGGTCTACGACGACATCGAGCCGGAACTCAAACAGGCCGTGGAGGACGTGATTCTGGCCCGCACGCCGACTTCTTCGCCACTCAGCGCGACGGAGCGACTGATCGAGCTGGCCGAGAGTTACAAGGGCATCAAGCGCGAGGTCAGCGCCGTCAGCGAGTGGCGCAGCGGCAGCGTGCAGGAGCGGCTCAAGCACGCCCTGATCTCCGGCATCACCGACTTCGTGGACGCGGACGCCGAGGAAGCCTATCAGCTGCTCAAATCGCCCCTACAGGTCATCGAGGGGCCGCTGATGGACGGCATGAACGTGGTCGGCGATCTGTTCGGAGAGGGCAAGATGTTTTTGCCGCAGGTGGTCAAGTCGGCCCGCGTGATGAAGAAGGCCGTGGCTTACCTGACACCCTACCTGGAGGCCGAGAAGGCCGGGAGCAGCGGCAGCAAGGGCAAGATCGTGCTGGCGACGGTCAAGGGCGACGTGCACGACATCGGCAAGAACATCGTGGGCGTGGTGCTGGCCTGCAACGGCTACGCGGTCACCGATCTGGGCGTGATGGTCTCGGCGGAGAAGGTGCTGGACGCCGCCAAAGCGCTGGACGCCGACATCATCGGGCTGAGCGGTCTGATCACGCCGAGCCTGGACGAGATGACGAACGTGGCGCGCGAGATGACCCGCCGGGGCCTCACCACACCGCTGATGATCGGCGGCGCGACCACCAGCCGGGCGCACACGGCGGTCAAGATCGATCCGGCCTACACCGGCACCGTCGTTCATGTGCAGGATGCCAGCCGCGCGGTGGGCGTCGCGGGCGACCTGATCCAGAACCGCGAGGCGATCACCGCGCGCGTCAAGGCCGAGTATGACGGCCTGCGGGAGCGGCACGGCGAGCGCAACGTCCGCCTGGTCAGCATTGAGGAAGCCCGCCAGCGTGCGCCCAGACTGGAAGACGTGCCCGCCCCCGCACCGAATCAGCCGGGCCGCACCGTCATCGAGCAGGATCTCAGCGGCCTCCTGCCGTTCATAGACTGGACGCCGTTCTTTATCGCCTGGGAAATGCCTGGCGTTTATCCCAAGATTCTGCGCGACCCGTCGGTGGGCGTCGAGGCCCGCAAGCTCTACGAGGACGGCAAGGCGCTGCTGGCGAAGATCGTGGCCGAGAAAAGGTTCACGGCGCGGGGCGTGATCGGGCTGTGGCCCGCGCGGCGGGTGGGCGACGATCTCACCTTGCCCGAACACCACACCGCCTTCCACACCCTGCGCCAGCAGCGCGACCAGACCGTGCCCAACGCCGCCCTGGCCGACTTCGTGAGCGAGTCGCCCGACTGGATCGGCGGCTTTGCAGTGGGCATTCACGGGGCCGACGAACTGGCCCGCGAGTACGCGGCGGCCTTCGACGATTACAACTCCATCATGGTGAAGGCCCTGGCCGACCGGCTGGCCGAGGCCTTCGCCGAGAAGCTGCACCAGGACGTGCGGCGCGAGTACTGGGGCTACGCGGCAAGTGAAACACTCAGCGGCGACGATCTGATCAAGGAGCGTTACCGGGGCATCCGGCCCGCTCCCGGCTACCCGGCCCAGCCCGACCACACCGAGAAGCGCACGCTGTTTGCCCTGCTGGACGCCGAGGGCATCGGCATGGAGCTGACCGGGAGCTGCGCCATGCTGCCCGCCGCCGCCGTGTCGGGGCTGTACCTGGCGCACCCCGACAGTAAATACCTGGCGCTGGGCCGCATCGGGCGCGATCAGGTGGCCGATTATGCAAGACGCAAGGGCTGGACGCTGGAGGAAGCCGAGCAGTGGCTCGCGCCCAACCTGGCGTATGACCCGCAGCCGGTGGTTCCCACCCGGACTCAGCCCCAGGTGGTGACAGCGTGACCTCGGTGCTGTCCGAATCGGTGCTGGCCAAATCGGTTCTGGTCGAACCCGTCCACACCATCCCCAGACTCACCCGCGTCAGCGTGGAACTGGTGCCGCGCAGCCGCACGTCGCTGAGCAGTGAGCTGGCCGAACTGCGCGCCGAACTCGGCAGCGTGCAGACGGTCAACATTCCCGATTTTCTGCGCTACCGGATGCGCAGCTGGGAAGGTTGCCGGATGGCCCGCGAGCACGTGCCGGAAGCGATTCCGCACATCCGGGCGATTGATATCAACCCGCGTGAGCCGCTGAAAATGGCCGACTTTCTGCGCCAGCACGACATCCGCGAGGTGCTGGTCATCGAGGGCGACGCGCCCAGCGACATGAGCAGCCATACCTTCGACGTGACCTCGCTGGACATCATCCGCAAGTTCAGGCGCGAACTGCCCGAGATCAGCGTCTGGGCGGGCCTCGATCCGTACCGCCAGAGTTTTGCCCGCGAGCGCGACTACGCCGAGGCCAAGCTGGAAGCGGGCGCAGTCGGGTTCTTTACCCAGCCCTTCTTTGACCGCCGCCTGATGGACGTCTGGGCCGAGTTGCTGCCCACCCGGCAGGTCTTCTGGGGCGCGACCTCGGTGACCACCGAGCGCAGCCTGAGCTACTGGCAAAACCGCAACAGGGCGGTGTTTCCACGCAGCTTCGAGCCCACCCTGGCCTGCAACCGGGCCTGGGCGCGCGACGTGCTGGGTTTTGCGCAGGAGACCGGCAGCCACGTCTACTTCATGCCGATCAAGGAGAGCGTCCGCGAGTACCTGGGCGGCATCCTGTGAGCGAGAATCTCAAGGCCCACGTCCGCGCCCTGCTGACCGAGCGCCAGGCCCACCTGCAACTCGGCGACGTACTGGAGGGCTTTCCCGTTGAGCAGATCAACGAGGATGTGGGGCTGCCCTACACCGCCTGGGGCCTGCTGTGGCATGTCTGGTTCACCCAGCGCGACATCCTCAATTTCGTGGGGGACACTGGGTACACCGAGCTGGAGTGGCCCACCGACTACTGGCCCAAATCGCCCGGCACACCGGAGAGCTGGGCGCAGACGGCGCAGGGCATTCAGGACGATCTGGCCGCCTTCCTCGAGTTGTTCGAGCGTGCCGATCCGCTGGCGGTGGTACCGAACGGCGACGGCCCCGACGGCGGCCAGCAGACCTGGCTGCGCGAGGCGCTGCTGATCGCCGACCACACCGCCTATCATCTGGGTCAGCTGGTGGTGGTGCGGCGACTGCTGGACGCGTCGAGCGCCTGAGCCGGGGTCGATGGGGTGGAGTTCAAGCGCCTTTCGGCGGCCCTCACCTGGATTCTGTTCTCAACGCAACGCCCTGCGGCCCCACCGTGCAGAGAAACACCGGATAGTGTTCCTGATCGCCGACAAACAGGTTGGACTCGATGCGGGCTGTCCAGCGCCCGCCGCCTGCCGCCTGGACAGTTTCGGGCAGCACCTTGAAGCTGCCCTGCGTGACCGGCCCGCCCAGCTCACGGACCGCCGCCGCAAAGTGATTGGCGGAGAAGGCCACCGTGCAGCGCTCGATGACTGCCGAGGCACGAATCTGGGCCTGATCGACGGGCGTGCGCCAGGCGAACAGCAGGCCCAGTCCGGCCAGTACGACCAGTGCGCCGAGCAGCACCGTCCAGACGGACACACGAACAGAAGACAGGGCGAACGACATGCCTCTATCCTGCGCCGTGCAGGGCGGGATAGGGTACTGGCTGGCTGACCAGGCACTGGCCAGAAGGTCAGGTCGGCCGACAGTTCTCTAGTTGATAAAATGAGTCATCTTATCCGCTATACTCCGACGATGCGACCTCTTCTCCTCCTCTCCTCCATCGCTCTGGCACTCACGGCCCAGACCCAGGCCCAATCTACTCAAGCCCAGTCCAATCCGCCCGCCCAGCTCCGCCTCGGCGTGTTCCCCAATGTGACCCACGCGGCGGGCCTGGTCGGCATCCAGAAGGGACTGATTCAGAAAGAACTCGGCAACACCAGACTGGTCGTCAGCGAATTCGCCAACGGCTCACAGGTCAACGAGGCGTTCGCGGCGGGGGCCATCGACGCCTCCTACGTCGGTCCCGGGCCGGCCATCAACGCCTTTCTGCGCGGCGTGCCGATTCAGATTTATGCTGGAGCCGCCAACGCGGGCGCGGTGCTGGTGGCCCGCCAGGGCAGCGGCATTCGCAACGTCAAGGCACTGTCGGGCAAGAAGGTGGCGGTGCCCACGCGCGGCTCGACCCAGGACATCAGCCTGCGCCACCTGCTGCACGAGAACGGTCTCAAGGCCAGCGACGAGGGCGGCACGGTCACGGTGATTCCGATTGACCCGGCCAACATGCCCGCCGCCTTCGCCAGCAATCAGGTGGACGCCGCGCTGGTGCAAGAACCCTGGGGCGCGGTGATGGAATCGCAGGGCGCAAAACTCATCGCGAACGAGAAAGCCATCTGGAACGGCGGCGACTACACGACCACCGTGCTGGTGGTCAGCACCGACTACGCCAAGAAGAACCCGGAGGCCGTCAAAGCGCTGCTGCGGGGCCATCTGGCAGCCATCAATTTCATCAAGGCCAGCAACGCCGGGGCGCAGAAGGCCATCAGCGACGAAATCTACAGCTTCACCGGCAAGCGCCCCAGCAGCGCCGACCTGTTCAAGGGGCTGGCGCGCACCCAGGTTACCTCCGACATCAACCTCAAGACGCTGGCGGAATACGCGCAGCTCAACATGGAAGCCGGATTTGCCCGCGCTGTGCCGGACCTGGGCAAACTGGTCGATCTGAGCTGGGTCAAGGCACTGGCGAAGTAACGCCCCGGCCAGAGTGAACAAGAGCCGGGGCCGCGCGCTCCTGTTTTTTATTCCTACCTTCAGCGGTCCTCGATGACCAGGGCGTCGTCGGGCAAGGCTACCCTGGTCTGGTCGCGCAGCATCTGCACGAAGTTGGGCAGCACCGAGGGCGAAACGTGCTTCTCGGCGTTCCACACGTCGGAGCGCACGAGGGCCCGCCCGCAGTGCAGGAAGGCTTCCTCGACCTCGATGACGATCAAGCTGCGCGGCAACTGGGTTTTGTAGGCAAACTGCGCCAGCAGCGCCGGGTCGGTGGTGATGCGGGCCGTGCCGTTGACCCGGAACGCTTCGGCCACACCCGGCACCAGAAACACGAGTGCCACCTGCGGACTCGCCAGAATGTTACGGACACTATCAATGCGGTTGTTGCCGGGGCGGTCGGGCAGCAGCAGGGTCTTTTCGTCGTGTACGTACACGACCTGCCCCACGTCGCCGCGCGGCGAGCAGTCCAGGCCGGTCGGCCCACGGGTCGCCAGCACCACCAGCGGCGACTGGGCAATGATGCGGGCAAAGTCGGTGCCGATGTGGTCACTGACCTTGCTGCTGACCAGCAGGCTGGGTTCGCGGTAAATCTGGCCTACGTTGTCGGCGGTGAGCAGGTGGGCGGAATCGAGCTGCATGGCCCAGTCTAAGGCTCCGGTGTACGGCGCAGGCACCGGCTTGCCTGACACTTGCCTGCGCTCCGGCCGCGTACAGTGTTCAGGTGAGTTTGCTTTCGCCTTCCCCGTCCGCTGCCGAATCCGGCCTGAACACGCCGCCCACCCCCCGGCGCGAACTCGTCAAGATCGCCCTGCCGGTCAGCCTGGAGTTCGTGGCGCAACTGGCGCTGGGCCTGGTTGACCAGATTATCGTGGCGCTGCTCGGCACGCTGGCGGTGGCCGGGGTGGGCTATTCCAACAGCGTCACCATGATCTTGTTTTTTACGCTCAACGCCATCGGCGCGGGCACCAGCATTCTGGTGGCGCGGGCGCACGGAGCCGGGGACCGCGCCGGGGCGTCTCGGCTGTTCGGCGCGGCGCTGACCCTCGGCACGCTGGTGTCGGGGCTGCTGGCCCTGCCACTGGTGTTCGGCGGCACGAACTTTCTGCGCTTGGTCGGGGCCACCCCGGAAGTCGCAGGGTCGGGCGGGCCTTTTCTGAGCGTGGTGGCGGTGTCGCTGCCGTTCGTGACTGCGGCGGCCATTTTCGGCGGGGCGCTGCGCTCCACCGGACACGCTCGCACGCCGATGACCGTCACCATCGTGGCGGTGATTCTCAACACGGTGCTGGGTTACGCGCTGGTCACCGGCTTCGGGCCGTTTCCCAAGCTGGGCGTCATCGGCGTGGGCATCTCGACCACCATTTCGTATGCGCTGCGGGCCGGGCTGCTGGCCTGGCAGACCTACGGGCGCGGCATTCTGGACGCCAGCGTGCCGCGCAGCGTGCTGGCCTGGAAAAAAGCCCTCGCGCCGCTGATTCCGCTGAGCCTGCCGATGGCCGCCACCGAACTGGCCTGGAGCGGCGGCACCTTTTTGTACGCGCTGCTGGCCGGACGGATCAGCACCGAGGCGCTGGCGGGCATGCAGCTGAGCAACACCCTGGAGGGCGTGTTTATCGTGGCCTCGCTGGGGCTGGGGTCGGCGGCCACGGTGCTGATCGGGCAGTCGCTGGGGCGCGGCAGTGCGGCAGGCGCGGCGGCCTGGGCACGCAGCGTGCAGCGCTGGGGACTGCTGGTCGCGTTGGTGTGCAGCGTGCTGTTTGCGCTCACCGCGCCGCTGCTGGGGCTGCTGTTTCCGCACGTGGACGCGGGCGTGATCCAGCTGGCCACCCTTTCGATTCTGGTCAACGCGGCTTTTCAGGTGGTCAAGGTGCAGAACCTGATTCTGGGCATCGGGGTGCTGCCGGGCAGCAACGATCCGCGCGGGGTGCTGCTGGGCGACTCGGTGTCGGCCTTCGTGGTGGGGCTGCCGCTGGCCTACTTGCTGGCCTTTGGGCTGGGCCTGGGCTTCTGGGGCCTGCTGATTGCCCGCTGCACCGAGGAGAGCGCCAAGCTGGTCATTTTTATGTGGCGGGCCAGGCGCATTCGCTGGGAGCAGCACGTCTACACGGGCGAGGGCGAAGCGACCATCACAGCGGGGCACTGAGCGCGGCGAGGCCGTTCTGAAGGCCACTGATCAGCGGGTGCGGCATCTGGCCCTCTATCGCCTGCCCCCTGCCCAAGCAGAAGCCCGAGCTTTGAGGAAACTCAAACTGTGACGTTGCCAATTGCGTTTGCTGCGAATATTGCGAATAGTAGAACTATGACCCTGCATCACACGCCCAACGCC
Source organism: Deinococcus rubellus (assembly GCF_025244745.1). Classification (NCBI taxonomy): domain Bacteria; kingdom Thermotogati; phylum Deinococcota; class Deinococci; order Deinococcales; family Deinococcaceae; genus Deinococcus; species Deinococcus rubellus. The sequence goes on from NZ_CP104213.1 coordinate 2,779,112, forward strand.
GCTGAACAGGCATTGGCACAGGCCGCACAGCAACTGCTCAGCCAAGCCCCCTTGAAGCTCAGCCGCGACGTGACCCTGACACCAGAACTCACCCAACTGCTCAGCGAAATTTTGGGGCAACTTGGCAAGGGCCAGAGCATTACCGTACTGAGTCAAGATCAGGAACTCAGCACCCAAGCCGCTGCCGATGTGTTGGGCGTCAGCCGTCCTTACCTGATTGAGCAGCTTTTGGAGGGGCGCAAACTCCCTTACCGCAAAGTTGGCAAGCACCGCCGCATCCGCCTGAGTGATGTGCTGACGTACCAGCAGCAGGACTTGGCCGAGCGGCAGGCGTTGGCGCGGGAAATTACCGAACTGGCGCAGGAAATGGGATTGGACTATTGATTTCTGCTGGCTCTGAACTCATCGTTTTGTGCGATGCAAATGTCTTGTATAAAAACGTATTGCGCGATTTGATTGTCCGGTTAGGCGTCAAGGGAACGCTCGCCCCGCGCTGGACAGACCGCGTTCACGATGAATGGATCACTAATCTTCTGGAGCACCGCCCCGATTTGAGCCATGCTCGTTTGCAGCGTACCCGCGAGGTAATGAACCGTGCAGTAAGGGATTCATTGCACGCTACAACTCTCACCGGAAACCATCATTTGCCTGACCCCGACGACCAACACGTCCTTGACGCCGCCCTCAGCGCAGGCGCAAGCGTGCTCCTAACGTTCAACTTGGCTGATTTTCCGTCTTCGGCGTTGCCCGCGTCCCTGCAAGCCATTCATCCTGACGCTTTTCTGGTGGCTTGCCTTGAACAGCAGCCAGGCGGTGTGCTGGCGGCTTTACACGAGCTGCGGGCTGATTTGAAAAAGCCGCCATTCAGCCCAGACGAGTTGCTGGCGGCTCTGGTTCGCGCCGAGCTTCCACTATTTGCCGGGCAGCTTAAGCGGTTCAGGGACAGCCTCTAGCGCCTGCCTCACCCTCTGCCACCCCGACCTGCCCAAGCAGCAGCGGGGGCATAATTATTGATCTCGTCTTTAACTTCAGACGAGATCAATAACCATGTCATTCAATTTATTAGTAAGGATGTGCCTAGCTCAGCCACTCCTGCAAACTCCGAACCCCCAGCTCCGCTCCCACCGCTCCAGCTATCGCCTTCGCCGTCCACTCGGCCCCTTCCTTCGTGCTCACAATCGGCACGCCGCGCTCCAAGGCCGTGCGGAGCAACTGGCTCCCAGTCACGTCAATCAGCAAATCAGGCAACGCATCTTCAAACGACACCGTGCCGTCCTGCTCCCGAATGACGCTCAGGCCCGCGCCTTCCAGCACGCCCGCCACTTCATCTAACCCCTCGCCCAGCAGCAACGCCGTGCCCGACAGCGGCAGGTTGCTCTTGGCCCCCAGCGCGGCGCGGTAGAAGGCCAGATACGGATCGGCGTCGATGCCCATGCTCTCGCCGGTGCTTTTCATCTCCGGCCCCAGCACCGGCAGCACGCCCTTGAACTTCAGGAACGGCAGATGCACTTCCTTGACGCTGTACATGGCGGGCACAGGCGTCTCGGTCAGCCCGATCTCCGCGAGGGTTTGCCCCACCGCGATGCGGGCCGCGTACTTCGCCAGCGGATGCCCGGTGGCCTTGCTCACATACGGCACGGTGCGCGAGGCACGGGGATTGGCCTCCAAAATGTAGGCAATCCCGTCCTTGACGGCGTACTGCACATTCATCAGCCCACGCACGCCCAACGCCAGCGCCAGCCGCTCGGTGGTGTCCTTGACCGTCTGTGTCAGCTCGGCGCTGAGGCTGATCGGCGGCGTGATGCAGGCCGAGTCGCCGCTGTGCACGCCCGCCGCCTCGATGTGCTCCATGATGCCCGCCACCACGGCCGTCTGCCCGTCGCACAGGCAGTCCACGTCCAGCTCCAGCGCTCCTGAGAGGTACTGATCGAGCAAGATGCTCGGCTGCCCTTCCACGGCGGCGTAGACCTCGTCCAGATAGGTCTGCAACTCTTCCGCGCTGCCCACGATCCGCATGGCCCGCCCGCCCAGCACGTAACTGGGCCGCGCCATCAGCGGGAAGCCGAGCTTGGCGGCCAGTTCCTGCGCCTCGCCGGGAGTCTCGGCGACCAGGCCCTTCGGCTGCGGAATGCCTAGCCGCTCGCACAGCGCGTTGAAGCTGGCCCGGTCCTCGGCCTCATTGATGGTCGCCGGACTCGTCCCGATGATCGGCGCTCCGGCGGCTTCCAGCTTGCCCGCCAGTTTCAGCGGCGTCTGCCCGCCGAGCTGCACGATCACGCCCACCGGCTTCTCGTGCTCCACGATGTTCATCACGTCTTCAAAGGTCAGCGGCTCGAAGTACAGCCTATCGGCAGTGTCGTAGTCGGTGCTGACCGTCTCAGGGTTGGAGTTGATCATGATGGTCTCGTACCCGGCTTCCTGCAAGGCCCAGACCGCATGGACGGTGGCGTAGTCGAACTCCACGCCCTGCCCGATGCGGTTGGGACCGCTGCCCAGAATGACGATCTTGGGCTTGTCGGTGGCCTTGACTTCGTCTTCCCACTCGTAGGTCGAGTAATGGTACGGCGTGTGCGCCTCGAACTCGGCGGCGCAGGTGTCCACCGTCTTGTAGACCGGCAGCGCGTTGGCCTTCTTGCGAATGGCGCGGGTTTCCAGCTCGGTCAGGCCCACGATCTCGCCGATGCGGGCGTCGCTGAAGCCCAGCCGCTTGACCTCGCGCCAGTATTCGTACTTCCACCCTTCTATCGGGCCAAGTTCCAGAATCTCACGCTCGGCGGCCACGATCTCGTGAAGTTGCCCCAGAAACCAGCGGTCAATCTTGGTCAGGTCGAACAGCTCGTTCACGCTGAGGTCGCGGCGCAGCAGCTCGATCACCGCTTCCAGGCGGCGCGGATTGGGGTACATCAAAGCCCGTAACTGCCCCTCGTCCATCTCGGCGTAGAGGCCGCGCACGTCGCTCTCGGTGCTTCGGAGCGCCTTTTGCAAGCTTTCCTTGAAGGTGCGGCCCAGCGCCATCACCTCGCCCACTGAGCGCATCTGGGTGCCCAGGTGGTCGGAGGTGCCGGGGAATTTCTCGAAGGCGAAGCGCGGAATCTTGGTCACCACGTAGTCGATACTCGGCTCGAACGACGCGGGCGTGACGCGGGTGATGTCGTTGGGGAGTTCGTCGAGGTGGTAGCCCACCGCCAGCAGCGCGGCGATTTTGGCAATCGGGAAGCCGGTGGCCTTGCTCGCCAGCGCCGAGGAGCGCGACACGCGCGGGTTCATCTCGATGACAATGACGCGCCCGTTGTCGGGGTTGACCGAGAACTGGATGTTGCTGCCGCCCGTCGCCACGCCAATCTCACGGATAATCGCCAGCGACATGTCGCGCAGCCGCTGGTATTCCACGTCGCTGAGCGTCTGGGCCGGGGCCACCGTGATCGAGTCGCCGGTATGCACGCCCATCGGGTCGAAATTCTCGATACCCGTGATGATAATCACCGTATCGGCGGTGTCGCGCATGACTTCCAGCTCGTATTCCTTCCAGCCGAGAATGCTTTCTTCCAGCAGCACCGAGGTCACGGGCGAGTCGCGCAACCCACCCTCGGTGATTTCCAGAAACTCCTCGTAGGTGTGGGCGATGCCGCCGCCCGTGCCGCCGAGCGTGAAGCTGGGGCGAATGACCACGGGCAGGCCGAGTTCTTTCTGATACTCAATCGCCTCTTCCATGCTGTGAACCATCTTGCCCCTGGCCGTTTCGATGCCGATTTTCTTCATGGCCGCCTGAAACAGCTCGCGGTCCTCGCCCTTCTTGATGGCTTCCACGCCCGCGCCGATCAGCTCCACGCCGTACTTCTCCAGCGTGCCGCGCTCGTGCAGTTCCATGGCGAGGTTGAGCGCCGTCTGGCCGCCGAGGGTAGGCAGCAGGGCGTCGGGGCGCTCCTTGGCGATCACTTTTTCCACGAATTCGGGCGTCAGTGGCTCCAGGTAAGTGGCATGCGACAGATCGGGGTCGGTCATGATGGTTGCCGGATTGCTGTTGACCAGCACCACGCGGTAGCCCTCTTTTTTGAGCGCTTTAAGCGCCTGGGTGCCGGAATAATCAAACTCGGCAGCCTGCCCAATTTGAATAGGGCCGCTGCCGAGGATCAGAATCGTTTGAAGGTCAGTGCGTTTGGGCATTCCAAAAACAGAGTATGGCACGGATCAGGGTCAATGGCGTGAGAGGCATGTATGGTTATGCAGACAATTCAAAGCGTGAAACGTCCAAGAGAAGTCAAGAAAAACGATAATTTACAGTTCTGCAAGGCAATTATAAGTTGAATTCGGATAGCCTGCTCTACACCTTTATCCTGTATAAATTCTCTAGCTTAAAGATAAAGATTCAGATTTAGAAACTGAATAAAATCAAACCGCTTTACATTGTCATCTGCCTTCCTCCCTTCTGACGTCAGTTACGACACAATAAGGGCATGACTCAACTCCTGAACCTGCCCGCCCCCCAACGCCTGCAAGTGGACATCTGGTCGGACATCGCCTGCCCCTGGTGCTACATCGGCAAGCGGCGCTTTGAGCAGGCGCTCGGACAGTTCGAGGGCAAGGATAAAGTGGAGATCGTCTGGCACAGCTTCGAGCTTGATCCCTCCGCACCGCAGAGCAAGCCGATTGGCATCAATGCCATGCGCGACGGCCTGGCCGCCAAGTACGGGCGCAGCACTGCCGAGGCTCAGGGAATGCTGGACGGCATGACCCAGACTGCCGCCGAAGTTGGCCTGGACTACCACTTTGACCAGGTCCAGCCCGCCAATACCTTTTTGTCCCACCAGCTCATCCACCTGGCTGCCGAGCACGGCTTGCAGGACGCCATGAAAGAACGGCTGCTCCACGCTTATTTCAGCGAGGGGCAACATCTGGGTCAGGTGGACACGCTGGTGAAATTGGGCGCTGAAGTCGGCCTGAACGCCGAGGAGGTCCGCACCGCCCTGGAAGCGCAGACCTATGCCGAAGCCGTGCGGCAAGACGAGGCGCAGGCCCAGGCGCACGGCATCAGCGGCGTGCCCTTCTTTGTGCTGGGCAACAAGTACGGCGTCAGCGGAGCGCAGGCTCCTGAAACGATTTTGAGTGCGCTCAAGCAGGTCTGGAGTGAGCAGGCTCCCCTGACGCTCCTCGGCGCAGCGGATGCCGAGGGCTGCGAGGACGGCTCGTGCGCGGTGCCGCAGGGCTGAGTCGGCCCTCTACAGCTCCCAGCCAGCACACACGCCTCAGATCAGCGCCGCCCCGATCAGGGCCAGAGTGCGGCGAAACCTGATTTCGTGCCACAGCATACCGCCGAGACCCAGCATGCCAGCACCCAGCAAAGCCAGCGGCCAGCCACTCGGCAGCAGTCCGTCCAGCCGCTGACCCGTCGGCCAGGTTGCCAGGAGCAGGAGCGTCGGCAGGGCGCAGCACAGTAGCACGCACACCACGTCCATCACGAACGAACGCTGGACGCGCTCCAGCCTCCGTGTTGTCAGTGAAGCCAGGCCGAACAGGGTCGCGGCCGGCGCCGGAAGGGCCAGCACTATCCAGAAGGGGAGCCGCGCCAGCGAAGGCCCCAGCGTCAGCACAAAGGCGGCGGTGACGCCCAGCAAGTTGACCAGCATTCCCAGGGAGTACCTACTGCGACGCCAATCGAGCTGGCGCTGCGACAGGTATAGCCGCCTCAGCGCCAGCCGCACCGTCTGCGGCGGCCCGAACAGATCGAGCGGGCCAGCATCGTTCCCGGCCTCACAGTGGTTGGCTTCGCAGCGTCTGGCTTCCCAGTGGGCACGGTACTCGGCCTCCAGTCGCAGGCGGGCAGCGGCGGGCAACCCCCAGGTGGCTTCCGCCAGCCAGTGCTCCAGCGTCACCCTTCGCCGCCCATCACCGCGCTCACAGCCCGAATCTGGCGCTGCCAGTCGCCCTGCGCCCGCGCCAGTTCCTGGCGGCCTTTCACAGTCAGGCGGTACTCGCGCCTCAGCCGCCCGCCGACTTCCACCTCGCTGCTTTCCACCAGTTGCTCGGCCTCCAGGATGTGAAGCGCCGGATAGAGCGTGCCTTCCTTGGCGCTCAGTAGCCCCTCGCTGCGCCCCTTGATGGCCTGGGCGATGGCGTAGCCGTGCTCGGGCTGGCGCTCCAGCACCCCCAGAATCAGCATGCGGAGTTGCTGCTTGGTGTTCATTCACTCAATCTACCTTGCGACCAGAGGTATGGGCGGGGGTCGGCTCCGGCCCAGCCAGCAACTGCACCGCTCCCGGAACGAGCCGCACACTCAGCTCTCGCTGGACACCGATCACCTCGCCGTCGAGGTGGGTCACGACGCCGCTTTGCCAGCGCACCGTGACCTGCCGCCCGCTGCCAGAACGCACGCGGGGATCGCCCAGGTGCCGGGCCCGCAGCACCTGGCCCATCAGCGCCAGCAGGCGTAGGCGGCTGAGCTGGGTCCCCAGCACCACGTTGAGCTGCCCGTCGAAAGCGTCCGAGGCTGGAGAAATCATGAAGCCGCTGCCGTAGCGCGTCCCGTTCATCACCGCCACCAGACACGATGGCCCGGCGTAGAGGATCTGCCCGTCCAGCACGACTTCCACCGTCTCGGTCTTGAGCTGCCGCACCGCACTCAGCGCCGCCCACAGGTAACGCCCGAAGCCCGAGAGCCGCGCCGGGGCCTGGAGCATCAGCGCCGCCACCTGCGCGTCGAAGCCCATGCCCAGGCCGTTCATCAGCCAGGTCTCGGAACCGCTGCCGGAGCCGCCCACCGTGCAGCACAGGGCGTCGGCGGCGCGGGATGGGAATGTCAGGCGAGACAGGGCCGCCCCGAAGTCACCGGGACGCAACCCCAGCATTCCGGCGAAGTCGTTGCCGCTGCCCAGCGGCACCAGGCCCAGCAGCCGACCCGTACCGACCAGGGCAGGCAGCAGGTTATTTACGGTGCCGTCGCCGCCCACCGCCAGCACCGCCACGCCCGGCGGCAGCGCCTGCACGCGGCTAAGGGCGTCCTCGGCACTTGCGGCGCTCAGCCAGTTCCACGGCAGAGCATGCGCGTTCAGCGCCGCTTCCAGCCGGGGCCACTCGCGCAGTGCCAGCCCGCGCCCGGCCTGCGGATTGAGGACGACAGCCAGCGCGCTGAACGGCAAGGGTGAGGGCGACACAGTCCGGTCAGAATAGCGGACTGGGGGCGCTTTGTAGCTTCTATTCATATCAAAACCCGCTGGGGGGGCCAGCATAGGTTCATGCTCATCCCCCTGTTTCCGCTGCCTCAGTTCGTGCTTTTTCCGGGTCAGGTGGTGCCGCTGTATGTTTTCGAGCCGCGTTACCGAATGTTGCTGGCCCGCGTGCAGCGCACCGGCGAGGCCTTCGGAATGCCGCAGATCCTGACCCCCTCCACCGAGGACCCGCGCCCGCTGGAAGCCCGGCTCTCGATGATCGGCACCCTGGCGCACCTGCGCGAGGTCGCGCCCCACGAAGACGGCACCTCCTCGATCACGGTGGTCGGCGGCGAGAGATTTCAGATTCAGCACCTCATCACCGATCAGGACTACCTCTGCGCCGAGGTGGAACTGCTGCCGCTTCAGGCCGACGACGACGTTCACAGCGCCACCATCCTGCGGGCGCTGTCCAACCGATTGGTCACCGATCTGCTGCGGATGCGCCCGGACGACCGCGAGGCGATTGTGCAGCACGCCCCGCCCGATCCTTTGCTGCTGGCCTCGTTCGCCTCGGTCCTGCTGCCGCTCAGCGGCGAGGAACGCCAGCAGGTGCTGGAAGCCCCCAGCCTGACCGAGCGTTTGGAAACCCTGGTGGGCTTCGTGCCGGTACCCGCGCGCGACCTGAACTGAAACGGCCTGCTTTTCTCTAGACCCAGTCCCTAGCCCCGGTTGCGGGTGGCGTAGCCTTCTTGCCTGAGAAGTGCCGCCGCCCGGTCCACGTCTCCGGCTTCCTCCAGTCCCAGACGAATCGCGCCGCCGTGCTCACGGATGGCCAGCACCTCGATGTCCTTGATGTTGATGCTGGCTTCTCCCAGAATCCGGGTGATGGCCCCGATCTGGTTGGGCTTGTCCGGCACGGCCACCACCAGGTCGTACTTGGGCGGCAGCAGGCTGCGCTTGACCACCGGCAGGTTGTCGCGGGTGCGCTTGCCCTCGCTGGCGGCCAGCAGCAGTTCTTCGGGGTCGTCGAGGGTATCGGCCAGATGCGCGAGCTGGCGCGAGAAGCTGTGCAGGGCTTCGCGCAGGGCCACCTTGTTCTCGACCACCATGTCGCGGCTCATGCGTGGGTCGCCGCTGGCCACGCGGGTCAGATCACGGAAGCCGCCCGCCGCCAGCAAACTCAATCTCTCGTCGCGGGCGACCATGTGGGTGAGCGCCAGGCTCGCCAGGTACGGCAGATGACTGACGGTGGCGACCAGCTTATCGTGGGCGTCGGGCGGCATCACCACCGGGGCCGCGCCGAGCTGCTCGACCAGGCGGCGCATCCTGGATAAGGCCGTCAGCGGGGTGCGCTCGGTGGGGGTCAGCACCCACACGGCGTTTTCAAGCAGGCCCGCCGAGGCGTTGGCAACCCCGCCGCGCTCCGAGCCGGTCATCGGGTGGCCCGGCACGAAGGCGCGCACCCCCAGCGCCTCGAACTCGGCGGCAATGCCCGTCTTGACGCTGCCCACGTCGGTGATCAGCGCACCGGGCGCGAGGTACGGCGCGAGGCTGCGGGCCAGAGAGGTGAGCACCTTGACCGGCACCGCCAGCACCACCAGATCGGCACTTCTCAGCCACTCGCCGGGAGCGGTCCGCGCCTCGTCGATGACGCCCAGCGCCAGGGCTTCTTCCAGTGCCCCCGCGCTGGCGTCCAATCCGATGATGTGCCGCGAAAGCATCCGTTCGCGCAGGCCCAGGGCCACGCTGCCGCCGATCAGCCCCACGCCCGCCACCACCACTGTCTCGAAGGTTTCGGGAGAAAGAACCGGGCTGCTCATGCACCGAGCAGGCTAGCACGGCGCAGCTGTGGGTCCAGACAATCAGCCTCGGCTGAGCCGTTCTTCCAGCTGGGCACGCATCTTGTGGTGAATGGGAGCCGTCAGCAGGCGCTCCATCTGCTCCCGCGTCGGCGATTTGGTGTAGAAGAACTCGAAAGCGTCCAGTACGGTGGGCGTGCCGGGCGGCATCTGGCGCTCCAGCATCACGGCGTCGCCTGCACTGACTTCGCCTTCCTCCAGCACACGGGTGTAAAAACCGGGGCGGCGCTGACGTCGAAACGTCTTGACGAACTGCGGATCGTTCATGCGGGCGGCCAGCGTGTCACAGGGAATGCGCGCCGATGTGACCTCGATCAGAACGCCGCCGATCCGTAGCCGCGTGCCCATTGGTGTCGCCGCCGATTCCAGGCCCGAGATCAGCAGGTTCTCGCCGAAGAGGCCGGGTTCGAGCGGCTGACCCAGGAAGGCGCTCCAGGCGTCGTAGTCCGGCTGGGTATAGACATACACCGCCTGCTCAGGGCCGCCGTGGTTCTTGGTGTCCTGAATGTGGTCGCCCGCCAGGCCGAGCGCGCCGACCCACACCGGCTGCGAGGCAGGCCGCTTGAAGATGCCGGTCTGTCCATTTTTGGCCGCGATGGGTTGACGTTGGCCGATATTGACACTCAGCAGTTGCATGGTGGCAGTCTAGTCTCCACCCATCAATCCACGCCCGCTATCCTGAAGTATGACCCTCTCCTCTCGCCCAGCAGTCCGGCTACTGGCACTGTCGTCCCTGGTAGTCAGCGCCGCACTGGCCTATACCGACGCGGCAGACGGCTTCTCGGTCACGGCTCCAAAAGGCTGGAAGCAGTCGAGCTATCCCGGCACCTCGGTGGTGTTTCTGGCCCCCAAAACGGTTTCGGCATTCAACCCCAACATCAACGTACTGGTCCAGGCCGTGCCCACTGGCGTCACCCTCAAGGACTACGACGCCGCGACCCTCGACCAGATCAAGAAGCTGATCACCGACGGCAAGCTGATCAGCCAGCAGGCCGTGACCCTCGACGGCTCCGAGGCCACCCAGCTCAACTACACCGGGCGGCAGGGCCAGTACAAGCTGTACTTCACCCAGACCTACGCCATCGTCGGTAAGAAAGCCTACGTGCTGACCGGCACAACAGTGCAGGGCCAGGACGCCGCGCTCAGGGCGGTCATGGACGGCTTCGTCAGGACGTTCAAGGCCAGGCGCTGACCTCACTCAACTTGCTGAAGAAACCTTCAGATACTGGAGAGGGAAGCTGCTGCAAGCTTGCTGTCAGGACCGGGGCGCTACGCTCCGGAATATGTTCGTCTTCTTCGTGCTGCTGGCCGTCACCATCACCGGCTGGTGGCTCTTCAAAACCTGGAGGACGCCGCCACTGGGCTGGATGCCGGGCAGTCAGACCGACGCCGTATCCCACTACGACGATGAACTCGATTTGCCGCCGCAGTTCCGCTTGCAGTCCGGTTACGACACCCTGTCCTCGGTGCAGGACGCCCTGACCATCCAGACCCGGCAGCACTTCTTCGTGACCAGCGAGAGTAACCTCTATGCCGAACTGGTGGCCAGCCTGGCAGGAAGATCCTACCGGGTGTTTCCGAATGTGCGGCTCGATTATATCTTCCAGCTCACGTCCGGTCCCTCGCCGGAGACCCTGAGCCGCCTACGCGGTCAGGTCGTGGGTTTTCTGGTGGTCGAGACGCCGGAATTTCGCCCGGTGCTGGGCGTGAGTTTGCGCGGCTCGCCTTACGGCGCGTCCCAATGGCCCGATGTATCAGCCTCGCCCGACGATGCCGAATTGCTCGAACTGGCCTTTCAGAGCGCCCGCCTGCCGCTGCTCCATATTGACGCCAAGCGCAATATCGAGGCCGACGAACTCCAGAAGTTGGTCATGCCGTATCTGATGCGGGCCTAGCTCAAGAGAATTGAAAGCGCACCCAGCATTTGCGTGCTGGGTGCGCTTTCAGTCGAGCAGGTGGTGTGATGTTCAGGAGCAAGAAACAGACCGAATCAGTCGGCGTCCCGGCGCTCGCGGGCGTCCTCGTAGATGGTCCAGGCGCACAGGGCCAGCAGCAGCACACCCAGGGGCAGCACGCTCAGCCACGCACCCTGGGTGGCCCAGGCCAGGCCCAGCGGCACCACCAGCAGCGCCAGGGCCACGCCCAGATAAGACGGCGCGGCAGACTCAGCCTCGTCGAGCGCGGCCTTCGATGCCGGACGCAGGGCAGCGGGCAGCTCCGGCTCAGCGCGAACTGGGCCGTAGGTCTGGGGCAGGGCTTTTAACATGTTCTCAGTCTGACCGGCTGTTCAGGTCGGCCGGTAAGCCGAAGCTAAAGCCGCCTGAATCTGCCCATGAGCGATTGTTTATGTCGGGTTCTGCCTCCGCGAGAAGCGGAGCGGCTGACTGGCCCCGGCCCGCTCAGCGCACCACGAGGTTGATGATCCGCCCCGGCACATAGACTTCCTTGACCGTCTGCTTGCCCTCCAGATGCTTGGCGACGTCGGGGTTGGCGCGGGCGGCAGCGATGGCCTCCTCCTGGCTGGCGGTCTTGGAAATCTCCACCTCGCCGCGCACCTTGCCGCTGACCTGCACGCCGATCACCACGCTGTCACGCACGGCGGCGGCCTCGTTCACGGTGGGCCAGGTTTGCAGGTGCACACTCTGGGCATTGCCACGCTCATGCCAGATTTCCTCGGCCACATGCGGCACCAGCGGGGCCAGCATCAGGTTGAAGATATTCAGCGCCTCGTCCCAGGCGGGCGTATGGGCCACCGGGGCGCGCTTGGCCTTGACCAGTGTGTTGGTCAGCTCCATCAGCGCGGCGACGATGGTGTTGAAGCTCAATCGCTCAAAGTCACCAGTGATCTTCTTCAGGGTGCTGTGAATGGCGTAGTGCAGATCGTTCTCGCTCACCGTCTCGGCTGGCCCCTTGATCTCGTCGAAGAACAGCGACCAGACGCGCCCCAGCCATTTCGCCGGGCCGTTGATGCCGCTGGGGTCCCAGGGACCGCCGACTTCCCAGGGCGCGATGAAGGCCAGATAGGTTCGCACCACGTCAGCTCCGTACTCGCGCACCAGATCGTCGGGGTCGATGACGTTGCCCCGGCTTTTTGACATCTTCTCGTTGTCCGGCCCCAGGATGATGCCCTGGTTTCGCAGCACCCTGAACGGTTCGGAGATGTCGGTCAGCTTCATGTCGCGGGCCACCTTGGTCCAGAAGCGGCTGTACAGCAGGTGCAAGATGGCGTGCTCGATGCCGCCGGTATACAGATCAATCGGCATCAGCTTGTCGGCCAGCGCCGGGTTCCAGGGGCCTTCGGTATAGTGCGGCGAAGTGAAGCGGTACATGTACCAGCTGCTGTCCACGAAGGTGTCCATGGTGTCGGTGTCGCGCTCGGCTTCTCCCCCGCAGACCGGGCAGATCGCCTTCCGAAACTCGGCGTCCTGCTTCAGCGGACTCTGACCCGTCGGCGTGAAGTGGACATTGTCGGGCAGCAGCACCGGCAACTGATCGGCAGGTACCGGCTGCGCGCCGTGCTCGGGGCAGTAGACAATCGGGATCGGCGTACCCCAGTAGCGCTGGCGGCTCACCAGCCAGTCGCGCAGACGGAAGGTGGTCTTGGCCTTCGCCACGCCGCGCTCCTCCAGCTTGGCGATCACGGTGGCGATGCTGGCCTTACCGCCGGGCATGCCGTCGAACTCGCCGCTGTTGACGATGACGCCCTCGCCGCTGTAGGCCTCATCTCCAGTGACGTCCAGAGGTTCGCCACCTTCAGGCCGAATCACCTCCACGATGTCCAACCCGAACTTCTTGGCAAATTCGAAGTCGCGCTCGTCGTGGGCGGGCACAGCCATGATGGAGCCGGTGCCGTAGCTGACCAGCACGTAATCGGCCACCCAGATGGAAACCTGATGCCCGCCAATCGGATGCGTGGCGAAGGAGCCAGTAAAGACTCCGGTTTTCTCGGCGCTCTGCTGCCTCTCCACATCGGTCTTGCCGCCCGCAATTTCCAGGTAGGCGCGGACCACCTCCGCCTGCTCCAGAGTGGTCAGCTCGGCCACTTTGGGGTGTTCGGGGGCCAGAACCAGGAAGGTCGCGCCCATCAGGGTATCGGGGCGGGTGGTGAACACCGTTTCCGGGCCAGCAGGCGTGTCGAAGACCACTTCCGCGCCCACCGATTTGCCAATCCAGTGGGTCTGCATGGCGCGCACCCGTTCAGGCATGTCGGTGCCGCCGAAGTCCAGCAGCTCGTCGGCGTAGTCGGTGATCTTCAAATACCACTGGCTCAGATTGCGCCGCTCGACCTGGGTGCCGCAACGCTCACAGTGGCCGTTCACGACCTGCTCGTTGGCCAGCACGGTCTGATCCTTGGGGCACCAGTTGACCAGGCCGTCGCGCTTGTAGGCCAGGCCGCGCCGGAACATCTCGGTAAAAAACCACTGGTTCCAGCGGTAGTACTCCGGATCGGAGGTGGCGAATTTGCGGCTCCAGTCGATCATGGTGCCCATGCGCTGAAACTGCCCGGTCATGTATTCGATGTTGGAATAGGTCCACTTTCGGGGGTCTAAATTGTTCTTGATGGCGGCGTTCTCAGCGGGCAGACCGAACGAATCAAAACCCATCGGAAACAGCACGTTGCGTCCGTTCATCCGCAGGAATCGGGCGCGGGCGTCGGGGGCGCAGTAGCTGTACCAGTGGCCGATATGCAGGTTGCCGCTGGGGTACGGGAACATGGTCAGCGCGTAGAACTTCTCGCCGGGCGCGTCGGGGTCGAACTTGTACAGGCCATCTGAGGCCCACTGCTGCTGCCACTTGGCCTCGATGGCGTGCGGGTTGTAGCGCTCGGAGCGGGGTTCGGCAATGTTAATGCCAGACGTGCTGATCGGCTGGGGCTGGGTGTCGGTCATGAGGAAAACTCCTGTAGAGAAGGCAAAAAAAGGCCCCGGCGCAGGTCAGGCCGGGGGCGGGCGAACAAGCACGTGGCTAGTCGCAGCGGCCCCCGGTGATAAGCGCAGAGGAGATCATGCCAACAGTTTAGAACGGTGGGGGCGGGCGAGCAAGCCGCGCCCGCCAGACTGGGTCCTATTTCTTCTTGCAGATCAGGTCAAACTGCATGTTGTACACCTTCGCCAGCGGCATCTTGGCTTTCTACAATTCCTTGACGGCGTCGGCGCTGGGCCGGATGAGCAGCCGGGGCCATTTGGTCACCGCTCCGTCACTTCCCGTTACGGCCTGAAGGGTAACGGCGGTGCCGGGGAGCAGGGTGTCTATCCAACTGCCCTGGTAATTGTTGAGGGGGGCGGTGCTGAAATCGGTGGCCGCCACGACGTCCGAGGGCGCAAAGGCCATGAAGTTGTAGAGCTGCTTGGACGCATTGCTGAGTTTCAGGGTGACTCCAAACGCCCCGTCCACGTTTCCGGCCTTGACGAGCTGAACGCTGTAGACGCCGTTGAACAGGGTGTCGCCCACACAGCCCTTGACAGCATCGGTCCTGGGCTTGACGCCCCCGGCAGTGATGGCCCCGATACGCTTGAGGTCGCTGGCCCTGAACTGGTAGTACGTTTCGCCGTTTTTCTGGGTGGCGGTGGTCTGGAGAGCCACTCCATTGATAAAGACCGTCTGGCCCGTCTGTACTTGGTCTGTCTGAGGCAGCGCTGGAGAAACGGCGACCAGCCAGGCGGCACCGATCAGAAAAGAAAGTGGGATTTTCACAGTTCAGGATACGGGGGCGAGAATGTGAACTTCTCCCGCCGCAAACTCAGGAAGAAAAGCCGCGCGCCCGTCAAAGTCGCGCCACCATCCGCACCCTGTCCAGGCCCGGCCCGTAACCGTCCAGCGTGCGCTCGGCGACCTCAAAACCGAAGCAGGCATAAAAGCCCTCGGTATGGTGGCTGGTTTCGATCTTGGCGTGCGTCACGGCGGGCCAGTGGCGGCGCAGCCAGTCCAGCCACGAGCGGGTGGGTTCGCTGCCCAGGCCAGCACCGTGCAGGTCGCCGCGCACCATGCCCCAGCTCAGGCAAGCCAGCGCAGGAAACGCCTCAGGGCCGACACCACCGCAGGCCACGACCTCCCCTTCACGCTCCAGTACGAAATACGGTTCCGACCCGGTCCCCAGCCTGTCGACCCTGTCCAGAAAGGCGGCGAAGTCGGCCCGCTCGTGTTCGACGAAGAAGTGTGGGAGGTTGCGGTCCAACAGGTTCAGGCAGGAGGGGCGGTCTGGGGACGTGCAGGGACGCAACATGACAACAGGCTGGCAGATCGGCGGACCGACGCGAATTTGTGTACCCAGAACACCCAGACAGAATCCGAAATCGGGCGTCCGACAAAGCCGAACACGGTCTAGGCTGTTCCTAAATGTGGAACACAAACCCACTTGGTTTGGAAGCGCTTCACGGGTCACAGTAAAAGCAAGACCTGGCATTTGCCGGGCAGTCTTGCGACGTTTCGCCGCCACAGGAGGGCCACCCATGACCTCGACACTTCCCGTCACAGCCGCCCAAATACCCGCCTCTTCCCGCACCAAACCTTCGCTCCTCTCGGGGCTGAGCATTCACGACGCCACCGTTTACCACAATCCCGGCGTGCCGGAGCTGTATCAGCATGCCCTGCGGCTGGGCGAGGGCGTCATCACCCAGGGCGGGCCGCTGGCCGTCATCACCGACAAGACCGGGCGCAGTCCCAAGGACCGCTTCATCGTCGAGGACGACCTAACCCGCAGCGCGGTGTGGTGGGGCGGCTTCAACACGCCCACGACGCCGGAGGTGTTCACCCACCTGCTGGACAAGATGGGCGAGTACGCCTCAAACCGCGAGCTGTTCGTGCAGGACCTCTACGCCGGGGCCGATCCCCGCTACCGCCTGCCGGTGCGCTTCGTGCAGGAAATGGCCTACCACTCGCTGTTTGTTCGCAACATGTTCGTGCGGCCCACTCCCGAGGAACAAGCCGACTTCGAGCCAGCCTGGACGGTGCTCAACCTGCCGGGCTTCAAGGCCCAGGGCGAGGCTGACGGGGTCAGAAGCGAGACGGCCATTCTGATCGACTTCACGCGCCAGATGATTCTGGTGGCCGGAACCCAGTACGCAGGCGAGAACAAGAAGGCCATCTTCGGCGTGCTGAATTTCCTGCTGCCGGGCGTGGGCGTGATGCCGATGCATTGCTCAGCCAACGTGGGTCAGCAGGGCGACGTGGCCCTCTTCTTCGGGCTGTCGGGCACCGGCAAGACCACCCTTAGCGCCGATCCCACGAGGCAGCTGATCGGCGACGACGAGCACGGCTGGACGGGTGACGGGATCTTCAACTTCGAGGGCGGCTGCTACGCCAAGGTCATCAATCTGTCGGCCAGGGCCGAGCCGGAGATCTTCAAAACCACCCACACCTTCGGCACGGTGCTGGAAAACGTGGTGGTCCGGCCCGACCACACGCTCGACCTGGCCGACGCCTCGCTGACCGAGAACACCCGCAGCGCCTACCCCATCGAGCAGATCGCCAACCACCTGCCCGGCGGGGTCGCCGGAGTGCCCCAGCACGTCATCTTCCTGACCGCCGACGCCTCCGGCGTGCTGCCGCCCCTGTCGCGCCTGAGTGCCGAGCAGATGATGTACCACTTCATCTCGGGCTTCACCGCCAAGATTCCCGGCACCGAGGACGGCGTCAAAGAGCCGCAGCCGACCTTCTCGGCCTGCTTCGGCGCACCCTTCATGCCGCGCCACCCCGGTGAGTACGCCCGCTTGCTGGCCGAGAAAGTAAAGAGCAGCGGCGCGAAGGTCTGGCTGGTCAACACCGGCTGGAGCGGCGGCCCCTACGGCACCGGAGAGCGCATCAGCATTGGGCACACCCGCGCCCTGATCACGGCGGCGCTGAGCGGTTCGCTGGATGAGGGCGAGTTCGGGCGCGAGCCGTTCTTCGGCCTGGAGATTCCCACAGCAGTCGAGGGCGTGCCCCCCGCCGTGCTGAACCCGCGCCGGACCTGGGCCGACACCGCTGCCTACGACGCGGCGGCCAGAAAATTGGCCGGACAGTTTCGCCAGAACTTCGAGCGCTTCGAAATCGGTGTGGATCCAGCGGTGACGGCCAGCCTGCCGCAGCACGACTGAACAGCAGAAGTTGAAGGGGTCAGGGGCCAGGCCTTCGGAAAATGACCGTTCGCCTGGCCCCTGACCCCTTCGGCCACCCGGTCAGCCCGCTTTACTGCACCAGCGTGCGCTTGAGCAGCGTCACCTTGACCGGCACTTCCTTCTTGTTGCGCCACACCGTCAGCGTCACCGTCTGGCCAGGGCGCTTGGTGGCCACCCGGCGCACCACGTCGTAAGAACTCTTCACCCGCACGCCGTCCACCGCCACGATCACGTCGCCGAGCGGCGCGAGCAGCTGGCCCTCATTGTTTTTCAGGCTGCCGCGCAGACCCGAGCGCGCCCCCGCCGACCCCGCCGGGACATCGTTGACCAGCGCGCCGTTGCTGCTGCTCAGGCCCGCCAGTTGGCGCAGCGCCGGGTCGAGGTTGGCGAGGTCCTGAAAGGTCACGCCCAGCGTGCCGCGCTGAGACACCCCCACCGTTTCCAGGTCGGTCAGCGACTGCTTGACGATGTTGGCCGGAATCACCACACCGATGATGCCCGGCACCAGCTGGCTGGGGGCCGCATTGGCGTCAGCCACGCCGATCACCGCGCCGCGCGAATCGAGCACCGGGCCGCCGGAGTTGCCGCCCTGGATCATGGCGGTGGTCAGGATGTACTCGCCGACCTCACCGCCGAAACCGTCGTCGCGGGGAATGTCGGCGTTGGAGGTCGAGTACACCCCCGTCGAGATGAAGCCCTGAAACTTGATCGGCGAGCCGATGGCGATGGTCTTCTGACCCGGCACCAGGCGGCTGCTGTCTCCAAAACTCAGCAGCTTGGGCGCGCTGACGCCTGTGACCCGCAGCACCGCGATGTCGATGCCGGGATCGATGCCCACCACCTTGGCCGGAACACTGCGCCCGTCGTTGAGCGTCACGCTGAGGCTTTCCTGATTTTGCACCACATGGTAATTGGTGACGATCAGGTTGGATTTGTAGAAGAATCCGCTGCCGGTGTCGTTGGGACTCTCGCCCTGCTGGAGAGCGTCGGCACGGATTCGCACGTCCACCCGCACGGTGGCGGCCAGGGCCGCACGCGTCACCTCGACGGTGTTGATCTCGTCGGAGGTGACCAGTGGGCGCTGCGCCGTGACTGTGCCGGTGAGATAAGCGCAGGCCAGCGCCGCGCTCAGCAGCACGCCCAGTCCCAGCCCGCGCTGCCAGTTCACTGGCTCTGACCGCCGCTGGAAGAGCCGCCGCTGCTGGAAGAACCCGTCGCGGCGGGCGCGCTGCTCTTGGCCGGGGCCGGGCTGGGCGCGGCTTTGGGAGCGTCGGCTTTGGCAGTATCTGTTTTGGCCGTGTCGGTGCTGGCTGCCGGGCTGGACGCCTCGGCGCTGCTGGCTGCAGCCGTCTCCGGCCCCGGCCCAGACCCCTCTCTGTCTGCCGGAGCCGACGACTTCTTCTGACTCTGCGCGCGGGAATCGTTGGCATAAAAGCCGCTGCCCTTGAAGACGATCGCCGGAGCCGACACCAGCCGCTTGACCGGCTCGCCAGTTTCCGGATGCTGGGTGAGGGCCGCGTCTTTCATGCTCTGCTTGACTTCAAAAATTTCCTGGGTGGCCAGGTTGCGGTACACATAGGTGGGCATACTCTATTATCAACGCCTCCAGCGGCTCATTCTAACGAAACCCAGCTTCCAGCTTCAAAATCTCCGCAACAACCCGCAACCCGCCCGGCCCATTACACGGCCAGCCTAGCAAAGCTGGACCCGATCGGACGGCGGGCATTTGTCTCTGCACTCCTCCGACGGGCACGCTGCACCGTGAGTATCATACTCAGAACAGTATTACCAGACATGCTAGAATATTCTTGCCGGAAGCTCCGGCTTGGCTCTGAACGGCTAACGCCGAGAGGGCCTGACCGTTCTCTCAGGGAAGCGCAAGACCCCGCCGCCATCAACGTGCGGGGGAACGAGGTGGGAGTCATCGAAACCGCCCGCAGTGCCCATCGGGCGCGGGCCGCTTCTGCGGATGCTCTCAGGGTCAGTTCGCCGGACCCTCCCGACTCCAGTCTCTGGAGTAAACGTCCACCGAAAACCCGCCGTGAGGCGCGGGACAAGGCGGCGTACGGCAGATCAAGGACGCCCCACTGACTTCGGGTCAGCGCGGGCTGGAGCAAGTATGTGCGGAATCGTAGGCTATATCGGAGCAAGACAGGCGCAGGACGTGCTGGTTTCAGGGCTGAGCAAGCTCGAATACCGGGGATATGACTCGGCGGGTGTGGCGATTCAGAGCGGCGGCGGCATCGAGGTGAGAAAAAAGGCCGGGAAGCTGGCGAATCTGGCGGGCGAACTCGCTGCCCATCCGCTCTCCGGCACGCTGGGCATCGGGCACACCCGCTGGGCCACCCACGGCCTGCCCAACGACACCAATGCCCACCCCCACGCCACCGAGGACGGCAAGATCGTCATCATCCACAACGGCATCATCGAGAACTACCTATCGCTCAAGGCAGGTTTGCAATCACGCGGGCACGTCTTCAAGTCAGAAACCGACAGCGAGGTGCTGGCCCACCTGATCGAAGAGAAGTACGGCCAGGTCGGCAGTGATCTCTACGAAGCGGTGCGGCTGGCGCTGGGCGAGGTGCGCGGCGCTTACGGCATCGTGGTGACGCACGCCGACCACCGCGAGATCGTGGCCGCCCGCACCGTCAGCCCGCTGGTGCTGGGCGTCGGCGAGGGCGAGCTGTTTCTGGCCTCCGACGTGCCTGCGCTGCTGGCCTACACCCGCCAGGTGGTCTTTCTCCATGACGGCGACATGGTGGTGCTGGGTGACGACGGCTTCCGGATCACCGATCTGGCCGGAAACGCCTTGCAGCGCAGCATTGAGCAGATCGACTGGGACGCCGAGGCCGCCGAGAAGGGCGGATACGACACCTACATGCTCAAAGAAATCTACGAGCAGCCCACCGCCCTGACCAACACCCTGATCGGCCGCCTGAACGACGACAACGGCGAGGTCAATCTGGACATCAACCTCGATCCCGCCAGCTTCAAGCGCATCAGCATCATCGCCTGCGGCACCGCCTACTACGCCGGGCTGGTCGGCGAGTACCTGATCGAGCAGCTTGCCCGCATTCCGGTGGAAGTGGACGTGGCCTCGGAATACCGCTACCGCGAGCCGATTGTCAGTGAGGAGACCCTGGCGATTGTCATCTCACAGTCGGGCGAGACGATCGATACGCTCGAAGCGCTGCGCGAGGCCAAGAAATACGGCGCGAAGACCCTGGGCGTCATCAACGCCAAAGGCAGCAGCATGACCCGCGAACTCGACGATACCCTCTACATTCATGCCGGGCCAGAAATCGGGGTGGCCAGCACCAAGGCCTACACCTCGATGGTCAGCGCCATGCTGATGCTGGCGCTGTGGCTGGCCCGCGCGCGTGGCACGCTGGACGAAACCAGGGCCAGGGAACTGCTGCACGCTGCCCGCGAGTTGCCCCGGCTGGTCGAGGAAGCCCTCGCGCCTGCGCGGGTCGAGAACATCAAACGGGTGGCCGAGAAGTATGCCCACTCGCGCGACTACCTGTTTCTGGGACGCGGGGTGAACGCGCCCACAGCGCTGGAAGGTGCCCTGAAGCTCAAGGAGATCAGCTACATCCACGCCGAGGGCTACGCGGCGGGCGAGATGAAGCACGGCCCGATCGCCCTGATCGACAGCGACCTGCCGGTGGTGGTGGTCGCCACCGAGAGCCGCCTCTTGGAGAAGACCATCAGTAACGTGCAGGAGGTGCGCGCCCGCGCCGGAAAGGTGATCGCCCTGCTGAGTGACGGCGACACCGAGAACGCCCAGCACGCCGACGACGTGATTTATGTGCCCAGGGCGCACGAGATGGTCAGCCCGGTGGTCAATGCGGTGGCGATGCAGCTGCTGGCCTACTTCACGGCGACGGCGCTCGGCAAGGACGTGGACAAGCCGAGGAACCTGGCAAAAAGCGTGACAGTCGAATAAGGCGGGGCGCTGGCGGGGGCTGTTTTCGGCGTCAGACGCACCATCTGTTCGCAACAGTTCCGGCCACGGGCCAGGCTCTAGACTACTCGGTATGACTGGCCCCAAACGCCCTGCCAAGAAATCAGCCACCAAACAACCCGCCTCGCGGCGCGGCGGAGCCAAATCCGCCCGCGAACTCAGCAAGGTTGGCCCCTCGCGTCCGGGCGGCCCCAGCAAGGACCGCCGAAGTGCCGAGGGCCGGAGCGGAGCCAAGGCCAGCGACGCCCGCCAGACCGCCCGGCCCACCGCCAGCGGCCTGGGCGGCGCAGGCCACACCGACACCAGGCAGGCCAGAGACAACTACCAGGATGATCCTCGCCGTCCCGGCCAGGGGCCCGGCAGACCGAAGTCCGGGGAAACCCAGTCCAGGACAACTGGGTCCAGGGGAAGCGGCTTCAGGGGAGGCAGCTTCAAAGGAACGGCCCCCAAGAAGACCGGACCCAGGGGCGCGGCCATCGGCGTCGATCTGGCCGCGCCTGCGCCCGAGACGGTGTTTCGTGACCTCGACGGTGCGGAGCAGCGTTTTCCCGACAGCAACCTCAAGCGGGTGGCGGCCCGGCTGCTCGGCGACCGACACAAGCCCTGGCGCTACCGCCCCTTTCCCTTTCCGCTGTTTACCGACAAGGGCCAGGAGCAGACCTTTTATTTCGATTTCTACGTCTACGACAACATGGACATGATCCTGAAGCTGATTCTGGTGGCCCCGCGCGAGTCGGCGGAAGTCTGGGACAAGGTCGGGCGCTTCAAGCGGCAGTACCCGATGTACAGCTACGAACTGTGGACCCCCGACAAGCTGGCGCAGTTGCAAAAGCCGCGCACCCAGCTCAATTTCTGAGGACCTGCCGCCCGGCGTTGAGCAACCCTGACCCTAAACAAATGATCAACGCCTCGTCTAGACGCGCCCGCTTTCCCGCTGGGCGCGGCTTTTCTGCTGCGTTGGGACGTGGTGGACGGAACCTGACGCCCTTCTCCCCCAGTTCTGTAACCGATGCCTCGGCTCCCGGTGAGAGGCCTCTGATAAACTCACACCCGCTTTGAGGCAGCCCTACGACGGCGGCCCAGACACACAGTTGATGTCCAGCACCACCTCCATCCAGATGAACCAGTACAGCCACCTTGACACTGGGGCGGCTTTTGAAAGGAGTCACCTCTATGACCATGCAAACCAGACCCGGCACGCCGCACCCACTCGGCGCAACCTGGGACGGACACGGCACCAATTTCGCCCTCTACAGCGAGCACGCTTCCGGCGTCGAGCTGTGCCTCTTTGACGCCGAGGGTACCGAGACCCGTCTGCCGGTCACCGAGCAGACCGCCTTCGTGTGGCACGCTTACGTGCCGGGCGTGCAGCCGGGCCAGCGTTACGGCTACCGCGTTGACGGCGAGTACGCCCCCGAGCGCGGCCTGCGTTTCGACCCGCACGTGGTCTTGCTCGATCCGTATGCCAAGGCGGTGGAGGGCACCGAGCAGTTTGACAAGGGCGTGTTTGCCTACGTACCGGGCGACGAAGACAACACCATGCAGACCGAAGACCAGCGCGGCGCGCCGCTGGGCCTGGTGGTTGACCCCGGCTTCGACTGGCAGGGCGACCAGCCGCCCAACGTGCCGTTTCACCAGTCGGTGATCTACGAGGCCCACGTGCGCGGCCTGACCATGACCCACCCGGACGTGCCCGAGGAGCTGCGCGGCACCTACGCGGGCATCGCCAATCCGCCGACGCTGAAGTACCTCAAGGAACTCGGCATCACTGCCGTCGAGCTGATGCCGGTGCACCTGCACGTGGACGATCCCTTTTTGCTCGACAAGGGCCTGGACAATTACTGGGGCTACTCCACGCTGAGCTTCTTCGCGCCGGAAGTGCGCTACTCCGCCGCTGCCCGCCAGAATGACCCGCAGGGCGTCATCGCCGAGTTCAAGGGCATGGTCAAGGCGCTGCACAAAGAAGGCATAGAAGTGATTCTGGACGTGGTGTACAACCACACCGCCGAGGGCAACCACCTGGGGCCGACCATGAGCTTCAAGGGCATTGACAACCCCACCTATTACCGTCTGGTGACCGGCGACGAGCGCCACTATTTCGATTACACCGGCACCGGCAACAGCCTCAACGTGCGCCATCCCCAGACACTGCAACTGATCATGGACTCGCTGCGCTACTGGATCACCGAGATGCATATCGACGGCTTCCGGTTTGACCTGGCGTCCACGCTGGCACGCGGGCTGCACGAGGTCGATCAGCTGTCCAGCTTCTTCACCATCATTCACCAGGACCCGATCATCAGCCAGGTCAAACTGATCGCCGAGCCCTGGGACGTGGGCGAGGGCGGCTACCAGGTCGGCAACTTCCCGGTCAACTGGGCCGAGTGGAACGGCATCTACCGCGACGACATGCGGGCCTTCTGGCAGGGCGCGGGCGGGCTGGCCTCGGAAATCGGCTACCGCCTGACCGGCAGCAGCGACCTCTACCAGAGTGACGGACGCAAGCCGTATGCCTCAATCAACTTCATGACCGCCCACGACGGCTTTACCCTGCGGGACACGGTGAGCTACAACGACAAGCACAACGACGCCAATCAGGAAGGCAACAACGACGGTCATAACGACAACAAATCCTGGAACTGCGGCGCGGAAGGCCCCACCGACGACCCCGAGATTGAAGCCCTGCGCTCGCGGCAGCAGCGCAACATGCTGGCGACCCTGGTGCTGTCTCAGGGCACCCCGATGATCCTGGGCGGCGACGAGATCGGGCGCACCCAGCAGGGCAACAATAATGCCTATTGTCAGGACAACGAGATCAGCTGGTACGACTGGGACAACGTGGACGGGCCTTTGCTGGCCTTCACGCAAAAATTGCTCAAGCTGCGGCGCGAGCACCCGGCGCTGCACCGCCGCAAGTTCTTCTCGGGCCGTACCATTCGCGGTGAGGACGTGCGCGACATCGTCTGGCTGCGCTTCGACGGCCAGGAGATGACTGACAGCGACTGGCAGAGTGCCGAGACCCAGAGCCTGGGCGTGTTTCTGGACGGCGACGGCCTCAACGATGTGGACGCCATGGGACAGCCGGTCCGCGACGACCACCTGCTGCTGATGCTGAGCAGCACCTACATCGATCTGCCGTTCACCCTGCCGGAACTTGGCGGCTGCGGCGAGTGGGAACTGCTGCTCGACACCTACGACGACGGGGCCGAGGAGCGCGTCGCGGCAGGCGGCGAGACCACCCTACACGCCCGCAGCGTCAAGCTCTACCGCTGTGCGCGCAGCGAAACCGCGCCCGCATGAATGTGAGCTAAGCTGCTCATCGCCGCCCCGCATGACTGTGTCGGGCGGCGCTTTCACATTCCAGCAGAAAAAAAACCTGCCCGGCCATTGAGCGCTTTCTCATCGGGCGGGCCGGGCAATTGACGTAGCGTAGACACCAACAGCCGCGCAGAAAACAGTCCGTGTCCAGCGGCGCAGTACTCAAGTGTTTCTATTCACTTTCCCTGTCAGGAGGTCTGACATGTCCCACCCCGATTCTGCCCAGGCAGCTCCCACCATTTTCTCCATCCCGCACCCCACCCACATGCCCGTCTCGCCCGGCGAGCGGCTCGGCGCGCAGGTGCTGCCCGGCGGTACGGGTACCCGCTTCCGGGTCTGGTCCACCGAGGCCCGGACCGTCGCCGTCCGCATCGGCGGCCAGGACTACCCGCTGGAATGCAGCGAGGACCCCGAACACGACTGCATTCACCAGACTGTGCTGCCCTTCGGCCCCGGTACCCGCTACCAGTTCGTGCTGGACGGCGTGCCCACCCCCGATCCCTACGCCCGCTTCCTGCCGGACGGCGTTCACGGCGAGGCCGAGGTCATCGACTTCAGTGCCCACGGCTGGACGGATATCAACTGGGCCGGCATTCCGCTGGGCGAGTGCGTGTTTTACGAACTGCACATCGGCACCTTCACGCCCCAGGGCACCTACCGGGCCGCTCAGGAGAAGTTGCCGGAGTTGAAGGCCTTGGGCATCACCGCCGTCGAACTGATGCCGCTGGCCGCCTACGCAGGTGAGTACGGCTGGGGCTACGACGGGGTAGCCTTATACGCGCCGCACGCGCCGTATGGCCGCCCGGAAGACCTCAAGGCGTTCGTGAACGCGGCCCATGAGCTGGGGCTGGCCGTCTTTCTGGACGTGGTCTACAACCATTTCGGCCCCGACGGCAATTACCTCAAGAGTTACAGCCCGCGCTACTTCACCGACAAGTTTCAGAGTGCCTGGGGTGACGGCCTCGATTACGGCGAGCGCCACATGCGGCGGCTGATCACCGAGAACGCCCGGATGTGGCTGCGCGAGTACCACTTCGACGGCCTGCGGCTCGACGCCACCCAGAGCATGCCCGACGACTCCGAGATTCACATTCTGCAAGAACTCGCCTCGGAGGTTCACGAACTCGGCGGCAATCACCTGATGCTGGCCGAGGACTACCGCAACCTGCCGATGCTGGTGACCGACTACCACCTCGACGGTATCTGGGTGGACGACTTCCACCACGAGGTGCGGGTGACGCTGACCGGCGACCAGGACGGCTACTACATGGCGTTTGCGGGCGGGGCGGCGGCGCTCGCCAACGTCATCAATCGGGGCTGGACCTATGAGGGTCAGACCTGGCCGATGGAAGACCACGCCTTGCCCGGCAACCTGCGCGGCCAGCGTGCCGACGCCCTGGAATCGCCCAGTTTCGTCTATTTCATTCAGAACCACGACCAGATCGGCAACCGCGCCCAGGGCGACCGGATGACCGACGTGCAGCGTGTCTCATCCGCCGCTTTCCGGGGAGCCAGCACCTTGCTGCTCGCGCTGCCGACGACGCCGCTGATCTTCCAGGGCCAGGAATGGGCCGCCAGCACGCCGTTTCCTTTCTTTTCGAACCACCACGGCGAACTCGGCGCAATGGTCAGCGAGGGCCGCAAGAAGGAGTTCGGACATTTCGAGGGCTTTACCGGTGAAGTGCTCGACCCGCAGGCCCGCGCCACCTTCGAGCGGGCCAAGCTCGACTGGGCCGAGCGGCAGCAGGGCGAACACGCCCAGACCCTCAAGCTGTATCAGGACCTGCTCTCTCTTCGCCGCACCGACCCGGTGCTGAGTGGGCGTACCCGGCAGGTTCTGGCGGCGGGGCACCTTGAAGACGTGCTGTGGGTGCGCTGGAAGACCGAAACAGGCGAGCGGGCGCTGCTGTGGAACACCGGCAAGGCAGAAGCTGATCTCGCGCACCTCGGGTTGCCCTTCGAGTTACCCTCCAGGCTGGTCTTTCACAGTGAGAGTAGCCGCACACCCACGCTGGGAGCTGGTGAAGCCGCCTTGCTGGGCGACGGATGACGGCGGCGGTTCAGGAGGCCCAGCCATCACCAGAGGCCCCATCTTCGCCGCAGACCGCGCAGATTCCGCGCGCCACCTACCGCCTGCAACTGCATGGCCCCATCGAGCAGCCAGGCGGCCACCCTGGCCGCTTCGACTTCCGCGACGCGGCCAGGGTGGTGCCCTACCTGGCCCGGCTGGGCATCAGCACACTCTACCTCTCCCCCATCTGGCAGGCCACGCCGGGCAGCTCGCACGGCTACGACGCCACCGACCACAGCCGGGTCTCGGACGAACTCGGCGGCGAGAAGGGACTGAGAAAGCTGTGGCAGGTCGCTCAGACACACGGCATGACCATCATCGCCGACTTCGTGCCCAACCACATGGGCATTGCGGGCGGCCACAACCCCTACTGGGAAGATGTGCTCAGGCACGGGCTGGCCAGCCGCTACGCCCACTTCTTCGACATCGCCTGGGAGCCGCTCAAGCGCGCACTCAGCGGCAAGGTGCTGTTGCCGGTGCTGGGCGACCAGTACGGGCGGGTACTGGAGCGCGGCGAGTTGCAGGTGGTCCGGCACGGCGGCGAACTCGGCCTCGATTACTTCGGGCGCACCTTCCCGCTCTCACCGCGCCAGACCGCCCCGATTCTGGAACGGACCTGGGCACTCTGCGATTTGCCTGAGGGCAATGAGGCCCGCTCGGATCTGGCCTCATTGGCCTTGCAGGCGACCAACCTGCCGCGCAGCAGCGCCGATCTCAGTGACGCCGAGCGCGAGAGCCGGGCGCGCGAGAGTGCGGTCATCGAGCGCAGACTCCTGGCGCTGGCCGAGGTGGGAGCCATCGAGACCGCGCTGGGCCGCGCCCTAGCCGAACTCAACGCCGACCTGCCGCGTCTCGACACGCTAATTCAGGAGCAGAACTACCGTCTGAGCTACTGGAAAGTGGCCTCCGAGCAGATCAACTACCGCCGCTTCTTCGACATCAACGATCTGGCGGCGCTGCGCATCGAGGACCCCCGCGTGTTCGCGTGGGCACACTCCAAGCTGTTCGAGCTGATCAAGGAAGGCGTGATCGCCGGGGTGCGGCTCGACCATACCGACGGCCTCTACGACCCCGCCGGGTACTTCGAAACCTTACAGGAGCGGGCCGCCGGGGTGCTGGGCGTGCCGTATGTGCCGGGCGACAGACCGCTGTACGTGCTGGCCGAGAAGATTCTGGAACCCGGCGAGCGGCTGCCCAACTGGCCGATCTACGGCACCACCGGCTACGACTTTCTGGCGCAGCTCGGCGGCGTGTTCGTGGAGAGCGCCAACGAGGACGAGATCAGCGGCATCTACCGGCGCTTCACTGGCGACCGCAAGACCTACGGCCAGATTCTGCACGACACCAAGGAACTCATTCAGCGGGTCAGCCTGGCCTCCGAGGTCAACGTGCTGGCCGAGCACCTGGAGCGGCTGGCCGAGGCCGATCTGAGGTGGCGCGACTTTACCCTGAGCAGTCTGCGCGAGGTGCTGCGCGAGGTGATCGCGGCCTTTCCGGTGTACCGCACCTACGTGCGCCTGGGCGGGCGCGAGAGCGGCGACGACGCCAAAATCAATCACGCCATCAAGGACGCCCGCAAGCTCAACCGCGACCTCGACGGCAGCCTGTTCGACTTTCTGAAGGCGGTGCTGACTCTGGACGCGCCGGATCAGGCGACCCGCGAGCGCTACGCCGAATTCGCCTTCCGCTTTCAGCAGCTCACCGGCCCGGTGACAGCCAAGGGAGCCGAGGACACCGCCTTTTACCGCTACGGGCGGCTGCTGTGCCTCAACGAGGTCGGCGGGGACCCGGCCATCTTCGGCACACCGCCGCGCACCTTTCACGCCCAGGCCCGCGAGAGAAGCGAGAAGTGGCCGCACGCCATGCTGAGCACCAGCACCCACGACACCAAACGCGGCGAGGGCACCCGCGCCCGCATCGCGGTGCTGAGCGAGCTGCCGCAGACCTGGGCGGCCTACCTGAGCCACTGGAGCCGCCTGGCCCGCGCCCTTGAGCAGACCCTGCCGGACGGCGCAGGGCAGGCTCCTAGTAGCGGCGACCAGATCATGATGTTCCAGAACCTGCTGGGCATCTGGCCGCTGGACGGCCAGCAGGAGGGGCTGGCGGACCGCCTCAGCGCCGCCATGCTCAAGTCGGCCCGCGAGGCCAAGCTGCACACCTCCTGGGCCGCCCCCGACGGGGCGTATGAGGGGGCGCTCGACACGCTGATTCGCGGGCTGCTGGCCTCCGACGAGTTCACCGACAGTGTGCAGACCTTTCACGAGCAGATCAGCCCGCACGGCGCGCAAAACAGCCTCTCGGCGGCGCTCATCCGGCTGACTGCCCCCGGCGTGCCCGACATCTACCAGGGCAACGAGGGCTGGAATCAGTCGCTGGTTGATCCCGACAACCGCCGCCCGGTGGACTACGCCCGCCTGAGCAGCCTGCTGCGGCGCATCGAGGAGCGCCACGAGAAAGACCCGCTGGGGCTGGCCGGAGAACTGCTCAGGCGCTACCAGAGCGGCGGCGTCAAGCTGCTGACCACCTGGGCGGCGCTGCAAGCCCGCCGGAACAACCCGGCCCTGTTTGCCGAGGGCCACTACCAGGCGCTCAGCGGCGGCAAGCACATCCTGGCCTTCGCGCGCGAGTGGGAGGGCACGCTGGCCGTCACGGTGGCTCCGCGCCTGACCTGTACCCTCACCAAGGGCCAGCAGCCCTGGGCACTGGGCGAGGTCTGGGGCAGCCGCAGCCTGAGCTTGCCCAGCGGCAGTTACCGCAGCGCCGTCACGGGCGAGCGCTTCCGGGTCCGGGACGACAAGATCGCGCTCGCCAAGGTGCTGGAATTCTTCCCGGTGGCGCTGCTGCTCAGGGAACACAGATAAACCCGTAGTTTAAGCGCCCACTCGCTTGAGAGGGCCGAGTTAAAGGATGGGTGAACATACCGCAGGACAAGTCGGGAACCCCTGTCAGGTCGCCCGCGTATCCTGTGGTGTATGCAACTAACTGCGACCCGCACCGAATCGCTCGTGCGTTCGTTCATGAACCGCACGTACTCCTGGATGGCCGCCGGACTCGTCCTGACCGCCGCCATCGCCTACATTACCGCCTCGAATGAGAACCTGGCTTCCCAGGTCATGAGCATCCGCTTTCCGCTGCTGATCGTGCAGCTCGGTGTCGTTCTCGGGATGAGCTTTCTGCTGCCGCGCATCAGCAGCGCTGTGGCAGGCTTGTTGTTCATGGTCTACGCCGCCATCACCGGGCTGACCTTCTCGGGCCTGCTGATGGTGTACTCCACCCAGGCGGTCTACTCGGCCTTCGGTACCGCCGCACTCACCTTCGGGGCCATGAGCGTGGTGGGCTACGTCATCAAGCGCGATCTGTCGGGCATGGGGCGCTTCTTTCTGTTCGCCCTGATCGGGCTGGTCGTCGCCATGTTCATCAATATCTGGGTCGGCGGCGCGGCGCTCAATCTCGGCATCAGCGTCATAGGCGTGCTGCTGTTCGCGGGCCTGACCGTCTACGACACCCAGATGCTGCGCAACATGGCGCTCAGCGGCGTCGAGGGCGACAACGCCGAGAAGGGCGCGATCTACGGTGCGCTCTCCCTCTACCTGAACTTCATCAATATGTTCCTGTTTTTGCTGCGCATTTTCGGCGGCGGCGGCGGGCGCAGCTAAGCGGCGGAGAGATTCAATCCCAGGGAAGGGGCCAGTCAATATGACTGGCCCCTTCCCTTATTCCCTGTGCTGTTTTCCCTGTGCTGCAACTTTCCGCCTTCAATGTCGTCGGTCGGAATTCGGCTCTCTCCAGCAGCAACAATCCAATCTCAGTTCAGCCGCATCCAGTAATAGTCGTACTTGCCCAGCGTCATGGTGTACGGTCCTTCCCCGATGCGCGGAAAGGGACTGGCTCCTGCCAGCGTGACCGGCGTGCGGTGGATGTAGGCGCTCAGGTCGAGTTCAACAGCCTGAGCGTTGGCGGCAAAGTTGCTGACGATCAGCAGGGTTTCTTCCTCGGTGCGGCGGGTGAAGGCCAGAATCGCCGGGTTGTTGGTATCAACGAAGTTGAGGTCGCCGTGCGCGAAGGTCGGGTGGCGGCGGCGCAGTTCAAGCTGGCGCGAGTGCCACTTGAGCAGGCTGGAAGGGTCCTGCTCCTGACTGTTGACATTGACGCGGGCAAAGCCGTAAACCGGGTCCTGAATCGGCGGGAAAAAGCAGTCGGCGGGGGCCGCCGTCGAGAAGCCGCCGGAGGTGCTGGCGTTCCACTGCATCGGGGTCCGCACCCCGTTACGGTCGGCCTGTGAGAGGTCGTCGCCCATGCCGATCTCGTCGCCGTAGTACATGAACGGGCTGCCGGGCAGGGCCAGCAGCACGGTGGTCAGCAGCTCCACCTTGCGCCGGTCGTTGTCGAGCAGCGAGGACAGGCGGCGGCGGATGCCCACGTTGATCTTCATGCGGGTGTCGGGCGCATAAGCGGCGTACATAAAGGCCCGCTCGTCGTCCGAGACCATCTCCAGGGTCAGCTCGTCGTGGTTGCGCAGGAAAGTGCCCCACTGCCCGAAACTGGGAATGGCGGGCAGGCGGTTCATGATCTCGCGGATGCTGGAGGTGTCCTCGCGCTTGAGGCTCATGAACAGCCTGGGCATCACCGGGAAGTTGAAGCACATGTGAAACTCGGGGTCCGCGTCGGTCCCGAAGTACTCGACCACGTCCTCGGGCCACTGGTTGGCCTCGGCCAGCAGCAGCCTGCCAGGGTATTCGTTGTCCACCAGCCGCCGGATCCGCTTGAGAATCTCGTGCGTCTCAGGCAGGTTCTCGCAGTTGGTGCCCTCACGCTCGACCAGATACGGCACGGCGTCCACCCGGAAGCCGTCCACGCCCAGTTCGAGCCAGAAGCGCGCGGCGTCGAGCAACTCGTTGGTGACTTCAGGGTTGTCGAAATTGAGGTCCGGCTGATGCGAGAAAAAGCGGTGCCAGAAGAATTTGCCCACCTGCTCGTCGTAGGTCCAGTTGCTCGTCTCGGTGTCGGTAAAAATAATCCGCGCCTCGGGATACTCGGTACCGGTGTCGCTCCAGACGTAGTAGTGGTAATACGGATTCTCCGATCCGTCGGGCAGGGTCGGTCCCTTGCGCGCCGCCTGAAACCAGGCATGCTCATTGGAGGTGTGGTTGGTCACGAAATCGGTGACGACCTTGAGGCCGCGCGAATGGGCCTCCCTCAGAAAGACCTTGAAGTCGTCCAGGGTGCCCAAGTCCGGGTGGACGTCGGTGTAGTGGGCGACATCATAGCCGTCGTCGCGCAGCGGACTGGGGTAAAACGGCTGGAGCCACAGGCAGTCCACGCCCAGACTGCGCAGATAATCGAGCTTGCCAGTCAGCCCCGGAAAATCGCCCTTGCCGTTGCCGTCGCCGTCGGCGTAGGTTCGCACCGAGAGTTCGTAGAAGACGGCGCTCTTGTACCACTCGCCCGCCTGCGGCACGGAAGCGGACATATCGGCGGAGATCGTTTCGGTCATGGGCTGCATTCTAGGCAAAGGAAGATTGGAAGGTGCGGGGGTTTCTTAAGGACTCAGCTTTGGATGTCGCCAGCAAAACGCCCCAGCACCGGGCCAGGGCGTGAAGACCAGAGGCAAATGAGACGCTAGTTTTCGAGCACCGCCTCATGTTCGATCTGCACATTACCTTTCATAATCTGGCTCAGCGGGCAAAGTTCGGCGGCCTTGGCAACCACCACTTCGAAGGCGACCTGGTCGAGACCGTCCACCGCGCCGCGCACCATCAGCTTCATCTTGGTGATCTTGAAGCCTGCGCCCGCCGGTTCCATGACGCAGGTGGCGTCGGTGGCGAGCAGCCGGGCCGGGTGACCGTCGGCAGCCAGCATGGCCGCGAGCTGCATGGTAAAGCAGCCGCTGTGGGCCGCCGCCAGCAGTTCCTCAGGGTTGGTGCCGGGGGCGTCCTCGAAGCGGGTCTTGAAGCTGTAGGCCTGCTCCTGCAACACGCCGCTGCCGGTGCTGAGGGTGCCCTTGCCGTCTTTGAGGTCCCCTGACCAGCGGGCATTGGCCTTGCGTTCGATGTTTGCCATGCCTGCATGAAACGCCCTGGCCCACCGCACCAAATGAGAACGGCCTCTGGACACCTTCAGGAAACGCCCCGGGCGCAGCTCAGCCCGCGTGCGGAAGCTGCCGTTTCGTGGGCTTTCTGACAACCAGATGAGAAGGTTCTGCTATGCTGCCGTCTCATCCCTAGCTTGCCGTCGATGAAGACGTTGATGAAGACTCGGTTAGTCAAGTGTCACGCCTGGGCCGAAGTATGTGACACAATTGGCCGTAGATGTGAGCACAGTGGCAAACCCGTTTTGCTGATTCACGACCCTGACTCTCACCCTGGAGGAACTATGAAGCACACCCTGATGAGCACCACCCTGACCCTGCTGATCGGCGGCAGTGCGCTCGCTGGCGGCGCTGGCCCGGCCCCCATCGTGACCCCGGCCAAGCCCATGCCGGTTGCCCCCGCTCCCAAGCCCATGCCCGCCATGCCCAAGCCCGCCATGGTCATGCCGCCCTGCACTGAAGGCGGCTGGGCCAAGGAAGCCATCGATCTGGTCACGTCCAAGGGCCTGTTCATCGGCTACCCCGATGGCAGCTTCGACTGGTGCAACCCCATCACCCGTCAGGAAGTCGCCCAGGTGCTCGCCCGCCTGCTGGCCCAGATGCCTGCCAACACCTTCAATCCCGCCGACCTCGACGTGCTGCGTAAAGGCATGCAGGACGCGCTCGACGGCCTCAAGGCCCTCACCGCGCGGGTGGACGCCCAGGACAAGGCCATCGCCGACCTGCAAGCAGCCCTGAACAACATGCCCGCACCGACTGCCGGTGCAGCAGGTCCGGCAGGTGAAACTGGCCCGGCGGGTGCCGACGGCGCAGCTGGTCCGGCAGGCGAAACTGGCCCGGCGGGTGCGGACGGCGCAGCTGGAGCGGACGGCGCAGCCGGGGCGGACGGTGCCCAAGGCCCGGCAGGTCCGGCAGGTGCGCAGGGTGAAGTCGGCCCGGCGGGTGCGGATGGGGCCGATGGAGCGGACGGTGCTGACGGAGCCGATGGTGCGGACGGCGCAGCCGGGGCGGACGGTGCCCAGGGTATCCAGGGCGTGCAGGGCGAGGTCGGACCGCAAGGCCCGGCGGGGCGCGACTTCGTGCCGCCCGCCGCACCCTTCCGCTACGGCAACTACATCGGTGCGTCGTACTACGGCGTGTTGCAAAACGCCGTCGGCACAATGGCCCGCGTGATGGTCGGAAACGACTCGCTGTTCGGTAACTTCGGCGTGCGCCTGACCGGCGACATCACCGTGAGCGGCAGCACCCCCGGCAACAGTGTCTCGGGCATCCTGACCTACCGCGGCACCACCGGACGCTTCGACGGCATCCTGGGCGTGGGCGGCGGCTACAACCTCGAGCGCCCCTCGACGTTGACCAGCGCCACCTTCGGCGAACTGCTGATCGGCGTGGACTACCGCGTGCTCGATAGGGTCGCCCTGTTCGGCGAGGCCCGCCAGCACTACTACTTCGACGGCACCAACGACAACATCAGCTCGGTGGCCGCTGGTCTGAAGTTCCGCTTCTAATCCACTGATTCCTCGCAAAAGCCCGGCCCAGTGCGGCCGGGCTTTTGTGTTGGTCCTCTCCACTGCTTTGGCTCTACACTGCACCCATGTCACAACCCACCAGCGCCCAGCCCTGGACCTTCGATGTCGGCGGCCCCGCCCTGTACGGCCAGCACTTCGCGGCCCCCCACGAGCGGGGCGCAGTGCTGCTGACCCACGGGTACGCCGAACACCTGGGCCGCTACCGGCGGGTCATCCAGGGGCTGACGGAGATGGGGCTGAGCGTCTACAGCTACGACCAACGTGGACACGGCCAGTCGCCGGGCGCGCGGGCGGTGGTGGACGTGGACGTGCTGGTCGGCGATCATCTGCGGGCCAGGGAAGCGCTGCGCGGCCTGGGCGTGCCGCTGTTCGCCTTCGGGCACAGCATGGGCGGGCTGGTGACGGCGGCCTCGGTATTGCGCGACCCGCGCGGCCTGGCGGGAGCCGTCCTGTCGAGTCCCCTCTTACTGGTCGGCGAGGGCGAGAGCGCCGCCCTCAAAGCGCTCAGCGGCGTGCTGGGACGATTCTTTCCCAGCCTGCCGGTCACGGCACTCGAGTCGGGCGGCCTGTCGCGCATCGCCGAGGAAGTCAGCGCCTACGACAGCGACCCGCAGGTCTACCGGGGTAAGGTTCCGGCCCTGACGGCGGCCAGCATGCTGCGGGTCAGCCGCCAGCTCACGGCCCAGTATCCCCAGTGGCGCTTGCCCACGCTGATCGTACACGGCAGCGAGGACAAGCTGGCCGACGTACGCGGCTCGCGGCGCTTCGCCGAGACCGCGGGAACGGCCCTCACCCCCCGGCCCGAAATCGAGTATCTGGAAATTGAGGGCGGCTATCACGAACTGTTCAACGACACCGTGCAGGCCGAGGTCACCGCCCGGTTGCTGGGCTGGCTGGAGAAGCAACTGAACTCCGAAGCGTCTGCGGCCCCGCTATGAATCCCCGCAGCGTCGTCACCGCCTGACCCAGCAGCTTGACCCGCTGGCCTTCCAGCCTCAGACGCAACTCGCCGCCGCGCGCCGACGCCTGATAGGCGCTCAGTTCGAGGCGACCCAGTTTGGCCGCCCAGAACGGCGCGAGGGCGCAGTGGGCCGATCCTGTGACCGGATCCTCAGGAATGCCGATATTGGGGAAAAACCCGCGCGACACCATGTCGTAGCCGTCGTCGCCCGCCGCCGTGACGATGACGCCGCGCACGCCCAGTGGCCCAAAACGGCCCAGATCGGGACTGAGGGCGCGCACTTGCGCGGCCGAGGCGAGTTCCACCAGATAATCCAGGCGGTTCTTGCCCACCCACAGCGGCGGTGCGCCGAGCAGTTCAGCCAGATCAAGGGGCGGCAGTGTTTCCTCAGCCACCTCGGCGGGAAAGTCCAGCTCTATCCAGTCGCCGATCTGACGGGCACTGAGGGCACCGCTGAGCGTCTGGAAGCGGGCCACCTCATGTGGAGCCAGCACTCCGCTTTCCCACAGCGCATGTGCGGCGGCCAGCGTTGCGTGCCCACACAGATCCACCTCGGTGGTGGGGGTCATCCACCGCAGTGAGAATCCGGTGTCCAGCGGCCAGACGAAGGCGGTCTCGGCGTGGTTGAGTTCACGGGCGACGAGCTGCATCCAACCAGCTTCCGCAGGCGCAGTGAGCAGGCAGACGCCCGCCGGATTGCCCCGGAAAGCGCGCGACGTGAAGGCGTCTACCAAGACGACCGGCTGAGTGAAAGGGGACTGGGGCAGAGCAGACGGAGTAAGGGCCATGCCCGCAGCCTACCGCCCGTCCCTGAGTCGCGGCCGCGCTGCGCTACGCTGAACGGCGTGACACCACCATCTGACATTTTTCCCGCCGCCGCGCCCCAGACGTTGATTTATGGTCTGGGACGCAGCGGACGCGGCGTACTGCGGTTTCTGGCCCGGGAGGGCGTGACCGCCGACTGGTTCGATGCCCGGCCCAGCGCCGAGGACCTCGATCTGGCCGCCCAGTTCGGGTTCTCGCCCGCCGACCTTGAGCGCTCTTACCGCACGGTGATTGCCGCGCCAGGTGTCCCCATTGACCACCCCGATCTGCTGCAACTGGGGCAGCGGGGAGCCGAGATCATCGGTGAGGCCGAGCTGGCCGCCCGCGCCCGGCCCACACTGCCGATGGTGGGCGTCACTGGCACGGCAGGCAAGGGCAGCACGACTGTCCTGATCGCGGCGCTGCTGCGCGCCTGCGGAGTGAACGCCCTAGAGGGCGGCAACATCGACCCGCCGCTGCTCGACATCATTGACGAGGCCGAAGTCGCCGTCGTGGAGCTGTCGAGTTTTCAGCTCGAACGGGTCACCAAGTTTGCGCCCGCCGTGGCCGTCATCACCAATCTGGCGGTGGACCACCTCGACCGGCACGGCAGCGTCGAGGCTTATCACGCCGCCAAGCGCAACATCACGCGGGCGCAGGATGAAAGCGATCTGCTGATCCTGCCGCTCGACCTGAGCATGCCGACGCGGGCGCAGGTGCAGCACTTCGACCCGGCGGTGCTGGCCCTCAGCGGCGGCGAGGTGGTGCTGAGGGCCAGCGACTTGCCGGAAGGCGTCCACCCGGCCAACGCGGCGGCGGCGCTGCTGGCGGCGGAAGGGATGCTCAATCGTCTCGGCAGGCCAGTAGACCCGGCCCGGCTCGGCGCTGGCCTGCTCGCCGCCCGCCCGGTCCAGGGCCGCTTCGAGACGGTGGCCCGCCTGAATAAGCTGAGATTCGTCAACGACTCGATTGCCACCCGCACGGTGGCGGTGGAGGCCGCCCTCCAGCAGGCCGCCGCGCCGATTGCCTGGCTGGTCGGCGGGCGTGACAAGGGCGCGGATCTGGGACCGCTGCGCCGCGCCGCCGAGGGCAAGGTCAAGCAGGTCATCGCCTTCGGTCAAGACGGCGAAGCACTGGCCCACCAACTGGGGCTGCCGTATCAGGTGGTGGCGTTCGGCGAACTGAGCGGCGAGGCCACCCTGAGGGAAGCGGTGCGGCTCGCCGCTGAATTCTTGACAGATGAAGAGGGAGAGGCAAGCGGCACGGTGCTGCTGGCCCCCATCGGCACCAGCTTCGATCTCTACCGCGATTACACCGAGCGCGGAGACGTCTTCACAGCGGCGGCCAGGGCCTGGGTCAGTGCTCAGGCCGCGCCTGCGGAGGTGCCGGTATGAATATGAGTGCCAATCTGCTACTGGCCCAGGTCCTCTTGCTGGTACTGGGCACGCTGGCCGTCGGCACCGCCGACCCGGACCGCTTGCCGGATCAGGTCATCAAGGCGGTGGTGGCCATCCTGCTCACCGCCGGGCTGTCACAGTTGCGGCCCAAGGTCTTCCTCAAGCTGGCCACACCCGCCTGGCTGTTCGCCCTGCTGCTCCTGGTGCTGGTGCGCTTCATCGGTCACGGCACAGAAACATCTCCCGGCACCAAGCGGTGGCTGTTCAACGGTGCGCTGCAATTTCAGCCGTCCGAGTTCGCCAAACTGGCCCTGATTCTGATGCTGGCGAGCTTCTTCGCACGCCGGGGGGTCTACCGCAAGCTGATCTCGGCCACCGGCATGATCGCCCTGACCACCATGCTGGTGCTGATCGAACCGGACCTGGGCACCACCGTCTTGATGTTCTCGCTCGGCATCGTGCTGATGTACGCCGCCGGGGTGCGGTTTACCAACATCACGGCGCTGCTGTTTGCCCTGGCACTGCTGGCCCTCCCCTGGCTGAGCATTTATCTGGAGCGCCATCCCTACATCTTCAACCGCCTGACCTCGTTTCTCGCGCGCGGCGACGATGCCCAGAACGTGGTGGTCAAGGGCCTCGACCAGATCGGCATGGCCCACCGCGATCTGAGTTTCGGCGGCATCTGGGGCCAGGGACCCGAGGCCCCGCGCTATCCGTACTTCGCCGACCACACTGACCTGGCCATTGCCTCAGTGGGCTTTTCCACTGGGCTGCTGGGCGTCACCATGGTCATCTTCGCCTACTGGCTGGTGGTGTCCACCGCCCTGCAAGTCGGCCAGCTCGCCGCCCGCGTGCGCCCGATGACGCCCAACCTGCACGGAGCCAGCATCATGGCCACCGGGGCAATGTATATGATCGTGGGCCAGGCGTTCGTGAATCTGGCGGTGGCGGCGGGTGTCTTCCCGGTGACGGGCGTGCCGCTGCCACTGGTCAGCTACGGATTTTCCAGCATGCTGAGCATCTCGATTGCCCTGGCGGTCATTCACTCGGCCCTGCGCGAGGTGAAGAGTGCCCTGCCCGAAGAGGAGCAGACGCCGGAGCTGATCGCGGCAGACTGAGTGGGCAGCGGTAGGCCGTGAGACGAACAAACTGAATAGAAAGGGTCGCCGGGTGAGGGCGGCCTTTTTCGCTCTTGACAGTGACACAGACCCGAACAGTTCCGGAATCGGTGAGCTGCTCCTCCATCGACGCTGCCGCTTGCTAGACTTCCCTCAATGAGCGAAGTCGTTTTGTCCACGGGCGGCACGGGTGGACACATCTACCCGGCGGTGGCCACCGCCTTTGAGCTGCTCTCACGCGGCCACCAGGTCACCTTGCTGGGCCAGCGCGGCGGCATGGAGGAGCGCATCGCCGCCGAGCAGAGCCTGAACTTCTTCGGCGTGCAGGCGGGCAAGCTGGCCCGCAGCGGTCAGGGCCGGGCCGACCCACGTGAGCTGCTGCGGGCCGGGAGCGGGCTGGTGGAGGCCCGGCGCTGGCTGAGCCGCACCCGCCCGGCAGTGGTGGTGGGCTTCGGCGGCTTTGCCAGCTTACCAGGGGTGCTGGCCGCCCAGAGCCTGGGGCTGCCTACCGTGCTGCACGAGCAGAATGCCCGCCTGGGTCTGACCCAGCGCCTGGCCGTGCGCCTCGCCAGAGCGGTGGGCACCGCCTACCCGGTGGTGGCCGGGCTGAGTGGGCGCAAGGCCGTGCTGGTCGGCATGCCAGTGCGTGAG
Source organism: Deinococcus rubellus (assembly GCF_025244745.1). Taxonomy (NCBI): domain Bacteria; kingdom Thermotogati; phylum Deinococcota; class Deinococci; order Deinococcales; family Deinococcaceae; genus Deinococcus; species Deinococcus rubellus. The sequence goes on from NZ_CP104213.1 coordinate 2,818,116, forward strand.
GAGCGCCTGGAGCGCACGGAGGCGCTGACCCGGCTGAACCTCGACCCGCAGCGCCTGACTTTGTTCATCATGGGCGGCTCACAGGGCAGCCTGGCACTCAACAACGTGCTGCCGGAAGTGCTGCGGGCCACTTTCCCCGGCGGCGGGTCGGTTCACGGCCCCATTCAGGTGCTGCATGCCTGCGGGCCGCGCTGGATCAGCAACGTCGCGCCGCGCGTGGCCGATCTGGAGTGGTACAGCGTCGAAGGCTACGTGGACGCGGTGGCGGCCTGGTCGGCGGCGGATATCGCGGTCACGCGGGCGGGCACCGGCGCACTGGCCGAGGCGGCCTTCTACGGCGTGCCGACGTTGATGGTGCCGCTGCCAGAATCCTCGGAGAACCATCAGCTCTTTAATGCCCGCGCGGTGGCGGCAGCGGACGCGGGGCAGGTGATCGAGCAGCCCAGCGTGTCGGCCCAGATGGGCGGGGCGGTGTTAGAGTGTCTGGAGCCGCAGCGCCGCCGCGCCATGCAGAGCGCCGCCCTGGCCCGCAGCCCTGCGGGAGCCACCGGGCGGCTGACTGATCTGGTGCTGGCCCACGCCCGGCGAGAGGCCACATGACCAACAGCAACGCCGAACTGATTTCTTCCCCGCCCCCTGCACCTGAAGTGGGCGTTTCAAATCCTGCCGTTCAAGCTGCACCCTCCACTCACTCATCTTCCCAGCAGCCCGCACAGCCCCACTTTCACCTGATGGGGATCGGCGGTATCGGGCTGTCGGCCTTCGCCCGGCTGCTCAAGGCGCGCGGCTACCTTGTCAGCGGCTGCGACGAGCACCTGTCCGAACTGACCGCCCAACTGGAGCGCGAGGGCATTGCAGTGGCCCACTGCCACGACCCGTCGCACGTGCAGGGGGTCAACGTGCTGATCGCCTCCGAGGCCGTCAGCAAGAACCATCCCGAACTCGAAGCCGCCCGTCAGGCCGAGGTGGAGGTGCGCCCACGCATGGCGCTCCTCAAAGAACTGCTCTCGGCCTCACCCTCCATCGGCGTGGTCGGTACCCACGGCAAGACCACCACCACCTCGATGATCGCGGTGGCGCTGATGGGCGCGGGCCTCGACCCGGCGGCGCTGGTCGGCGGCATCGTGCCGGAATTCGGCCCCCAGAAGACAGGCACCGGGCAGGGCGGCAGCAACGCCCGCATCGGCGCGGGGCCGTTTGTCGCCGAGGTGGACGAATCGGACCGCAACTTCCAGTACGCCGTGTGTCAGACTGCCGTCTTCACCAACGCCGAGGACGACCACGTGGGCGGAGCCGAGGGCAGTGAGCTGGCAACCTACTGGCCCAGCGTCGAGGAGCAGCACGCGGCCTTCGCCCGTTTCGTGGCCCAGGCCGAGCGGGTGCTCTACTGCGCCGACTGGCCGGGCCTGGACAGCTTCGTGGTCGGCCATCCCGACGCCCTGACCTACGGCGCGTCAGAGGGCAGCACCTACCGGGCCGTGAACATCCGCCCCGACGAGTCCGGCACCACCTTTGACGTCGAGCGGCGCGGCGAGCGGCTGGGCGAGGCGCGGGTCGGCCTACCCGGCACCCACAACGTGCTCAATGCGCTGGCGGCGCTGGCCGTCACCGACCTCTACGGCGGGGCGTTCGGGCCAGCCGCCGCCGCGCTGGCCGCCTTCCGTGGACCGGGCCGCCGCTGGCAGCACATCGGCACGCTGAAGGGGGCGCTGATCGTGGACGACTACGCCCACAACGCCACCAAGGTCGCTGCTGCCGTGCAGGCCGCACGTCAGACCGGACGGCGGGTGCGGGTGGTCTTTCAGCCGCACCGCTACCTCAGAACCCAGCAGAGCTGGCCCCGGCTGGCCGAGAGCCTGATGAGCGCCGACGAGGTGTTGATTCTGGATATTGCTGCCGCATCCGAGGTGCCTATCGAGGGCATTCACGCCACACTGATCAGCGAGCGCCTACGCGAGAACGGCCACAAGGCCGCCCGCTACTACCCGCGCCGCGAGGACGCCGTAGCTTACCTGCGCGGCAGCGCCCGACCCGGCGACATCATCGTGACGATGGGCGCGGGCGACGTGTGGAAGGTGGCCCGTGAACTGGCCAAGGACGCGCCGTGATGGTTGCCGCACCCAAGAAGGCGGTCAGCGGCGCGAAGGTCGAGCGCCTGCCCCTCTCTCGCTTCACCACCCTGGGCGTCGGCGGCGAGGCGGAAGTCTGGACTGTCAGTGACCATGAGCAGCTCCGCGAGGCGATGGAAGCGTCCTACCGCATCCTGGGCGGCGGCAGCAACCTGGTGGTGGCCGACGCGGGCCTGGGCGAGCGGGTCATCCGGCTGGGCGGCGAATTTGCCGAAACCGACCTGGAAGCTGCCCCGGACAGCACGCCCGAGCACTTCGTCAGCGGCTGGGTGGGCGGCGGGGTACCCTTGCCGGGCCTGCTCCGCAAGCTGCGCGGGCTGGGGCTGTCGGGTCTGGAAGGCACGGTGGGCGTGCCCGCCCAGGTCGGCGGCGCGGTGTGGATGAACGCCGGAACCCGCTTCGGCGAGATGTTCGACGGCCTGTTTGAACTGGAGATCGCCGCGCCCGGAGGCGTGCGCCAGCTTTCACCGAGCGACTTGCCCTGGGGCTACCGCCACAGCGCCATTCCCAGAAACCACATCGTGACGCGGATACGCCTGAAACTCAGCCGCAGCACGCCCGAGACGGTGGGCGCGAAGATGGAGCAGGCCGATCTGGCTCGCAAGGGCCAACCCAAGATGCGTACCCCCGGCTGCGCTTTCAAGAATCCCGGCGGGGTGAGCGCGGGCAAACTGATCGACGAGGCGGGCCTCAAGGGGCAGCAGATCGGTCAGGCCATGATCTCGCCCGAACACGCCAACTTCATCGTCAATCTGGGCGGCGCGGCGGCCAGCGACGTTCACGCGCTACTGGCCCTGATCCGCCAGCGGGTGGGCATCCAGATGGAACTGGAGTACGAACTGTGGCCGTAAAGCCGTTGCCACCTGGCCTGCCCCAGGCGTTCAGGCCCGCTCCCTTCGATCTGGCCCGCAAACCGCGCGCTCCGCTGAAGGCTGCCGCAGCGCCAGGCACGCCTGCTCTGCCCGAAACCACCCCGCCGCCGGACGCCCCACTGCCCCACCGCCGCTTCTGGCAGCAGTACGGGGTGTTTCTGAGTGTGGTGCTGTCGGCCCTGGTCATCGCCGGGGGCGCGTTCGCCCTGTGGCGTTACCTGCCGATCAAAGCGGTGCAGATCAGCGGCAACCACCACCTTTCCAGCCTGGAAGTCAAGCGCCTGGCGGGCCTCAGCGGAAAGAAGCCCTTCGGCTGGCTGTACTACGGCGCGTGGCGGGCCGGGGCACTGCGCGACAGCGCCTGGGTGGCCTCGGCCCAGCTCACCCGCGTCTTTCCTGACCGGATCGAGATTCGCCTCACCGAGCGCGTCCCGGTGGCCCAGGTGAGGGCGCGCAGCGGGGCGCTGGGTGTCATCGCCGACGACGGCACCGTGCTGCCGGGAGCCGCGCCCACCGGCCCCGTCATTTCCGGTTGGGGACCGGACCGCACCGCCGACGCCCTGTTCGCGGCGCGGGCCTTCTCGCGTTACAATGTTGAGTCAGTGACGTATACACCAACCGGTATCACGGTGCAGACCAATCAAGGCACCATCTGGAGCGGCGACAGGGCACTGCTACTCAAGTATGGTCAGGCCATCGAAACCCAGGCCCCAGTGGGCCGCATCAATTTATATCCGTGGGGAGTGAGCGTCCAGAGATGAAAAATAACCCGTTTATCGTGGGGCTGGACATCGGCACCACCAAAATCACCACCGTCATCGGCGAGATCGGCCCGCACGGCACCGTCGACATCATCGGCGAGGGCACCGTGCCCAGCGAGGGCATCAAGCGCGGCGCGGTGGTCAATCTGGAGCGCACCACCCACGCCATCAAGCAGTCCATCGCCGCCGCCGAGCGGGTCAGCGGGGTGCGGGTCTCGCACGCCTACGTCAGCGTCTCGGGCCACCACGTCAAGGCCACCACCTCGCACGGGCTGGCCGCCATCCGCCGCAACCAGGAAATCACGGCCGCCGACGTGGAGCGCGCCATCGAGAACGCCCGCGCTGTGCCGCTCGATCCCAACCTGGAAGTCATTCACGCCATTCCACAGGAATACGTCGTGGACGGTCAGGAAGGCATCAAGAGCGCCGTGGGCATGCACGGGGTGAGGCTGGAAGTGGACGTGCATATCGTCTCCGGGGCGGCGGGACCGCTGGCCAACGTGCGCCGCTGCGTGCAGGACGCGGGTCTGATTACCGAGGGCTTCGTGTTGCAGTCGCTGGCCTCGGGGCTGGCGGTCCTCGACGCGGGCGAGCGCGACCAGACGGTGGTGGTCATCGACATGGGCGGCGGCACCACCGATGTGGGTGTGTTCCGACGCGGCAACCTGGCCCACAGTGCCAGCATCCCGATTGGCGGCGACCATGTCAGCGCCGACCTGATGCAGATTCTGAAAATTCCGGTGGAGGAAGCCGAGAACGTCAAGCGCAAATACGGCGCGGCGCTGCCCGAACTGGCCGATCAGGAACTGACGCTGGAAATCACCACGGCGGCGGGCGTCACCCACGCCATCAGCGCCTTCGATCTGGCGCGCATCATCAAACCGCGCGTCAGCGAAATTTACGACCTGATCCGCGACGAGATCGACAGGGGCCTGGGGCCAATCGAGCTGGTGGCGGGCAGCGTGGTCCTCACTGGCGGCGGAGCCCTGATGCGCGGCGTCGTCGAGCTGGCCCGCGAGCGTTTCCGGCTGCCGGTCCGCATCGGTAAACCGCGTGGCGTCAGCGGCCTGACCGATATCGTCAGCGGCCCGCTCCACGCCACCTCGGTGGGCCTGGTGCTCTACGGCGCGACCCACGAGGACACCGGCCTCTCGCTCGATCAGCTCGACAAAGCCGAGGTCAAGACCAAACCGGCCCCGGCCCCCAAGCCGGAAACCGTGACCGCGCCGGAGCCGTCGGTGATCATCACCAAGACCGAGGGCCGCGCCGACGCCAAGCCGGAGAAGACCGAGGTCAAGAAGGAACCCAGAGAGCCGAAGGTCAAGACCGGCCCCAGCATCGGCGAGCGGATGAAGACGTTCTTCAAGGACTGGATGTAGGAACGCTGGCCCAGCATCGCATGGCCTTGCAGCGCGCCCGACTCAGGCGCGCTGTTTCGGGTTTGCCGAACGTACTGCCCGGTCATGAATCCGGCCCAGGGGAAAGCCGCCTACACCTCCACCCCCAGCGCCGCCAGATCGGCCTGGAGTTGCGGGGCCGAGACATACTGCACCGCCTGCATTCCGGTGCGGCGGGCGGCTTCCACGTTCTGCATCCGGTCATCGATCATGATGCTCTGGGCGGCGTCGGCGTGGGCCAGTTGCACGCCGAGCTGGTAAATGGCCGGGTTGGGCTTCATCACGCCGAGGTAGCACGAGGTAAAAAAGCCCAGCAGGAAGTCGCGCAGCCCGAAGGTGTCGATGCGGTACTTGTTGAGGTCAAAGCCCTCGTTGTTGAGCGAATACATCCGGTACTTGCTGCTGAGGCGGCGGGCCAGCGCCAGCACCTCAGGATCGGGTCGGCTCTGCTCGTGAATGGCCGTCCAGAATTCGTCCCGGTCGAAGTCACGCGGCTGAAAGAAGACCGTTTGATCGAGGTATTCGTTTAGGCTCAGCCGGCCCAGTTCCAGCTCAGAGATCACCAGTTTGTGGCGCTCGGCAAAGTCAGTGGCGTCCAGGCCGAAACGCGAGACCACCTTGGCCCGCTGGTCTCGGTCCCAGCCGTTGGTGAGCAGCACGCCGCCGATGTCCCAGAAGAGGATTTGCTCCGAAGTGTATAAGGTCATGCCACAAGCCTACGCCCACCGGAGTCGGAAACCGGTGGGCGTAGAAAGCAGCTGGGGCGTGAGTCTGAGGCCCCTCAGTTGACGGAGGTCAGGTATGCCTTGATCTGGGCATCGGTGGCCTCGCCGAAGCTCAGGTTCTCGCTCAGGTTGGCCGACACCGTGATTGTTTTGTGGGCCAGATACTGCTTGCCATCGTTGAAGGTGAGGGCGACCAGTTCGGCGTTCAGACCGATCGGCAGCGAGTTGTCGTAGCTCTTGCGGGCGTTGGGGCCGTCCTGGGTGTAGAGCGCGATGACCGTATTGATGCCCTGCGGCACCAGAAACACGATGGTGTTGGCATCATTGATGGGATCAAAGCTGACATGAACGGTGGTTTTGGGGTTGGGATTGCTGCCGAAAAAATCGCAGTTGATCCAGCCCTTGTTGAAGACGCTGAAGACATACGACCCCGGAAGCGTGGACATGTTGACCCCGAACTGCCCCCCCACCGGGCACCAGTTCACGCTGGAATCGCCTGTGGCAATCGGCAGACCACTGCCCATGTTTGGCGTACCGTTCGTTGTGGTCCCGCAGGTGGTGGACTGGCCGACAAACTGCTTCATCCGGTCATCGGGGGCGACCTTGAGCGGCACGGCGGCCCCCACCCCCACCGCCGGATTGATCTTGAGGTCTGCGCCTGCGGGCGTTTTGATGTCCAGAAAGAACATTCCGCCCGACACCAGCGGAGCCTGATCCGAGATGGTCAGCACGTTACTCAGGATCATATCGGCCTTGTTCTGAATTTCGCGGACACCAAGCTTCACCGGGCCGCTGTAGGGGTTACCGCTGGCGTCTTGCAGCGAGTTGGGGGCAAACGTGAGAACCGTGCCCTGAGCAAAGGTGAGTGTGGTGGGCACAGTACCGAGCGTAAAGGTCTGGGACTGAACCGCCGCGCCACTGCGGGAAAAGAACTCGGCAGGGCCACCGGGCGCGGCCACAGTCACGGTGACGCTGGCGGTTTTGGTGCTGGAAGCGGCGTGGCTGTCGGTGGTTTTGAGCGTCAGGGTGTAGGTCCCAGCGGCGGCGTAGGTGTGGCTGGGCGAGGCCGCGCTGCTGTGGGCACTGCCGTCGCCCCAGTCCCAGTCGTAGCTCAGGGTATCGCCCGCATCGGCATCGCTGCTGGTGTTGGCGGTGGCAACGCTCAGGGCCGCTGGGCCGCTGGCCGGAGTGACAGTGAAGTTGGCGACGGGCGCAGTATTGGCGGCGGGCGGCGTGGTGGTGGTGCAGGCGGCGAGGCCGAGAACGGCGGTCAGAATGGCAGCGGCAGAAAACAGTTTGTTCATGGCGGTTCTCCTTGAAAATGCAGTGGGTGGGTCGGGCAAACGCAGGCAGATGAACAGTTCAGCCGGGCCAGGCTCAGTTGTCGGCCAGGTAGGTGAGGGTCAACTTGGGACGGTTGGTGGTGTTGGCCGGGTCGCCGCTGAAGATGGTGGCCTGGTTGGCGACGAACGGCGCAGCGGTGATGTTGGCAAAGCGCAACTGGTACTGCGAGAGATTGTTCTGCGCGGCGCGGGCTGCCCAGTCGGTCTTGACTTCGCCCAGCACATCGGCGTTCATCAGCGTGCCGTCGAGGTTACTCGCCAGTTCGTTCATCGGCAGCAACTCGCTCAAATCCACGGTGTTGCCGTACACCAGGCCCTGCACCGTCAGTTTCTTCGGCCCGATATTGAGGGTGGTATACGGCGCATTGGTGGGCGCAGCAAAAGGCTTCACTTTGAGATCGGCCGCCAGAATGTTGGCGGACTGCACACTGGCGGGCAGGCTGCTCAGATCGAAGGTAAGGTAAGCGGCCTGGGTGCTGTTGAGGGCATCGTCCCCGATGGTCATGCTGAGGGCTGGGGGCATAACGGTGTAAATGCCCGCCAGAAAGCCGCCCGAGATGCCCGCGTCCCTGCTGAAATCGCTGTAGTGCACTTCGTTCAGGTGCTTGACGTGGGTGCTAAAGCTGGTGTTGTACTGCGAGGCGAGGAAGACGCCCGCCGCGCTCTTGGCCGCCGTGGAGATGAAGTAGCTGTAGGTCTGGGCCGCCGCCGGAGCCAGGGCGTAGTTCAGCGGCGTGTTGGGGATGACGGTCAGCACTTTGTGATCGGGAGACCACGAGTACGTCACCTCGCCGTAGGCTTGCCGAATGCCCACCGAGGCCGAGTTGTAGGCCGCCTGGGTAGACACGGTGTCCATCGGCTCGCTGAAGGTCACGACCATGCTGGTGGTGTCGGCGTTGCCCAGTGTGCCGGTGGTGGGCGTGACACTCAGGATGGTCGGCGTGGTTGATGCGGCCACAGTCACGGTGACGCTGGCGGTTTTGGTGCTGGAGGCGGCGTGGCTGTCGGTGGTCTTGAGCGTCAGGGTGTAGGTCCCAGCGGCAGCGTAGGTGTGGCTGGGCGAGGCGGCGCTGCTGTGGGGGGTGCTGTCGCCCCAGTCCCAGTCGTAGGTCAGGGTGTCGCCCGCATCGGCGTCGCTGCTGGTGTTGGTGGCAGTGACATTCAGGGCCGCCGGGCCGCTGGCCGGAGTGACGGTGAAGTTGGCGACGGGCGCAGTGTTGGCGGCGGGCGGCGTGGTGGTGCTGCATCCAGCCAGGCTGAGGGCGGCGCTGAGGAGCAGGGCGGGAACGAGCACGGTCTTGAGGGTCTTGTTCATGGTGTGACCTTCCTTGTGGCTGATCAGGGCGCGGGCGAAGGGGCGGGCGGCGGTGTGGGTAGACTCGGTGCGGTGTGACTGTGTTTGCTGTGACATGGGCTGTCCTCCTGTGGATGTGGGGCAAAGAAACCGGGGCCGTCAGGCAGCGGGGGAGGTCAGCAGGCACCTTTGGCTCCTTACTGAGCCGCTGCCTGTTCTCGTTGATTCCCTTCTTGTTCGCTGCTGAGATCAAGCTACACGCCCCCCCCTGAACGGGCCATGAACGGGCATGAACGCTCCACCAGGAGCGCCAAAAAACGTGCGCTGGGTGGGTCCTGGAAGTGAGACGATTCTTCGCCTCGGTCTGTTTTGGAATGCTGGTTTTGGAACTCAGCAACGCCCAGCCACCGGCCGGATTCAGCGCCTGACTGCCCTCTCCTGGCAAGATGGACCACGCTGCTGTTCAGAAACAATTGCACACACCCCCAGACAGCAAAAACCCCGCACGAAGCGGGGCAAGGCGTTGGAAGACTCAAGCTGCTTTTTTACTCAGTACCCGCTGAGCCTCAGCATCGGCAAGACCTGAACCGGTGCGGCCTGGGGCGCAGCGGCGGAGACTGGGGTGGATGCGCCCACGATGATCCGGCTGCCCGACAGGATGTAGGTCCGCAGCGCCGCTGCATTGACGTTGGGATTGGCCTGCCGCGCCAGCGCCGCCGCGCCCGCCACCAGTGGCGAGGCAAACGACGTGCCGCTGTAGAGCTGAACGTGTCCCAGGTCAAGCAAGTCGCCGGGAGCGCTGATATTCAGGTAACTGCCCCGCGTGCTGAAGGGTGACAGTGGCCACAGCGAGGAGGCATTGAGACTGCGCCCGCCACCCGCAGAAGGTGTAGTGGACGCCACTGCCAGGATCGGCAGGGCCCCCTGACTCGGCGCGTGCGAGCGGGCGAAGGCGGCAGGATACTCCTCGGGATCGGTTTGGCTGGCCGTATTTTGGTGCCGATTGCCGCCCGCCGCGACCACCACCGCGCCCTGAAGCTGCGCCCAGTTGAGCACCGCGTGAATGGCCCCCGTCGGTGCCGCACCGCCCAGACTGAGGTTGATGACGAGCTGCTGTGCCGGAACCCGGTTGAGCGCCACGCACAGCCCGCGCAGCACATCTTTGGTGCTGCAAGTGGCCCGCCCGTCGCCCGGCGAGCAGACCTTGATCGGCAGCACCCCAACGCCGGGAGCCGCACCGCTGAGCGCGCCTGCCGCCAGCATTGCCACCTGGGTGCCGTGCCCTTCCCAGAAGTCCTGTGCCCCTGAGAGTGAGGGCGCAAGGTTGGCCGGGTCGTAAGGGACGAGGGCATTGATCGGCAACAACACGCGGGGCAGGCGGTTTCCCTGCGCGTCGGTCAGTTCGTGGGTGGGGTCAAGCTGGGGGCTGAAGCCGGTGTCAAGCACGGCGATGGTGACGCCTGCGCCGGTCATGCCGCCTGCCGGACTGCCCAGCACCACCCTGGGGAGCACAGGCGCGGGCGCGTAGTGGAAGCTTTGCTGAACCGCCTGGGCCTGGCCACTCTGGGACGGGCTGGGCAGTGTCTGGGCCAGTGCACCAACCCCCCAGTTCGTGATCGGATCGGGATACCAGACGTCCTCGCCGCCCTGCTGTGCAAGCTGGTTGAGGGCCGCTTCGAGCGGAATACCTGCGCCCAATTGAATCTCAGCCAGCGTGCCTCCACAAGGCGAAGGTCCTGTCGTTTTTGGCGAGCCTACTGGAATGGGCAGCGTTTCGCGCGAGTTGAGCGTGCCGACGTTCGGCAACAGCCGGGCCAGCAGCGCATCGACCTGCGGCGTCGTGAGTTTGGGACTGATCAGCAGTTGCACACGCCGCGCCTCCGGGGCATTGGGCGCTTGCGGGGCCAGCACCTCGATGTCGCGGGTGGTGATGGTCTGCTGGGTACTGTCGTTGACAAACTGCACCCGCAAACGTCCCGGTGGGGTGCGAATCGGAATGGTCACCGTAACCTGCTGGCCCGCGCTGGGGAGGGTGACCCCGGAGACCCTCACGGGTTTGCCCGCCACCTCCGGCACGCTGAGGGTCACCTTGCTGCCCGCCGTGCCCCAGGCGTCCGGCAGGCCACTGCCCGGCACCGGGGCCAGCCCTGCACCCAGTGCCGCGCCGCACAGCAGACCCCCGTACAGCAAGCCTATTCTCAGTCCCCGGATGACCTGTCTTGAAACATTCATGGTGTTCCTCCTGTGGGTCAGCCTGTCAAATCTCCCCTGAACGGGCCGTGAACGCGGCGCGCTGCCCCTCAAAGTAAGCGATCAGATGTTCCTGTCCAGTGCCGCGCAGCAGTTCAATGGCCTCCTCAATGAGAGGCAGACTCCCTTTTAATTCACCCAGATTGCCCAGTACCATCGCCAGCGTGTGGGTTTCTCCGGTCAGGCGTGCGTGCGTGATGGCATTCTGGTACGCCTGCTCTGCGTCCTCAAAGTGCGTCAGGCGCTGCTCCAGTGCGCCCACATTGTTCCAGGCCAAAGCCGCTGCCGCCGCCTGCTGCTTGTTCTGGGCCAGTTGCGCCGCTTGCCGGTAAAAATCCAGTGCCTGCTCTGGTTCGTTTTGCCGCTCCAGCAGCCAGCCGATGTTGTTGAGGATCACGGCCTGCGGATGCTGCGCCGAGAGCATTTTGATCTCGTGTATCGTCGCAGTGAGGTCATCGGCAAGTTCGGTCATGGCGACCGCCTGCTGACAGAGTAGTTTGAGGTAGCCCAGGTCGTCTCCCAGCAGCCGAAACAGACCACACGCCCGCGAGAAGGCGGCTTTGGCCTGCGGGTATTCCTGCGCTGCCAGCGCCAGCGTTCCCAGCACCATATGTCCCCGTGCGCGGGCCGCCAGATCACCAGACAAGGCAACCTGCGCGGCGTGGCGGGCCTCCTCCGTGTGTCCAGTGCGCCACAGGGCCAGGCTCCGCACCGCCTGAACGTCCGGTGTCCGTGGCAAGTCGGCCAGCCGCTTCAGGGCTTCCGGCCCGCGCCCCAGCGCGTCGAGCGCGCGGGCATGCAGCAGCCAGGTTTCGGGCGTGCGGGCATGGGCGGCCAGAAGCCCCTCAGCCTCGCTTTCCTGCTCGGCGTCCAGCAGGGCCGCAGCGCTGGCAGCCAGCGCCGCCTGAAAGCCCGGCAACTCGCTGGAACCGGTCAGCGCCTGCGCCCGCAGGTACAGCGGCAGGGCGTCGGCGGGCGGCAACTGCGGCGCGAGCAGCGTCAGCACCTCGGCTTCCAGGCTCGGCTGGGCACCCAGCCACCCGCGCAGAGTGTCCCTGGCCCGCAGTTCGTTGCCGTCCAGCCACCCGGCCCGCTGAAGGTGCTCGTGCGCCTCGGCCAGCTCCTCGGGACCGAGTTGCAGGGCCGCGCCGGTGATGCGGGCGTCGGGCTGCACCTGCACCGTGAGGCAGGCCAGCAGTTGCCGGGCACGCGGCGTGAGGGGAGCGAGCAGCCCGGAGAGCGCTTCCAGGCAGGGCCGCTGCTGGCGCACCGCCTCGATCAGGGTGGGCAGGCCGCCCGTCCGGGCGTACAGATCACCACCGAGTTCCTGGGCTTCCAGCGGGCGCAGGGTCAGCTCCGAGAGACCGCTGCCCGACCCCAGTGCCGAGCGTTCCCGGCTGCTGATGATCAGCGGCGGTCCAGCGCGGGAATGGGCCAACGCCAGTAGCACCCGCCGCGACTCGGTGTCGGCGGCCTCCCAGTCGTCGAGCAGCAGCGGCGCGGTGCGTGCGCCCAGGAACGCCAGCCAGTCAGAGGCCGAGGCGGGAGCCGAATGGGACGGAGCATGGGTTGAAGCTGAAATCAGCGGCTCCAGGGTCTGGAAGGCGTGCCCGGAGCGCCCCAGGAGCAGTTGGCCACCTGATAACTGACTCCCCAGCGCCGAGGCGCGCAGCAGGGCCGATTTGCCCAGGCCCACCGCCCCGCAGACCCACAGGGTTTCCCCGGCCCTGAGTTGACCCAGGCGGGCCAGCTCATGACGGCGGCCCAGCAGCGGCGCAGCCCCGGCGTCCTGCGGCGTCAGGGTCAGGCCCAGCCCACGCGCTTCCTGCTCGATCAGGTGGGCGTCCGGGTGCTGGGCGGCGCTGAGGAGGTTGTAGAGTTCGCGCAGCAGTTCGGGCGGCAGCGGTGTGGCGGCACCCAGACGGTAGGCTCGGGCCGCCGCCTGCGCCGCCGCCGCCTGCTCTGCCTGGCCCGATTGCCGCCGCGCTTCTGCCATCCAGGCGCGGCGGTAGGTGTCGGCCAGGTCTTCGCGGGTGGTCATGACCCATTCTTCGAGTTCTTCCGGCAATTCAGCGAGGCGCAGATCAGCCAGAAACGGCCCCTGGTAGAGCGCTGCCGCTGCCCCCAGATCGCCCACCGCCAGCGCTTCCCGGAACGCCTGCACGTCGCATGGCAGGGCGGTGTGCAAATGCGTTTCGCTGGCCCCGATCAGCTCGGGGTCGGCCCGGCGCAGTTGCGCCACTGCCACGGCCAGACTGTTCATGGGATTGGCAGCGTCGGGCCAGAACTGCTGGGCCACCCGGCGGCGCAGTTGGATGCCTGAGAGACACAGATACGCCAGCAGCAGCAGCGGCTTTTCACGCTTGAAGTCCAGCCCACCGAGCTTGAGCTGGCCCAGCGTCAACAAGCGCGGCGGCATGCCTCAGCTTAGCGGGATTGGCCGCCGCAAAACGCTGATGCGGTCCTGCATTCCGGGCAGCGCGGCCTGGCTGCTATACTCGGGCCATGTTCCGCCTGCCCACTGCCCTGTCCAGCTTCTGTTGCCTGTGTCCTGGGTGCCCACGGTAGCCGCCGCAACCCTTGCTGCTGCACCGCCGCGACCCCGAGTTGGCAGGCGGTTTTTTTTGCTTTGCCAAGTTGACTCCACCCTCCTTTCTGCTCTCCCCTGCCCGGAGGCTTTATGAACCCAGCCACCCTTCCAACCCCCGATCCCGCCTTCAGCGCCCTGTTTCCTGATCTGAGCTGGCCGGACATCAATCTGCACGACTCAATGCAGCGCCGCAAGGTGCGCTTCGAGGCCACCACGCCCGGCAAGGTCGGGATGTACCTGTGCGGCCCCACCGTCTACAGCGACGCCCACCTGGGCCACGCCAAGAAGGAAGTGGCCTTCGACGTGATCCGGCGCTACCTGACCCACCGGGGCTACTCGGTGCGCTACGTCAGCAACATCACCGACGTGGGCCACCTCCAGAACGACGCCGACGAGGGTGAGGACAAGATCGCCCGCCGCGCCGCGCTGGAAAAGCTCGAACCGATGGAGGTGGCCGAGAAGTACTACTGGAGCTTCATGGACGACATGGGGCGGCTGGGCGTGCAGCGGCCCAGCATCCAGCCGCGCGCCACCGGCCACATCACCGAGCAGATCGAACTCATTCAGGAACTGATCGCCAGGGGCCACGCCTACGAGGCAGGCGGCAGCGTCTACTTCGACGTGCGGAGCTGGCCCGAGTATGGCAAGCTCTCGGGCCGCAAGCTCGACGATCAGGAGGAAGGCACCCGCGAGGCCGTGCGCGGCGAGAAGCAAGACCCCCGCGACTTTGCACTGTGGAAGAACGCCGAGGCCGGACACATCATGCGCTGGAATTCGCCCTGGGGAGAAGGGTTTCCTGGCTGGCACATCGAATGCTCGGCCATGAGCCTCAAGTACCTGGGCGAGAATTTCGACATTCACGGCGGCGGCCTCGACCTGGAATTTCCGCACCACGAGGCCGAGATCGCTCAGGCCGAGGCAGCGGGGCACGGCTTTGCCCGCTACTGGATGCACAACAACATGCTCACCATCGGCAACGAGAAGATGAGCAAGAGCAAGGGCAACTTCACAACCCTCAAGGACCTCTTTGAGCGGGTCGATCCGCAGGTCATCCGGTTTCTGCTGGTGGGCAGCCACTACCGCTCGATTACCGAAATGAGCGAGGAGGCGTTCGTCAGCGCCCAGAACGGCTACCGGCGCTTGCACGACGCCCTGAACGAGATTGAGCGCCGCCTGCCGACTGCGCCCCACAGGGAGGATGTCCTGTCGGCAAAGGTCGCCCGGCACGTCCAGGCCTTCGAGGATGCCATGAGCGACGACTTCAACACGCCCCGCGCGGTGGCGGCCCTCTTTAACCTCACCAGCGACGTGAACGCGGCCCTGGCGGCGGGCGAGGTAGGCAAAGGTGCGCTGACGCAGGCGCAGGCAGCGTACCGCGAACTCGGCGGGCAGGTGCTGGGCCTCTTCGCAGCGGGCATGGCAATCGGCGCAGCCGACGACACCGCCCTGGTCAGCACCCTGATGGACGTGGTGCTCGAAGCCCGGCAGCACTACCGCCTCAGCAAGCAGTATGCCCAGAGCGACGCCCTGCGCGGCAAGCTGGCCGAGGTCGGCGTGACAGTGGAAGACACCAAGGACGGAGCACGCTGGAAGCGTTAAGCCGCCGAAAACAGGTTGTCAGAAACCTGGAAGAGGCCCCGAGTAGCATGGCCCTTGAGCGTTGTCCCCCCAGATGTTTGAACGCTCGTCTTCCCTTCAGACAGGCCAGGCCCGCCGCCCCCCCGGTGAGCCTGGCTGTTTTGTGCTAAGCGGTGGTGGCAACCAAATACCCCCGCCAGCCACGAGAACTGAGCGGGGGTACTGGGTTGGGGCGTCCTTACGCTTGCTGGTACATCACGGCGCGCTTGACTTCCTCGATGAGCTGGGTAATCGGGATGTCACGGGGGCAGGCCTCGGTGCAGTTGTAGGCGGTGCGGCAGCGCCACACGCCGGTGTTCTGGTTCATCACGTTGAGGCGCTGCTGGGTGGCGGCGTCGCGGGTGTCGAAGATGAAGCGGTGCGCCTGCACGATGGCCGCTGGGCCGATATAGCTGCCGTTGACCCAGAAAATTGGGCAGGAGGTGGTGCAGCAGGCGCACAGAATGCAGTTGGAGCTCTGATCGATGCGCTCAGCATCCTCCGGTGACTGCAACCGCTCGGCCGCCGGAGCGGGGTTGTCGTTGATGAAGTACGGCATGATCGAGCGGTAGGCGTCGAAGAACGGCTCCATATCGACCAGCAGGTCCTTCTCGACCTTGAGCCCGCGAATCGGCTCGGCGGTGATGGTGCCGCCATCTTTCACGATGTCTTGCAGCAGGGTCTTGCAGGCCAATCTATTGCGCCCATTGATCAGCATGGCGTCCGAACCGCAGATGCCGTGCGCGCAGGAACGCCGGAAGGTCAGGGTGGGGTCGAGGTACCACTTGACGTGGTTGATGACGTCCAGCACCCGGTCACCGGGGTTGGCCTCCACCTGATAGCTCTCCCAGTGCTGCTTCTTGTCCTTTTCAGGATCGAAGCGCAAGATTTTGACATTGATGTTCATGAATGACTCCAGCGGGGATTTCGGCAGAAACTCAGAAGGTGCGGGGCTTGGGGGGAAACTTGAACTCGGCGGCCTCAGCGGGAGTGTAGGTGGTCAGGCTCTCGTACTCGCCGTCGCCCGAATCCTTGAACACCACCGGCTTGTAGCCGATTCTGACATTGCCGGGCCGGGCAAAGTCCTTGTAGGCCATGCTGTGCTTGAGCCAGTTCACGTCGTCGCGGGTATGGAAATCCTCGCGGTCATGTGCGCCGCGCGACTCGGTGCGGTTTAAAGCACTGTGGGTCATCGCCTCGGCGCAGTCGAGCATGAAGCCGAGCTCGAGCGCCTCGATCAGCTCCGAGTTGAAGCGCTGCGAGGGGTCCTGCACATTGACGTGCTGATAGCGCGCCCTGAGTTCGCGCAGAATCTCGACCTGCTTTTCCATATCCGGGCCGTTGCGAAAGATGCCGACGTTGTTCATCATCGTTTCCTGCAACTCCTTGCGAATACGCGCAGCATTCTCGGAGCCGTCAGCATTCTTCAGGTTCTCGATCAGGGCCCTGGACTCCACCTCGGGGTTCTCCGGCATCTCGGCCAGCTCGACGTGACGGGCGTACTTGGCAGCATTGATGCCCGAACGCCGTCCGAAGACGATCAGGTCACCCAGCGAGTTGGTGCCGAGGCGATTCGCGCCGTGCAGCGACACGCAGGCCTGCTCGCCCGCCGCGTACAGCCCCTCGATCAGAGAGCCGCTGTCGTCAGCGATGCACTCGCCGTCAATGGTGGTGGGAATGCCGCCCATGGCGTAGTGGGCAGTGGGCTGAATCGGCACCAGGTCCTTCACCGGGTCGAGGCCCAGGTAGGTGCGCGACAGATCGGTGATCTCGCTGAGCTTGTTCTCGATCACGTCTCTGGGCAGGTGCGTCAGGTCGATGTTGACGGCGTCCTTGTCGGGACCGACGCCGCGCCCCTCACGGATCTCGGTGTAGATGCTGCGCGAGACGATGTCGCGCGGCGCGAGGTCCTTGAGGGTCGGGGCGTAGCGCTCCATGAAGCGCTCGCCGTCCTTGTTACGCAGAATGCCGCCCTCACCGCGAATGCCCTCGGTGACCAGAATGCCGAGCTTGGTCAGGCCGGTGGGGTGGAACTGGTAAAACTCCATATCTTCCAGTGGCAGGCCCTTGCGGTAATAAATGCTCATCAGGTCGCCGGTCAGGGTCAGGGCGTTACTGGTGATTTTAAAGATGCGCCCGTAGCCGCCCGCCGCCAGAATCACCGCTTTGGCATGGAAGGTGTGAATTTCGCCGGTGGACAGTTCGTAGGCCACCACACCTGAGCAGCGCCCATTCTCAATGATCAGATCGAGCACGTGGAACTCATTGAAGAACATGGTGCCTTCTTTGACGTTCTGCTGGTACAGGGTCTGCAGGATCATGTGGCCGGTGCGGTCCTTGGCGTAGCAACTGCGCTCGACAGCAGCCTTGCCGAAGTCGCGGGTGTGGCCGCCGAACTTGCGCTGGGCGATCTTGCCTTCCTCGGTGCGCGAGAACGGCAGGCCCATGTGCTCCAGCTCGTAGACGGCCTCGATCACGTCCTTGGCGAAGATCTCGGCGGCGTCCTGATCGGTCAGGTAGTCGCCGCCCTTGATGGTGTCGTACATGTGCCATTCCCAGTGGTCTTCCTGAATGTTGCCCAGGGCCGCGCCGACCCCGCCCTGCGCCGCACCGGTGTGCGAGCGGGTCGGGTAAAGCTTGGAAATGCAGGCAACCGACACGTTACCTTTGGCCGCGTAGAGGGCCGCCATTAAGCCAGCGCCACCAGCGCCGACCACCAGAACGTCATAACGATGATGCATCTTAAAGTCCTTTATAGAGCGGGCGCGGCGAGATTTCAGTCACGGCGATTAAGGTTGGGGACTTTATGGCAAGGCGGCGTGGCCGCCTCCCTTTCCTCCCCCACCCGCTCAGTACGGGTTAAACGAGAACAGACCCACCGTGCCGAGCGCGAAGATCATGGCGACCACCGTGAAGAAGGTGTTTCTGACCCAGGCCCGGTTGGGGCGGCTGCGAACATAGTCGTCGATGCTGTAGCGTGCGCCGTTGACGCCGTGGAGCATGGCAAGCGTCAGCAGCAGCCAGTCGTAGAACTTCCAGGCGGGGTTGGACAGCTTGTTGACCACCGCGTCGAAGGTGGCGTCCGACTCGCTGACCTGCACGAAGGTCATGTAGATGTGGCCGAGCACCAGAAAAACCAGGATCAGGCCGCTGATCCGCATGAAAATCCACCAGTTGAGTTCGGCGTTGGTGTGAGACTGCTCCCTGGCGTCCTGCATGGTGCGGGCACGAATGGTCATTTCAATTCCTTATTCACTTAGATGCCCGCCGCCACGCGCGGCAGCACCTTGAACGCCACATAGACGGTCCAGACAATGCTGATCAGCAGCACGCCGTACCAGAGCTGGCGCTGGTAGGCCACGCCCTTACCGGTAAAGTCCATCACGATGATTCTCAGGCCGTTCATGGCGTGGTACATCACGCCCGCCGCCACCAGGATCAGGGCCAGCCGGAACAGAATGAAATCGTAGCCGCCGTGTACAGCCATATAAATTTTCTCGCCGAACACGAACAGGCTGATGCTGATGACGTGAATCAGGAAATACGCCAAAATCGCCAAACCCGAAAGGCGGTGAAGATAAAAGGCCCACTGGCCCTCTCTGCCTTTATACATAACGTCTTTGCCTCCTTGCCGCACTTCGGGCCGACCCGCGCGCCGCCGCCTACTCTGTAGGGGGCCGACTGCTGGGACTGAGTCCATACCAAACCGCCGCTCAGAATACCACCGACCCGGCCCGCTGCCGTGTTCTCCGGCTTACCGTGCGGGACAATGCGGCACAGCAGGGATGTTACCCGCACTGGAACGCGGCAGCTCGTTAATGAGCAGCTTGCTGATGATGCGCCGGGCTGGCCGTCAGATGGGTGGTCAGTCAACTGCGCCTGGCAATATTGAGGCGACCAGCGTTTTCAGAGAAAGCGGAACTTCAGGGCGCTGGCTCCAGCAGCGGCTGAAAGCCCACCGCCACCCGCTCACCGAGCCGCAGGATGGTGATGGCTCCCTGCGGCAGCGGAATGACCAGCAGGTCGCGCACTGGGGCGGCGGGCGCACCCGCCATCACGGCGCACAGATCGCCCTTGTAATCGCTTCTGAGCGTCACCGGACGGCCCCTGACCCTCACTGTGATCGGCTGACCCCGGAACAGCAGCAGAGCGTACTGCTCGCCCTCCACCTCCATCAAGCCGCCCTCAGTTCCCTCGTTGTCGATGACCGCCAGCGCCTCGACGTGCAGACTCAGGCGCACCAGATCGAGCAGCGCCTCGCCGTGAACGCGGCTGAGCTGCAAGAAGGTGCGCGCCTCGGCGAAGGCCCGGCTGAGCGCCTCGTCATCGCCCCGAGCCGCGTAGGCCAGCAAGGTCTGTGCACCCTGACGGGCAAAGGTCAGCAGCGTTTCAGGCGGCGCAGAGGCGTAGCGCTCAGCACTCTGGGCCGAGACCTTCTCAGGGTTGATCTCGCCGCCGCGCAGCCGCTGGGCCACCGCGCGGGCCAGCCGCAAGTGGGTGTAACTCGCGCTGGGTTCGAGCAGCGCGGCGGTGAGCCGGGCCTCGACGGCCAGCGGAAACAGATCGGTGTGCGTCACCGGGCGCAGTTCCAGGGCCAGGTCGCCGCCGATGAGTGAGAGGCGCACCGGCTGCCCGGCGAACTGACTCTCCGCGTCGGGCCGCTGGGCCGAGAGGCGCACGATGTTCATACTCCTGGCGGCCCCGGATTCGGCCACCTCGCCGGACACCTCGGCCTCGCTCAGCCGCACCTCCCAGCCGGGCTGCGGCTCGGTTTTGCCGACCAGCACCGCTTTCCAGGTGATCGGCTGGCCGCGCCAGTGCGTCTGCTCGCCACCGGGCAGATGAATGGCCAGCGACAGCGCCTGGGCGCTGGGTTCTGGCAATCGCAGTGCCTGGCTGCGGGCAAACAGCAGGCCGTCCAGCAGCGGCCACTCCAGCCCTTGCCCGCCGCTGCTGACCGGAATGACGCTTTCCAGAAATGCCAGCAGCCGACTCGCCGCGCTGCGAATGGGCGGGCGCTCAGCAGCGCTACGCGGCGCGTCGGGACCGCGTTGCAGCGCCTGAACCAGCGCCTGGCGGACCTCGAAGCTGAGCTGCTCGTGCTCGGCGGCCTGTACCTGGGCGTCCATCACGTCGGCCTGGGGACTGCGCGGAAAGGGCGTGTCGGCCAGCTGGGTCAGCGCCGACTTGACCTGGACATAGCGCCTGGAGAGTTCACCGGCCTGCACGCTGAGCTGCCGGGCCAGGGTGCTGAGCACCTGAGCGGCGATATCGGGGTCGTGCAGCGACGAAAAGGCGTCGTGCAGCGGCGGCACCGCCGTGCCCGGTCCACCCCGGTCCATGTTCTCGGTCAGGGCGTAGGCCAGCCGGATGGTCGAGAGCCGGGGTTCCTTGAGCCAGATGCGGGCCTGCTGACGCGCGCGGCTACGCAGATCGGCGTGAAACAACGCCGCACGCAACTGCCCCAGCACTTCCCACTCGTTGCGCTCTCCGGGCGGCGCAGCGGTGTCGGCGGCGGCCACCTGCTTGGTCTTGAGCTGACCGAGCTGGGTTTTGAGGCTCTCCGGCACGGCACTCAGCTTGCCCAGTTCCAGCTCGCCCATATCCATCAGTCCCAGCGCACCTATCTGCTCGCCGTCCATGTGCCGCCCGGTGGGGGTGGTGCCGTTCACGGCAGCCCGCCACAGCCGGTCAGCGGCACGCACCCGGCGCATCATGACCGGGTCGAGCGACGCCCCGAGCAGATATTCACGCAGTTCGGCGATGCCGCGCTTGCCACCCCTGGGTTCGCGGCCACGCTGCACGTCCGCCACCTTATATTCAAACAGCTCCACCAGTTCCGCGTCGTGCCTCACGCGCTCAGTATAGTTTGCCGGGTCTTGCCAACTTCTTTCTCGCGCTGGGGGGCCGTGTCAGGGCCGCGTGAGAACCTGTCGGTTATAAAGTAAAAGACATGGCTGCTTACCTCGTTCTTGGTCTCCTGATCGACGCCGGGCACAACCGGTGAGCGCACTCATCACCATTGCCCTGCTGGCCGCGCTCTTCGTGGTGGCGGCCCTGCTGCTGGTTCGCCCCGGCGAGCGTGGGCTGGCGCTGGGGGTGGCGGGCGCGGCCCTGCTGGCCGCCGTGCTGGTTGCGCTCAGCGGCAGCGTCGAGCGCGCCCAGGGCCTGCTGGTCAGTGCCCTGGCCATCAGCGGCGGCGCGCTGCTGCTGCTCGGCGGCGAGCGTCAGCTTTCTCGGCCCGCCCAGGTGAGCCGCACCGGCGGACCGCGCCCGCCCGTCAATCCCACCCTGCGTAATCTCACCCAGTCGCCCACGGTCACTGACCTCAAGTTCGCCGACTACGACGTCCTCGACCGCATCGGCATCGGCGGCATGGGCAGCGTCTACCGCGCCCGGCGCAAATCCGATGGGCGCACCGTGGCCCTCAAGGTGCCGCAGGAAAAGTACCTGGCCGACGCCAAGTTCGTCAAGCGCTTTTACCGCGAGGCCGAGGTCCTCAAGCGCTTCAACCACCCCAACATCGTGCGGGTCTACGATTACCGCTCGCAGGGCGACGAGTACTACATCGCCATGGAGTTTCTCGACGGTGACAGCCTGGAAGCCGTGCTGGAAAATAAGCAGCTCGCCTTTGGCGAGACGGTGCAGATCATCCGCTCGCTGGCCGACGCGCTGCGCCACATCCACGCCCAGAACGTCGTTCACCGCGACATCAAGCCCGCCAACGTGATGATGCTTCGCGGCGCGCTCCAGGACGGCAAGCTGCGCGAGGGCGGCGTCAAACTGATGGATTTCGGCATCGCCGTGGGCAAGGTCCTGACCCGCCTCACCATGACCGGGGCGCGGGTCGGCACGCCGATCTACATGGCCCCCGAGCAGGCCAAGGGCAACCGGGTGGACGCGCGCAGCGACGTGTACTCGCTGGGCCTGCTGGCCTACGAGATGATCACCGGCCAGACCGCTTTCCGGGGCAGCTACGAGGCGGTGGTGCATCAGCAGATCTTCGAGTCGCCCAAGCCGCCCAAGCAGGTGCGGCTGGAGGTACCGGGTAAGCTTAACGACCTGGTGCTGGGCATGATCGAGAAAGACCCGGCGCTGCGGCCCTCGCTCGACGAGGTGATCAGCCGCCTCGACGCCGGGGTGCTGAGTGACGAGACCTTCAACGATCCCTACGCGCTGGCCATGAGCGTGCAGGAAAAGCGCGGCACCCTGCGCCTGCTCGACCTCAAGGGCAAGCTGCGGGTCAGCCTGCGCGACCAGACGGGCGAGAACTCGCTGCCGTCCGCGCCCAATGCGCTGGCCGCCGACGAGGAAGGCAACATCTACCTCAGCCTGCCAGAGTTTCGCCAGGGCAAGAGCGGCGCGCTGATTCGCAAGCTCTCGCCGGAGGGCCGCGAACTGCTGGCCTTCGGAACCTATGGCCTGGGCGAGAACGAACTGCTCGCCCCAATCAGCATGGCCCTGTGCGGCGACTCGCTGTTTGTCCTCGACGGCGAATCGCACCACGTGGTCGTCTTCGACCGGGCTGGTCAGTACCAGCGCCGTTTCGGCGGGCGCGGGCACGGCCTGGGGAGATTCGAGAAGCCGCGCACCGTCGCCGCTGGCCAGGGCGAGCATATCTATGTCCTCGACAGCGGCAACCGCGAGGTGCAGCGCTTCACGCCGCAGGGTGAGTACGTTTCGCGCTACGCTTTCCGGATGGACCGCACCAGTGACGAGCTGCGCCCGCTGCACGGCCTGAGCGTGGACGCGCGCGGCACGGTCTACATCGTGGACGGCGTGGCGGGCAAGGTCCGCAAGATCGAGGCCGACGGCACGCCCGGCAATACCTTCACACTCGAAACCCTGGTGGGCGAACCCAGCGACGCGCCCTGGCTGATGCAGGTCAGCGCCGAAGGCCACCTCTTCGCCGTCAAGCAGGGCGGCCAGGTGCTGCGAACCTACAGCTCGGTGGGCGACCTGCTGAGCAGCAACGACATGTACGCCCCGGTGCAGGCCATCACGCTGGTCAACCGCCCGCTGACCTGAAAACTCTCAACTCAACTCTCGGTAAGTCTCAACTCTCGGTAAGTCCGGGGAGACTGCCTTTGCACGGCTCCCCGGACCCGTTGAAGTCGATGGTCAGATCATCAGATAAATAGCGGGGCTTCGGGGTCTTCGCTCTTGACAGAGTCGCGCGGCGGCAGCGACAGCACCCAGGCGGCCAGGCCCACGCCGATCAGCACGCCCAGGGCCACCAGCAGCGCCGTGGTGTTCTGGTGTTCGCGAATGGCGGACTCCAGTTCGGTTTCCAGTCGGATCATGCGTTTACCATAGCAAACAGGGGCGCGGGCGGGTCCGGCTTCAGCATCGTTTCAACACTCACCAGTACGGGCCGACTTGAGGGCCACCCGGGTGAGCGCCGCTCTGAGCACCTGCACTGCCCTGTCGTATTCGGCCAGATCGAGCCGTTCCTGCGGGGTGTGGTCGAGCGAGCTGTCGCCGGGCCCGTAAGCCAGAGTCGGCACCGGCCAGTGCGGGGCCACCACGTTCATATCGCTGGTGCCGGTCTTGAGCTTGAAGACGGGCGTGCCGCCGTGCTGCCGGATCGCCACCCGCAGGGCGCGGGCCAGCGGGCTGTCGCGCTCATAGCGCACCGCCACCTCGTCTCCGACGAAGTCGAGTGTCAGGCTCTTCAGGTCGCCCAGCGCAGCGCTGACCTGCCCACGGGCCAGTGCTGGCGAGACATGGGGAGGCAACCGCAACCCGAACACGCCGCGCGCCACCTGCTCCAGGCCGTCACTTTCTGCGCTGAGCGACTGAACGGTGGCCTGCACCCGCCCGAAGACGCCCTCGCCGGACGCCTGCGCCGCCCACTGGCGCACCCGGAACCAGCCCTCGGTCAGGTCGTCGCCCGCGCTGCTGCCCTCGCCCGCCGTGTGGAAATTGTCCTTACGGACCTCGGCCTTGACGATCAGCCGTCCCTTGTAGCCGAGGGTGATGCCTTCCCAGCCGCTCGGCTCGCCGATCACCACCAGATCGGGGCAGTACTGGGCGGCAGCGTGGCGCGCGCCCTTGCTGCTGGCCACTTCCTCCTCGGTGGCCCCCACACAGATGAAAGTGGCCGCCACCAGTGCTGCGTCTGGCAGGCCCGAGACCGCCGCTGCGAAAGTGCAGAAGCTGCCCTTGGCGTCCACGCTGCCGCGCCCGTGCAGCACACCCGAATCGTCAAGCCACACCGGGATGTGGCCCGGCACGGTGTCGATATGGCCCAGCAGCACCACCGTCAGCGGCCCGCTGCCACGCACGCCTACCACGCTTCCCGATGCGTCGACGTGCGCCGCGAAGTCGTGGGCCTCCATCCAGCCGCGCAGGAACCCGGCCACCTCGGTTTCCTGACCCGAGACCGACGCCCGCGACACCGCCCCCACGATCAGGTTGCGGGTGCTGGGTTCGGTGACGGGCGGCAGGACTTCCGCGCCCGGCTCAGTCACCCGACGATCCGCCCTGCCGGGCCACGGCCTCGCCCAGCGCCGACACCAGCTTGAGCAGTTCGGCCAGCACCAGTAGCGCCACGGCAGTCACGACACCGATGGTCACAGTCCACAGCGCCGGAATCTGGCTGCTCTTGCCCTGCTGCCACAGCACGTAGCCCATACCCAGCGCGCCCAGTACCAGCACCAGTGCCAGCACCCGCACCGTCCAGCGCAGACTGCCCACCGAGCGGGCCAGGCGGCCCAGCCGGGCCGAGTTGGCAGGCTGCTCATACATCAGCGCCTGTGTCCCGCTGGCAGCGGGCGGCAGTGAGGCGGCTGGCTTTGAAGCGGCTGGCTGGGATTTGGCCGCTTCCGGTTTGACGGATTCAACTTTGGCCACTTCCAGTTTTGCGACTTCGGGCGATTTGCCGAAAGCGGCATTGGCCGGGCTGGGGACGCTCACGCCGACCGGGGGCGTGGCCTCGATGCGAATGGCGCTGGGCTTTTGAGAACTGGCCTGGGCTGAAATGGGCTGAGATCCGCCGATCTTGACCACCCTGGGGCCACCTTCCAGGGGAGCCTCGGCGGGCGCGTCCTTGCCGAGGCTGATCGGCCCGGCCGCCGCTGATCCCTGGGCAGGCTGTATGCCGATCGGCTGTGCCGATGACTGAACCGACACCGCCGGGGGCACGGCAGGAGGCGCGCTGGCCGCCGTCGGCGCGGGCGAGAACATCTTGCTGCCCACGCTCGGCAGCGGTGAAGTGGGCTGCTGCTTGGCGCGGGCGGTGGTGTCACGCACCGTCTGGAAGAAGCGCTGCACCCGGTTGGGATCGAAACCCAGCAGCGAGGCGGTGATGCTGGTGCCGCTGGCGGTCTCGACCCGCAAGGTGCCCTGGTGGTCCGAGTGGATACGGCTGATGTCGCGCAGCGTGACCTGCCTCAGCGGACTGGCGGGGTCAGCGGCCTGATAGAGCAGGAGCATGGGGGTCAGGGCGAAGAACTGCTGTTCGTGATCGAGGCTCGCCAGCGGAGAATCGTTGATCCCCACAGCTTTGAGCGCTCCTAAAATTCGGTCATTCATGGCACCACTCCTTCAAGCACGTCGGTTTCCGTCAGCATACCCGACCCTCCCCCCAGGTGGGGGCCACCAGCTAAAGGCCGCTGAAGCTGACATTCACCCGCCCCCGCCAGCAGGCCGCCAGACTGAGCCATGACACAACCCGGAAAGTACGGCGACACGCCGCTGGGCAAGAGTGACGAGGAACTCCGTGAAGAGGGGGCCGATGCCCTGACCAATTCTGAGCGCCGACGACACGCCGAGATGGGCAACGACGAGGAAGTGCCGGTGCTCATTCCCATTGCCGGAACAAGTTCGCCCGCCGTGGTGGCCGCCGACTCAGTGCTGCCCGACACCCAGGAACGGAGGGAGGAATCATGACCGAACACGGCAGGTACGGCGACACGCCGCTGGGCAAGAGCGACGAGGAACTGCGTGAGGAGGGAGCCGACGCCCAGACCAATTCCGAGCGCCAGCACGGCGCGGCGGCGGGCAGCGAGGCTGAGCCCCCAATAGTGGTACCGATTATGACCAACGCCATGGAAGGTCAGGTCAATCCGGGCCTGGTCGTGTCCGACGCCGACTTGAAAGACGAACTGCGCGACGAGCACTGAGCACCCCTATGAAGGCCCTGGCACAACCTTCTGCCAGGGCCTTCTCACGTGCTGAGCCGACGCCCTGACCGAGAACGAACATCACCACTGTACCGAGATGAACAGCAGACCTGTCCCAGTGTGCCGGACATCGCGGTTCCGGCCCTGATCAATACCGAGATGGACCCGGAACCTAGTGAGCGCCGTCTATGCGGCGAAAACGACTGACCACACCTAGAGTTCTCTGGGCCGGAACGCCACCGCCTCGGCCAGATGCACCTCACGGATGTCGGGACTGCCGCCGAGGTCGGCCACCGTGCGGGCCAGCCTGAGGACCCGGTCATGGCCGCGCCCGGTGAGGCCGAGTTGCCGAGCCGCCGAGGCCATGAAGGCGGCGGGACCCTGCGCCAGCGGCGCGTGGTGGCGCAGCGCCTGACCGATCAGCAGGCTGTTGCGCTCGCCCTGACGCGCCAGCATCACGTCGCGGGCCGCCTGAACGCGGGCGCGCACCGGGGCGCTGCGCTCGGGCATGCCTGCCCGCGTGAGTTCGTCTACCGTCAGCCGGGGCACGCTCACGCGCAGGTCAATGCGGTCGAGCAGCGGGCCGCTGAGCCGGGCGGCGTAGCGATTTCGGGTCAGCGGCGAGCAGGTGCAGGCTTTCTCAGGATCACCGAGATGACCGCAGGGGCACCCGTGCAGATCGCAATCCAAAGCTGTCTGGACGGGGGTTCTCCACCACTTGACCCCACTTCTCCCCTTCTCTGCCAGCCGACTACAACTTGCACACCTTCACGCTGCACGCCGAAGCCAGCACACGGGCAGGAACGAAACTGCGAAGTCCGCCCGTCCCGCCGAAACCAGTCTCGAAGACGTGGCCTTGAACCGTCACGTTGTCCAGGAGGCTGGCCGTTGGCAAGCCAACGCTCCTGGCAGAGTTGGAGTTCAGTCGATTTTGCGCAAGTGGAGTTAAGCCTCGAGCATAGAAGACACGACCACGACGCCCTGCAGAACCTTCAAGACCGAATATAAGTGAGAAGCCGTCCAGCCAGTCAGCAACCTGAAATGACAGTCATGCAAGCTGCCTAACATCTCGGAATCGGCATTTTTACCTTAATGGCTTAGCCACAACTGTGCAGGACCGGGAGAACGCCGATCTATTTACCGCAAATAGGGGTTGACAACTGATGAGCAGGTATGAAAAAGGGACGGTGTTATGGGCCGTCCCGATCTCAGTTTACCGCCGATCCCCAGCAGCTTTCAGCGCCTCACGACCTGGCTGAGCCCACAGATGCCAGAGAAATTGATCCATCGCCACGAGAAAATTTCGGATGCACAATTGGTGGCCGTCGCGGTGCTCCAGCACCTCCATAAAGCGGTGTATTTCAGCCGCTGGTGGGCGATGTTGAAGACCAATTTCTTTCCGTGGTTCCCCTCAGAAGTCCAGGCGCGGGTGCGCCTGGAGCGCTTGACACCCGTCATTGAGCGCGTGAGCGTTGAAGTCGAGCAACTCGACTTCAGTGTGATCGATTCCGCACCGCTGCCCACTTGCCTCTTCAAGCGGGCAAAACGCTGCAAATTTCCAGGTGCCGCGTATGGGTTTAGCACCGCTGGGATGGTGTATGGATACAAGGTACATGCCTGGACGACGCTGAACGGCAAGATTGCCAAATATGAACTGCACCCAGCCAACGTCCACGACTTCGTCGTTGGCTGTGAGATGAATGTTGACTGGCCCGCCTTTGGTGGGCCAAAGCAAATTGGGGACAAGGGCTATCAATCTGGAACGTACCGCACACCGCCGAAAACGAACGCCAAGACGCCGGACCCGCGTTGGAAGGAAGAGTATGCTGCCGCCCGCAAGATCATCGAATCGGCCTTGTCCGTTCTCGTGGGCGCGGGGTTGCGCTGGGGGCAGGTCAAAACCAAGTTGAGCTTGCGGCGGAAAGTCGCCCTGGCCGTGCTCGGCTACAATCTCAAGTTTCGTGATATCGACCTTTCACCATAATCCGATGCTCAGGTCAACCCCTATTCGCGGTTATTTTACAAGCAGAGTTTTGACAACAAGAGCATTCAACCAGCGCTCTTCTTTTCGGCCAGGCCGTATGTCAGCCGTGATCCAAGATTGACTCAGCCTGAGCGTGGCCGTGCCCCGCACCACAGCCTCAAGGAGGGTCTCATTGAGGTCAGTAAATCGGCGGGTGCCGCGCAGCATTTCCCCTTGACCGTATTTGAATGACGCATAGAGCACCCCTGTAGGTTTGAGTGCCCGTTCTATTCGTTGGAACACCCCCGGTAGCTCAGGTCGCGGCACATGGAGCAGGGAGGCACACGCCCAAATACCGTCATACTTGGCTTCCCCCTCAAGATCCTGAAAACGGGCCTGTGGTACATACTGGCCCAGCCGGAGGCTGGCACGGCGGGCCATCTCGTGGCTGGCGTCGAAGGCATCGACGCTGTACCCACGCTGCCCAAAGGCCAGGGCATCACGGCCAGGTCCACAACCTGCATCAAGGATGGAGGCAGAGGAAGGCAGGCGCGACAGAAATGGCGCGTAGAGCCCTTCCATATCGAGGTGAAGGGTCTGGTCTTCAAAAGTCTCGGCGTGCTGATCGTAATACGACGCCTCAGGCGACGGGGGTATGCACATAGGCAGGTCTCCAACGGTGAACGAGGTGCTGAACGGCCTCAAGCTCGATTGAGCGCAGAAACATCAGTCGTTCAGCTTCACTGCTCCCAGTCTGATTGATCAATGTCTCTCGCAACGGGTGATGACTTTGGATCAGGTAGCTGTTTCTCCGGTGCAGTTTTTCAATCAGCTCCGGTGCTGGCACACGGGCGAATTTTCCACTTTCTCCCCGATTGCAGCTCTGGCAGGCGAGGACCAGATTCCAGATGCCGTCCACTGGCAACCTGCTCCCCCGGGTCTTCAGGACATGCGGAAAGAAATGATCGACCTCAGCCTGTATCGAGGAATCGAGAGCGGCCAGCCCTATCTCCTGCTGGCAGTAGAAACAGTGTCCCTTCTGGTAACCATTGAGTGAGTCCCTCACGCCTGTCAGGTCAATTCTGCGCCGCTGGCGATCAACGAGAAACAACTGTCCGAGCGTGCTGTCCACCTGAATATTCAGGACGGCTGCGGGCAGCTCCAGACTCCAGGCGTGTTCGACCAGACGCCACCTGGCCTCGACTTCCTGCGGAAGACTCGCGTACTGCACCCTGCGGACTTCAGGGAGGGCGAGAAGTTCTTGCGTCAGCAGCAGTCCGCCTCTGGAGCGCCGTTCGTCGACGAAAAACCTTACGGGCACTTCACTCTGGTTGACGATGTGAAACGCGTCAATGACATTGTTGAAACCGAGACGGACGGTGGCGAGCAGCAAGTCTTCCCGGCTCAGGCCGCCTTGAAGATGCGCCCGGCAAGCCGTCAGGAATTTGCTGCTCTCAGAAGTCCCTTGTCTGTCGACCGTCCGGAGGTGTTCAAGGAGAAGGTCAGTGAAGGGGCCAGCCAACTCCTCAAGGGAGACAACACTCCGCCCCTCAGCCGCGAGGCCAAGAAGTGCGGCTGCGAGAGCAAATTTGTACGACGCCACATTCCGTCCGAACAGGATGATCGAACGAAAATAGGTCTCGGGAGAGGCCTCCAGCGCGGTAAAGGCAGGCATGCAACCGGAGTATAGAAGCTGGCTTGCACTCAGTGATTGCGCTTGGAACGCAGCGCATTCTGCAGGCAGCTTCAGGCCGCCTGTATGCTCAGCACTCGACAGTCGTCAGGGCCGCTTGGCGCGCTTCATCAGGCGTGCTGTGCAGGCCCGGCAGATCAGCGGTCGGGTGACAAGCATGCAGAACTTCACCATACCTTCCTTTAACTCACAGCGGTTCCACAGGCCCGTCACCAGCAACGGTGACCCGTCGAGCCGACCCAGGCGGGTCTTCCGTTTTTTCCTGTCGACAATAGGCCACTCGTAGAACGTGGACATGGAATCACGCAGCGCTGCGTCTAGATGGTGGTCTGGTCCTAAAGGCGCGGCTCTCCATCAGCGTCTCAATGCAGGCGTTGAGCATTGCATATTTGTTTAGCTCGGCTGCGTCCATACTGGCAGGTACAACACGTCGCCGGGAGACAATTTCGGGTCCGGCAGGATGGCGGCGTTCTGATTGTAGGCCAGGCCCACGCCCAGACTGGCCAGTGTCAGGGTCAGTAGAAGCGATTTCAGTTTCTCAGTCTGGCAGCTTGCGGTGACGGAGAGCTGGAGTGGGTTGAGATCAGGCTGGAAGAAGATTCATCTCACAATCCGAAGCTGTCTGGAAGGCGCTTTCCCACCACTTCCTCCCACTGCTCTCCTGCCAGCCGAACGCGGCCCACCCACCTTCCCTGCACACCCCGAAGCTAGAACACAGTCATGGACAAAAATCAGCTCATGACCGATGGTTTGCCAGTTCAAATCTGGCAAGGCCCACCAAATAAAGCAGTGGCAGAGCAAAACGGGTGGTTGACTCAATGATGGAGCATCAACTTCACACGCGAGAGGCCGTAGATTTAACTCCCATACCACCCACCAATAAAAATCCCGTCTGAGTCGGGAATTCTTTTTGTCATCGCGGTCAGGGTCTGTGCCTATATTCGGGTTAGCTACAATCGCATCAAAAATGACAAAAAGTTCCTTCAGTCCCGCCGTGACGTGCCGTTTCCAGTGCGTTCAGTCGCTGCACTCACCGGGTTGAAAGTCTGGTCCCGGACTGCCCGCGTCAAGATCAAGACCCAGGTTCGCGCCGCCATTCCCGAAGCAGCGGTTGCCCTGACCTTCTCCAGCGGCGCTCTGCTTATAAAAGATGCCGCCACGCTTGTTGGCGCTCACTTCATTCTCTTCAACGCTGGGCGTGGCCTGCCCAGTCATGGAGTGAACCCAAAGCGCAGGACCAGCAGGCAAGTCACTTCTAGGCTGGATGATAGCGGGCGGCGAACTCGGCAGGTGGGACGTAGCCGAGACTGGAATGCAGGCGTTCTTGGTTGTAAAGCTTACCGATGAAGTGGTTCACATGGCGCTGTGCATCGTCCAGATCAGCATAATCTTGAAGATCGACCTCCTCTGTTTTGAGAGTTTTGTAGAAACTTTCCATGCGAGCGTTGTCGTAGGGATTGCCTCTTCTGGACATACTTGGCGTGATACCCATCGCCCGCAGGCGGGCGATAGAGAGCCGGCTGGCATATTGGACACCTTGATCAGAGTGATGAAGGAGTCCAGGTGCTGGATTGCGAGCAGCAAGCGCGTTATTCAGCGCGGCCAGTGACAGGTCGGCGTCGATAAACTTTGACATTGACCAGCCCACGATCTCACGCGTGAAACTGTCCAGCACGCATGCCAAGTAGACGAAACCCTGCTTCACCCTCACATACGTCAGATCAGCTTGCCAGACCTGATCTGGTTGGGTTGGAATCCCTTGTGGGAGCAGATTGGGGAAGCGTTTCTCGCTGTGAGTGGAATCGGTGGTGCGCTGGTAACGCCGCTTGGGTCGACACAATAAGCGATGTTCCCGCATGACCCGCAGAACGCGTTTGTGATTGATGGACTGCCCGCTGCGTGCCAGTTCGCGAGTGACCCGCCGATACCCATAGCCGTTCCACTTCAGCACCACTGCTTCAATGTCGGCAGCGAGTCGTTGATCTTGGTCGATGACTGCGCGGTTTCGTTGACGGAGGTACCACGACCGACTGACCGCATGCAGCTCACACAGGCGACGCACCGACACCGTGGGATGCGCGACACGCGCATCCGAGATCCTAAAAGTGCCTTTGTTCAAGCGGTACGTCGCCAGCGATTTTTTCAAGATGGTGTTTTCCAAGGCAAGTTGGCCGCAATACCGCTCCAGCTCAGCAATCCGCAGCTCGGCGCTGCGATCTGTGGCCACGCCGTCGGTGAAGGCGGCTTCTCCGCGCGCCTCGACCTCTTTGCGCCAACGGTGGATCAGGCTGGGCACTAAACCATGTTCCCGGCTGAGTTGAGCGGTCGTTCGCTGGCTTGAATTGATTTGGTTGACGACCTGAAGCTTGAATTCACGGCTGTGATTGCGTCCTGGCATGAATGCTCCTTCGCGCTGTGATCAGCCTAACGGCTGGTCGGGGCGAAGTGGCTTGGCCGTTGGTCCTCTCTAGGGGTTCATTCCAGTTTCCATGCGCCGCACGAAGTCCGCACCTACCTGGGCGACACACCAACTTTGAACCTGCCACG
Organism: Deinococcus rubellus; assembly: GCF_025244745.1. NCBI lineage: Bacteria > Thermotogati > Deinococcota > Deinococci > Deinococcales > Deinococcaceae > Deinococcus > Deinococcus rubellus. The sequence continues at coordinate 2,850,423 of NZ_CP104213.1, forward strand.
GTTTGAGTGCGTTTTTTTCAGTGTTCTCCGTACGGTCTCGTCACTGATGCTGTCCACCACACCCAGGGTCACCAGACGATCGGCCAGCAGTTGCATCGTCCATTTCTCCCGGCCGTCGGGACTCGAGCACACTTCGGCGATCAAGATCGCCGTCCGCTGCGCGTTCAGTTTGGGCGGCTGTTTGGGCCGTGCTTTCTCGTGGAGGGCAGCCTGGAGGCCGCCCTCGGTGTACTTCCTGCGGATCGACGCGACGGTGGCAGAACTCACGCCTTGACGCTCGGCCACGTCTCGATCCAGCAGGCCCCCATCGCTCAGGAGCAGGAGGCGTGCGCGGGTCACGACCCGCGCACTCAGCACGCCTTTCCGAATCATGTCCGTCAGTTGCTGCCGCTCATCGTCGCGCAGCTGCACAACCCACTGTTTCTGTCGTCCCATCCCTCAGTTTACCTGAAGGCATGCCTGTGGTCATCCACTAGTAAAGCTAAAGGACCGGTCACCGAAGTCGACATAGGCTGGGTTGTAGCACACTGTAGGACAACACTTGTGTTCCTGGGTGTTGGCACCTATCTCAGCATGAGACCAACGCCAGAATAACGAACAGAACTGACGGGTCTCTCAAGCAGAGTGAAGAGATTGACTTAGGCAGCTTTGAATACAGATTGTGAACCGTAGGGGCACGGATTCATGGCGGCGATGAGCTGAAAGCGGGCCGGGTAGCGCAGGCTGGCCCGCGCCCGACTGATGGTAACCTCACCGTCTTCCAGAGGCTGGCGCAGGGTTTCCAGAGCTTTGCGCGAGAACTCCGGAAATTCATCCAGAAACAACACGCCCCGGTGCGCCAGGCTGACCTCGCCGGGCCGGGGAATGCTTCCGCCACCGATCAGGCCCGCGTCTGAGACGGTGTGGTGGGGACTGCGGTAGGGTGGGGTGCGGATCAGGCCGCTGCGCTGGCTGGTCAGGCCCGCCGCCGAGTGGATGCGGGTGACTTCCAGCGCCTCGGCGCGGGTGAGCTGCGGCAACAGCCCCGGCGCGCGGCGGGCCAGCATGGTCTTGCCGCTGCCGGGCGAACCAACGAGTAAGAGGTTGTGTCCACCGGCCAGCGCGATTTCCAGCGCCCGGCGCGCCTGTCCCTGCCCCTTGAGATCAGCCAGATCGAGCGGCGCGGGGCCGTCATCGGAGTGCTCAGGTGCTTCGGCAGGCGTCAGGACTGCAAGGCCCGAGAGGTGATGCAAGGCTTCGCGCAGGGTGCGGGACGGGTACACCTTCACGCCGTCGATCAGGGCAGCCTCGCTGGCATTGCCCTCGCCCAGCAGGACGTCCAGCCGCTCCTGCGAGGCCAGCAGCGCCAGATTCACCGCCCCGCCGATGGGCCGCACGCTGCCGTCGAGCGCCAGTTCACCGGCCAGTAGCGTGCCGCCAAGTGCTCCGGCGGGCAGCAGTTCCTGGGCGGCCAGCAGGCCCAGGGCAATCGGCAGGTCGTACATCGGGCCTTCCTTGCGTAGATCGGCAGGCGCGAGGTTGACGGTGATGCGGGCCGCCGGGAAGGGCAGGCCACTGTTGCGAATTGCCGCCCGCACCCGCTCGCGCGCCTCGCTGACCGCCTGATCCGGCAGACCGACGATGTTGAAGGCGGGCAGGCCCGGCGACACATCCACCTCCACGGTGACCAGCACAGCGTCCACCCCGATGAGGGCGGCGCTGCGGGCGGTGGCGAGCATCAGGCCGCTCCGAAACGGGTGGGGCGGGCGGCAGGAACGAGGGCGGCGAGCATGGACATCACGCTAGCCGCCGGACCGTCACCGAATTCTTTTGCGCGCCGGTTTTCCTGTTCCGGGGGCTTCAGCGCCTGCGCCGCTTGTTGATTTCCAGCAGCACCGGTACGAACGAGGCCACCAGAATGACCCCCACGATCACCAGGATATATTTGTCGAGCACGGCAGCGGGAATGATCTTGCCCAGGCCGTAGCCCGCCAGCGGCACGCCCGCGCCCCACAGCAGCGCGCCCACAGCGTTGGCGATCATGAAGGTGCGCGGGTTCATCCGGATGGTTCCGGCCAGGGTGGGCACCAGGGTGCGGATAATCGGCACGAAGCGGGCCAGCACCAGCGTCTGGTTGCCGTGGCTGTCGAAATACTCGCGGGCCTGCTCGACATATTCGGGTTTGAGGAATCTGGCGCGGGCGAACACGGCGGGGCCGAACTGCCGCCCAATGACGTAACCCGAAATGTTGCCCAGGAACGCCGCCGCCACCGTCAGGCCGATGATCCAGCCCAGGCCGAGGTCGCCGCGCGCCGCGAACAGCCCCGCCGTGATCAGCAGGCTGTCGCCCGGCAGAAAAAAGCCCAGCAGCAGACCGGTTTCAGCAAAAATAATGAGGGCCAGGCCCAGGTAGGAGAAGGTCTTGAGCAGGTATTCCGGATCGAGCATTCGGAGAGTCTACAGGCTGGCGTCTGGCGCGGGCGTCAGCCAAAAGTAAAAGAGCGGAGGGCCAGGGAAATCACTGTCCCCCGACTCTCCAAGCGCTCAGACCCGTGTCAGGTCCTTGGGCAACGGCAGAAACTCGATCTCAGGGTGCTGCTGCTGGGTGTAGTCGAGGTCGTAGGAACTCCTGAACAGCATCACCGGGCGGCCCTGATCGTCTTCCACGTGACGGGCGAAGCGGGCCACCGAGGCCGTGTCACCGGCCAGCCAGCGCACCAGCTCGTAACTGGTGAGGTGCATCTCGACTTCCACGCTGTACTCCTCGGCCAGCCGCGCCTGGAAGACCTCGAATTGCAGCGGCCCCACCGCGCCCAGGTAGGGGTCGCGCGCCCCATCGGTCGGATAGAAGACCTGCACCACGCCCTCCTCAGCCAGCTGGGTGAGGCCCTTCATGAACGCCTTGCGCTTGCCCACATCGCGCAGTGACAGGGTGGCAAACGTCTCGGGCGTGAACCTCGGAAAGCCTGGCAGATGCAGCCTGGCGTCCAGGCTGATCACGTCGCCGATCTGGAAGACGCCGGGGTTGACCAGCCCCACGATGTCGCCGGGGTAGGCGTCCTCGACCTTCTCACGGTCCTGGGCAAACAGGGTGTGGGCCTGTGAGAGCCGCAGCTTGCGCCCAGTGCGGGTGTGGGTCACGTCCATGCCGCGGGCGAAGTGACCGCTCATGACCCGCATATAGGCGGTGCGGTCACGGTGGGCCTTACTCATGTTGGCCTGGAGCTTGAAGATGAAACCGGCAAACGGCGCTTCAGGGTCGCGCTCGCCGAGGTTGGTCTCGGTGGGCCCGGGCGGGGGAGCGAGGTCCACGAAGCGGCTCAGGAAGTGCTCGACGCCGAAGTTGTTCATGGCGCTGCCGAAGAACACCGGGGTCAGCTCACCGCTCAGAAAAGCGTTCTGGTCGAAGGCGTCCATCGCGCCCTCGATCAGTTCCACGTCCTGTCTCAGCTTGGCAGCCAGGTCCGCGCCGACCAGCCGGTGCAGCTCGGGGTCGTGCAGGCCCGCCACCTGCACCGGGGCACGCTGCTTGCCGCGTGCGGTGCGCTCGAAGACCAGCACCTGCTTGGCCTGGAGGTCATAGACGCCCTTGAAGTCGGGGCCGTCGCCGATGGGCCAGGTCAGCGGAATGGCCGCGATGCCGAGCGTACTCTCGACCTGTTCGAGCAGTTCGAACGGATCGACGGCAGGGCGGTCCATCTTGTTGATGAAGGTCAGAATCGGGATGCCCCGGTTGCGGCACACCGCGAACAGCTTCTCGGTCTGTGCCTGGACGCCTCTGGCCGCGTCCAGCACCATCAACGCCGAGTCGGCAGCGGTCAGGGTACGGTAGGTGTCTTCCGAGAAGTCCTGGTGGCCGGGGGTATCGAGCAGGTTGATGTGGCGGCCCGCATACTCGAAGGTCAGCGCCGAGCTGGAAATCGAGATGCCGCGCTGCTGCTCGATGCTCATCCAGTCAGAGGTGGTGTGGCGCATGCCCTCACGGGCCGTGACCGACCCAGCCTGCTGAATCGCGCCGCCGTAGAGCAGCAGCTTCTCGGTGATGGTGGTCTTGCCCGCGTCGGGGTGCGAGATGATGGCAAAGGTCCGGCGGCGCAGGATTTCGCGCTCCAGTTGGGCATCGGCTACGTTTGGGACAACAGAGGCCAGGGCAGCGGGTGAAGATGTGTCTGCGGTGTCTGGCAGACCAGTGTCAGGCAGAGCAGTGTCGGGCAGGGCGGAATCGGTGGTGGTCATGCGTCACTCCTGCGGGCGCTTGGGCAAGCGGCCCGGTCTGGAAACATCCTGATCTGGACAGTCTCTGAGCTGAAACCATCGGCGGGGGTCTTCGTTGCTGCAACTCAAGCCGGGGCGTGCAGCTAGGGTGGCGAGAGCAGAAACGTCATCTGAATATTATACCGCGTCTGGGGCGGCAGCAAAAGCCCCCAGCGCCGCCTCCAGGGTTCCGAGCCGCGCCCGCACCAGCGTTGCCGGGTCGCGGTGGTAGCCGCCCGCCATCAGCGACACCAGCGGCGTGCGCGTCTGGGCTGCCCAGCCGTAGACCCGCCCGTCACGCGCCCGCAGACCCTCCAGACTGAGCGAGAGCCGCCCCAGTTGATCGCCCGCCAGCACGTCGGCCCCGGCCAGATAAAAGAGCAGGTCGGGCTGAAAGGCCTGCACGGCGGGCAGCACCGCCCTGTCCAGCACGGCCAGATAGTCGGCGTCGCCCGTAGCGTCCGGCAGGGCCACATCCAGATCGCCGACTTCCTTCTTGAACGGGTAATTGTGCTCGGCGTGAAGGCTGAGGGTAAACACCCGCGCTTCGTCTCTGAAAATGCTGGCCGTGCCGTTGCCCTGGTGCACGTCCAGATCGAGAATCAGCACCCTCTTGACGAGTCCGGCGTCGAGGACGTGCCGGGCCGCGATCGCCACGTCATTGAGGAAGGAAAAACCCTCGGCATGGTCGGCGTAGGCGTGATGGGTGCCGCCGCCCAGATTGAGACCCAGGCCGGTGCTGAGGGCGTCCCAGGTGGCGCTGAGAGTCGCGCCGCACGACGCCAGGCCGCGCTCGACCACCGCCGGATGCCAGGCGAAACCCAGCGCCCGCTCCTCCTGGCGCGTGACCTCGCCGCGCCGCCACCTGGCCAGGTAAGCCGCGTCGTGAACGCGCTCGGCCAGTGCCCAGGGCAGATCGGGGGCCGCCAGCAGCGGCAGGCGCTCGGCGGCCCCGGCCAACAGAGTCGGCAGGAACTCGCGTGGCAGAAACTGCCTGCGGGGCGGCGGCGCATCGGTGTAGGCAGCATGGAGGAAGGGCGTGAAGGCGCGGGGCACGGCTGAGTCTAGAGCGGCTGCGCCAATTGGCTTACCCACGCCGAACCTGCGCTAAACTCTCCTTGACCCGCTCAGGTTCCCTGAGGTCCGGCTTTCCTTCCCGCCCGTGAGAGGTTTTGATTCGTGAGAAGCGCCCACCAGTCCGCTGACTGAAGACGACACCCGTTGTCTGAGCGCCCTGGCGTGTGCCCCGCTTTGCTGTGGGGCCGCCCTGCCACACTCAATACCGAGGGAAGATGCTGCTCAAGCTGAGCCACGTCGCCCGCACCTACGGCGACCAATTGATTTTCGAAGACGTCTCCCTGACCCTGCTGCCGGCCGAACGCCTGGCCTTGATAGGCGAGAACGGCAGCGGCAAGACGACCCTGCTGCGCCTGATCGCTGGATTGGAACAGCCCGACAGCGGCCAGATCGAACGCCCTGGCACCCTGGTCTACCTGCCCCAGCACGCGCCGCAACCGTCCGGCGAGGTGCTGGAGGCGGTGACGCCGCCGGAGCTGAGAACCGCTGCCCAAACGCTCGCTGCCGCCAGCGATGCCCTGAGCAGCGCGGCCCCGAACGCCCTGGACGCCTTCAGCGCTGCCGAGGAGACTTACCGCGCACTGGGCGGCTACGACTTTGAGACGCAGGCGCGGGCCGTGCTGGGCGGCCTGGATCTGCCTCCGGACGCCTTGACAGATCAGCTCTCAGGCGGGCAGACCCGGCGCGTGCTGCTGGCCCGGCTGCTGCTCTCGCCCGCCGAGGTGTACCTGCTCGACGAACCCACCAACCACCTCGACGAGGCTTCGCTCCGCTGGCTGGAAGACTGGATCGCCCACAGCCGCGCCACCTTCGTGCTGGCCTCGCATGACCGGGCTTTTCTGGACGCCGTGGCGACGCGCACCGCCGAACTGGAACGCGGGCGACTGACATCCTATCCCGGCAACTACTCGGCGGCGATGACTCTCAAAATCACGCTGCGGGAAGCGCAGGGGCGCGACCACCGAGCGCAGCAACGCCAGCGCCGCGCCCTGACCCAGGAACAATCCCGGCTCAGCAGCCAGGCCCACAGCGCCGGGAAGTTCAGCCACCGCCGCGCCGGAAACAAACCGCTGCTGGCCGCCAAAAACAAGGCCGAGGGCGTCTCCAACACGCTGGCGGGCCGCGCGAAGGCCCTGGAGCACCGCCTGATGCAACTGGACGCGGCAGCCACTGACAAGCCTTATAACGACCGCCGCCGCCTGTCCCTCGATCTGCCCGCCGCTCCGACTGGCCCTGCCGAAGTGCTGACGGTGCGCGACCTGAGCGTGTGCCGGGGCGAGGCGACGGTGCTGAGCGGGGTGAATCTGGACGTGCGCCGGGGCGAGAAGATCGCGCTGGTGGGGCCCAACGGCGGCGGCAAGAGCACGCTGCTGCTGGCGCTGCTGGGCCGCCTGCCGCATTCGGGCCGCATGCGGCTGGGCGCAGGCTTGCAGGTGTATTTCGCCGGGCAGGGCGGCGAGGAAATCTCTAACCTGCCCACCCTCAAAGACGCCCTGCTGGATGCCAACCCCTGGCTGACCCCGCATCAGCTCTACGAGATCGCCGCCCAGGTGGGCCTGCCGCCCGACCCGGCTTTCCGGGTGGCCGACCTCTCCGGCGGGCAGCGCACCCGACTGACCCTGGCGCGGTTGGGCGTGACCCGCGCCGGGCTACTGGTGCTGGACGAACCCACCAACCACCTCGACGTCAGGGCGATTGAGGCGCTGGAGGGCCTGCTGCACCGCTTTCCCGGCACGTTGCTGCTGGCAACGCATGACCGGCGGCTGCGCGAGCGGGTGGCGACACGGGTGTGGGAAGTTGGGTCGGGCGGGGTGCGGGCTGATCCTTAAGCGCTGAGTTCGCGTCCCAGCCAGGCTGCCGCCGTGTCCATCAGCTCTGCCGCTGCCTGAGAGATGCCGGTCATGTTGGCAAAACCGTGAATCATGCCGGGGCCGCTCTGCTGCTCGGCACGGTTGCCCGCTGCCTTGAGAGCTTCGGCGTAGGCCGCACCCTCGTCGCGCAGCGGGTCGAACTCGGCGGTGAGCACCAGGGCGGGCGGCAGGTTCCCCAGGTCGGCATTGATCGGGCTGACATGCGGATGAAAGGCGTGCTGGGCGTCGGCCAGGTACATTTCCCCGAAGAACTTCATGCGCTCCTCGGTCAGAAAGTAGTCCTTGCCATTCTCTTGGCGCGAGGGGTAGCGTTCCGTGTTGCCAAAATCGGTGGCCGGATAGATCAGCAATTGCGCTTTGATGGCCGGACCGTTCTCGTCGCGGGCCCGCTGGGTCACGGCGATGCTGAGGCTGCCGCCTGCGCTGTCGCCCGATACGGCCAGTTTGGAAGCGTCCACGCCCAGTTCGGCAGCGTGCTCAGCAGCCCAGACAAAGGCGGCGTAAGCGTCGTCCACTGGAGCAGGGAATTTGTATTCGGGCGCGAGGCGGTAATCCACGCTCAGCACCGCCGTGTTCGCGCCCTCGCACAGCTCACGGCAGACCTGATCGTGCGTTTCGATGCTGTAAGCGACGAAGCCGCCACCGTGGTAGAAGACTGTCAGCGGCCAGCCACCTTCAGGCTTTGCGCCCAGCGGCAGGTACAGGCGGACGGGCAGCTCGGAGGCGGGGCCGGGAATGAGCAGGTCACGGGTTCCAGCAATCTTGGCCGGACGCTTGGGCGTGCGCTCGGCGCTGGCGATCACCATCTGGCGCATCTCGTCGAGGCCATTCGGCTGCGGCGCGGCGGCGAATTGAAGGAGGACTTCTTTAAGGGCTGGGTCTAGGGGCATGTAGGGTCTCCATTATTTGTTCAGAAGCCAAGTGAGGTGCTTTCGTAAATCTGCCGCGTGATCATCCCAGTGGGTGTGATACCAGAAGCGGAGTTGAGTAGGTGAGTTTTAACTCAACATCATCCGGCCAGTCAAAGGTGTTGGGAAAGCTCTCAGCAGCACTAACATGCAAGCAGGGCAAAATTAAACTCCAAAAGAGAGGCGTCGTGGTGTTCGACAAACAGCTCAAAAGCAGGCGCAACGCGATGCGTTATCCACTCCTGGGCCATTTGTTGATCCACGATTACAACACCTCGAACAACCCCGCTGCGCCCATGCCGCCGCCGACGCACATGGTCACGACCACATGCTTTGCGCCCCGGCGTTTGCCTTCCAAGAGGGCGTGTCCGGTCAGGCGAGCGCCGCTCATGCCGTAAGGGTGGCCGATGCTGATGCTGCCGCCGTTGACGTTGTACTTCTCGGGGTCAATGCCGAGTTTGTCGCGGCAGTAAAGCGCCTGCACCGCGAACGCCTCGTTGAGTTCCCACAAATCGATGTCGTCCACGGTCAGGCCGTGCCGCTTGAGTAGGCGGGGCACGGCGAAAATTGGCCCGATGCCCATCTCGTCGGGTTCGCAGCCGTGAACAGCGAAACCTTTGAACAGGCCAAGGGGCGCGAGGCCGCGCTCACGGGCGAGGTCGGCGCTCATGACCACGCAGGCCGACGCACCGTCACTGAGTTGCGAGGCATTGCCCGCCGTGATGACGCCGCCCTCGAAGACGGGCTTGAGCTTCTGCAACCCTTCCAGCGTGGTGTCGGGGCGGTTGCCCTCGTCGAGCTTGAGGGTCACTTCCCTATCGGAAATTTCTCCGGTGGCCTTGTCCTGCACCTTCATGCTGGCAGTGTAAGGCACGATCTCGTCATCAAACTTGCCCGCTTGTTGCGCGGCAGCCGTGCGCTGCTGGCTTCTCAGGGCGTACTCGTCCTGTGCCTCACGGGAAATGCCGTAGCGCTTGGAGACGATTTCCGCCGTTTCCAGCATCGACATGTAGATGGCCGGTTTGTGCTCCATCAGCCACTCGCCGCGCAGCCGGTACTTGTTGGAATGCTCGTTCTGGGTCAGGCTGATGCTCTCCAGCCCGCCCGCCACGATGATGTCACCCTGCCCGGCCATGACGCTGTTGGCCGCCATGGCGATGGTGTTCAGACCGCTGGAGCAGAACCTATTGACGGTCACACCCGCCACGCTGACCGGGAATCCGGCCCGGAGTGCGATCTGGCGGGCAATGTTGCTGCCGGTTGCGCCTTCCGGGTTGCCCGCGCCCATGATCACGTCTTCAATCTCGGACGGGTCGACGCCCGCCCGCTGAACGGCGTGGGTGACGGCATGTGCGCCCATGTCGGAGCCGTGGGTGTCGTTGAGGTAGCCCCGGTAAGCCTTACCGATGGGGGTGCGGGCGGTGGAGACGATGACAGCTTCAAGCATGGTGGAACTCCTTTGGTTGAGGGGCTTGGGTGGTGTTGCGGACGGTGAACAAGAGTTCAGGGCTTGGCTGGAAGGAACTGAACAGAGGCGGCTGGCTGATGGATGGGAAGGCGAACGTCATGATCAGCGGGAATGCTGTGCGCTGTTCGCAACATCCCCGCCAATCGCGCCGCCGCGCCATCCAGCGTGTGCGCAGCCAGCACCCGCGCCCGCGCCGCTTCTCCCATCTGGCGGGCGCGTTCGGGATTGGCCGACAGGCGTCGTAGCGCCAGCGCCAGCAAGTGCGGGGCAGGCGGCACCAGCAGACCCGACACGCCGTCCTCGACGAGTTCGGCCTGCGCGGGAATCGGCGTGGTGATAATCGGCAGGCCCGAGGCCATTGCCTCCAATGTCACCAGCGACTGATTCTCGGCCAGCGTGGGCTGGAGCAGGGCGTCGGCGGCGCGGTAGAGGGCGGGCATGTCATGGCGGCGGCCCAGAAAGCGGACGTTGCTCAGGTGGGCGAGGTGCTTGAACCGCACCGCCAGCTTGCCCAGAGCCGAATCCATATCGCCCACGAATACAAAATCAAGCTCGCGGGCGTGCCGGGCCGAGCGCAGCGCCGCCCACTGGTTTTTTTCCAGAACGAAGCGGCCCGGCACCAGCACCGTGAAACGGGTGAAGCCGAACTTGGTACGCAAAGCGGCGCGTTCCTGCTCAGCAGCAGGCCGGAAACGCTCCACGTTGACCCCGTTCCTGACGAAGCCGGAAATGGGAAGCTTAAAGCGGCGTAGCCACCCGTCAGCCCACTCGGAAACGGTCAGCACGCCGCCGGCAGAGCGCATGCCCCAGCCTTTGGTCAGCCGAAAGCCCAGCCGGTAAAAGGCCCGCAGGCCCAGGGGGTAAAAGAACTCCAGCTGGTCATGAATGACCACCCAGCGCGGCTCGGCCAGCTGCGGGAAAAGCCGGGCGTAGGTGAGCAGCCCCCAGGCGTGCATCACCCGCAGGTCGAAGTCGCGGGTCAGGACGGGTAAATCGCTGAGGCGCTTGAACCGGGTCACGGGGAGGTCCGCCTCTATCAACCGCTCGGCGAAGGCGTCCAGCGCCGTTCCCACCGGCACGAACACTGCCGGAGTAATGCCCAGCGCGGGCAACTGCGGCAGCACGCTGAGCAGCCACACTTCGCTGCCCGCCACACGCGGCGCGTCGGTGAGAAAGGCGACCCTGAGCATCAGGAATGTTCACCCAGCGGCATGACGAAGATCTGGCAAGCGTCTTCCTCGCCGCCCACTGCCGAATAGAGGCGGCGGGCGGCCATATTGTCCGGCTCGGTCAGCGTCCAGGCCGCCACGCAACCGAGTGTGCGACCATGCTCCAGCAAAACGTCCATCAGCCGCCGCCCCAGCCCTTGTCCCTGATAGGACTCCGATACGCCCACCTCGTTAATGAACAGTTCCGGCGGCTTGTCAGGGTGGACATAGTGGACGCCAGACGCCATGCCCACCACCGTTTCCCCGTCCAGCGCGGCGGCCAGATGGTGACGGGCATCTGCGAAAAACTCCGCCGTCCAGCGCAGGTCAGGCGGATTGTCAAACACGTCTGGGGCGAGATGATTGAGAATATGGGCCTCGTTGAGGTTGAGGATTCGGACTTGAATGGTCATAAGGCTTGAGCAGTGAATTTGACTTGAAGTTGAGCATCCAGCGACCCGAACACCCGCCACAGCACTTCCAGCGAGTGTTCCCAATAAAAAGGACGGGTCAAGCGACTGACCGCCGAGCGATGGCTACCGATATTTTTGCACTCACCCCCGCCCCGCCCCCTTGTCCCACCCCGCGAACGTTCCCCCTGTCTCCGCCAACTGCTTGAGCAACGGTGCGGGCGTCTGACCGTACTGCTCCAGATCGGCCACCACGTTCTTGAGTCCCTGCTCGTCGGCGTACTGCATCGGGCCGCCCCGGTAAGCCGGGAAGCCGTAGCCGTAAATGTAGATCACGTCGATATCGCCCGCCCGCTGGGCAATGCCCTCTTCCAGAATCTTCGCGCCCTCGTTGACCAGGCTATAGGTCAGGCGTTTGGCGGCTTCCTCCTGCCCAACTTCGCGGGGCGTAATGCCCTGCTCGGCGCGGTAATCGGCCAGCATCTGCGTGACTTCGGCATTCGGCCTGGGCTTGCGGTCTTCGCCGTAGTCGTAGATACCCGCCGCCGTTTTTTGACCTTTGCGGCCCTTTTCCACGATGCGGTCCAACCAGCCGTCCGGCTTGGGCTGACCCGCAACCTTGGCCTGGTGCTGGCGAATGGCGTAACCGATGTCCAGCCCGGCCATATCGCCCATCTGGAACGGCCCCATCGGCAGGCCCAGCCCGTTCATGGCGGCGTCCACGTCCTGCGGCGCGGCTCCGGCTTCCACCAGTTGCCGGGCCTCGTCGCTATAGCGGTGAATCATCCGGTTGCCGACGAAGCCGTCACAGACGCCCACCACCACACCGACTTTCTTGATCTTCTTGGCCAGCGCCATACTGGTCGCCAGCACTGAAGCCGAAGTCTTGTCGGCCCGCACGATCTCCAGCAGCTTCATCACGTTGGCCGGACTGAAGAAGTGCAATCCGATCACGCTTTCGGGGCGCTTGGTCACGCTGGCGATCTCGTTCACGTCCAAGGTTGACGTGTTGGATGCCAGAATCGCGCCGGGCTTGGCAATGCCGTCCAGCTTGGTGAAGATGTCCTTCTTGACGTCCATGTTCTCGAAGACCGCTTCGATGATGATGTCGGCGTCCTTGAGATCGGCCATGTTCAGAGTGGGCGTCAGCAGACCCATCCGCTTCTCGACGTCATCCTGGGTCATGCGGCCTTTCTTGGCGGTGTTCTCGTAGTTCTTGCGAATGGTCGCCAGGCCCCGGTCCAGGGCGTCCTGAGCGGTTTCCACGATCATCACTGGCAGTCCCGCATTCAGGAAGTTCATGGCGATGCCGCCGCCCATCGTGCCCGCGCCAATGATGCCCACCGACTTGATCTCGCTTTGCGGCGTGTCCTTGCCGAGGCCCGCGATCTTGCCCGCCTCGCGCTCGGCGAAGAAGATGTGGCGCAGCCCGCGCGACTGCGGCGAGTCCTTGGCCTGCATGAATAAGCTGGCCTCGGCGTCCCAGCCTTCCTGAAACGGCGTGGTGGTGGCCTTTTCCGCCAGATCGATGATCAAGCCAGGCGCGAGCTGGCCCCGGTGGGTCTTCTTGATGCCCTCGCGGGCGGCGGCAAACACTTCGGGGCTGCCTTCCGCCGTGCGTGCACTGATGCGCGGCAGTGGGCGGGCGTCAGCGTGCGTTTCAGCAAACTTCACCGCACCCGTCAGCAGATCGCCGTCCACAATTTCGTCGACCAGGCCCAGTTGCGCCGCCTCGCTGGCCTTGATCGGAGTGCCCGACAGCATCATCTCCAGCGCCTTCTGAGCACCCACCACACGCGGCAAACGCTGGGTGCCGCCCGCGCCCGGCAGCACGCCGAGTTTGACCTCCGGGAGTCCCAGCATGGCGTCCTTGACGGCCACCCGGTAAGTGCAGGCCAGCGCCACTTCCAGGCCGCCGCCGAGGGCCGTGCCGTGAATGGCGGCCACTGTCGGCTTGCTGAAAGCGTCCAGCCGCACGATGAAGCCGCGCAGATCGGGGGCCTGTTCACGCGGCAGGTCGAAGGTCTTGATGTCGGCCCCAGCGATGAAGGTGCGCCCGCCGCCGATGATGATGACCGCCTTGACACTGCTGTCCTGCTCGGCAGCGTCCAAACCTGCGTGAAGGCCTTCCGGCACGCCCGGCGAGAAGGCGTTGACAGGCGGATTGTTGATGGTTAAAACGAGAACGTTGCCCTGGCGAATCTGGTCTACGATGCTCACGGTGCTACCTCCGGGGTGCGGTGTGGATGAAGAAGGCTGAAACGCTCAACGTGTCAGACAGGTTGTCTTGGCCCGCCCATGGTTTCACGCGGGAGGCGGGCGGGTCAACCCGGAAGGTGCAATGCTCGGCAGCAATTGTGCAACGTGCTTTCACCTTCACCCCAGCGCCCAGTTGGCGCTTAAAGTAGATCCATGACCCAAGCCCAGACCATGCGCCAGATCCTCGTTGAGCAGACCGGGAACCCCGACGTGATGCAGCTCCGTGAAGTTGCCAGACCCGAACCCCGCGCAGGCCAGGTGCGCCTCAAGGTGGAGGCGGCGGGCATCAACTTCGCCGACGTACTGGCGGTCAAGGGCCAGTACCTGACGCCCACCAAGCTGCCACTGATTCCCGGCGGCGAGTTTGCCGGAACGGTTGACGCACTGGGCGAGGGCGTCACCGGCTTCGAGGTCGGTCAGCAGGTCGCCGCACTGACCGGGCAGGGGGCCTTGCAGGAATACGCCATCGTGCCCCTGCGCGGCATCATTCCCGTGCCAGACGGCCTGGACGCTGCCGAGGCCGCCGCCTTTCCGGTAAGCTATTACACCGCCTTCGTCACCCTGATCACCCTGGGCCGTGCCCAGAAAGGCGAGACGGTCCTGATTCAGGGCGCGGCAGGTGCACTCGGCACGGCGCTGATTCAGGTCGCCAGGGCGCTGGAACTCAACATCATCGCCATTGCCAGCACCGACGCCAAGCTGAAAATGGCCGCTGATCTGGGCGCACAGATGACCCTCAACTCCGAGCGTGAGGACATCGTCGACGCGGTGAAAGAGGCGACGGGCGGTCACGGCGTCAACATTCTGGTGGAGATCACTGGCGGCGAAATGGTGCAGCGTAGCCTCAAGATGCTCGCCAACATGGGCCGCCTGATGATCGTGGGCGCGGCCAGCGGCGAGCAGGCCACCATCAACCCTGGTCTGCTCATGAAGAAAAACCTGAGCGTGACCGGCGTGTGGCTGACCCCGATGCTGGGCGATCCGGGCATGGTTCGGGACGCACTGGCGTTCTTTAATCCGCTGGTGGCAGCAGGCAAACTGCGCCCGCAGGTGGGGCCGCGCTACCCACTCGCCGAGTCGGCGCAGGCGTTTCAGGACATCCTAGACCGCAAGACCACCGGCAAAGTCACCATCGAGCCACAGAAGTAAGCGGTGCTGTCCCTCACGGCGCAGACCCGGATTCGTCTGGCACGGCCCAGTCTCGACCTGGCTGCCGCCGAGCGCTTTTATGGGCGGGGCCTGGGCCTGGAGGTGCTGAACCAGTACGAGGCCACCAGCGACACCGAATTCTCGCTGCTGATGCTGGGCCTGCCGGGAGCGACCTGGCACCTGGAGCTGACCCACTCGGCCCTGCACCGCGTTCAGCCCACGCCCAGCGCCGACGACCTGCTGGTGCTGTATCTGGGCGAAGTGGTCTCGGAAATCACCGTCAAGCACCTGGAAGCCTGCGGCGGCGTGCGGGTGGCGGCGCTCAATCCCTACTGGGACGACTGGGGCGTGACGCTGGCTGACCCCGACGGCTACCGGCTGGTGCTGTGCCGCCGCGAGTGGAGCGCCTGAACCGTCTGAAGGTTTCGGAAAATACTGTCCAGTACGGGTTTTTTGCTTTTGGTGTAAACTGGGGTATGCATCTCCTTCAGGGCCGCTACGCGGCAGAACAGCGCAACGGCGGGTACTTCATCAAGATTCTGGAGGACTACGGTCACCACCGCGCCACCGTCAGCCAGGACGCCTGGCGGGCCGACATCGCGGTCCTGACCGCCGCACTGACGGATCTCGATCCCAGAGTGGAAGTCAATACCCAGGTGGGCAAGCTGGTCTGGCGCTTCTCGCGGCGCGAGCGTGACAGCAACACCGGGGCCAGCGCTTACTTTCAGGGCCGCGCCCAGACCATAACGGTGCCGAACCAGCCGGGAATGTCCGCCCGGCGCTGAACCCCGCTTCCACCTCTGTTCGTGATGACTCCCCGCCCTAAAGGGCGAGGCTTCTCTGGTCAGCAAGCGCCGGAGATTGCACGCTCTCGCAGAAGGCAGCATCCCTGCCCCGATTCAGGATATTCAAAGCGGCATGGACATCGCGGTGCATGTCCAGTCCGCAGTTGGCACACAGGTAGGCATGGCCGATTTTAATTTTCTGGCGATGCCCACACTGGTGACAGTCCTGACTCGTATATTTCGGGTCAACCCCGAGAACTCTCCGACCAGCGTTCGCAGCTTTGAGGGAGAGGATGTTGATGAAGCTGGCCCAACCCGCGTCCAGTACACCTTTGGCGGTACGGGAACGGGCCAGCCCGATGATGTTGAGGTCTTCGTGAAACACGGTGTCGTGGTGATTCACCAGAGTGCGGGCCGTCTTGTGGTGGAAGTCCCGGCGACGATTGGCGACCCGGCGATGCTCAGCAGCGACCTGACGCTTCAGCGCCTTGTGGCGGCGGCTGCCCCGCTTCCTCTTGCTGGCGGCCCGCTGAAGCAGGCCAATTTTGCGCTCCGACTTCTTGAAGTGACGGGGAGCCGGAACGAACTCGCCGTCCGACGTGATGAGGAAGTTTGGATTCGTGCCGAGGTCAATCCCAATCACGTCACCCGTCGCGGGGAGGGGTGCAGCTTCGACCTCGCAGGCAAACACGATGAACCACTTGTCACCCTCCCGCTTGACGGTGGCCGTCTTGACCTGCCCTTCAAGCGGACGGTGGAACGTGCAGCGCACGTTCCCAATCTTGGAGAGGTCGACCTTCCCAGAATCTTCCAGGGGCATCGCCCCCGTCTTACCCGCTTGCGGGTAAGTAAAGGAGTCGTAGTGGTTGCGCCCTTTGAACCTCGGATACCCGGCAGTCTGTTTTGCCTTGACCCGCCGAAAGAATCCCTTGAAGGATTTGTCCAGCCGCTCTATGACGTCCTGCAACACCTGGGAGTGGATTCCCTTGTACTCCGGCAGGTCGGCCTTGATTTCAGTCAGGGCGCGTTTCTGTTCGTAGTAGCGGACCGAGACGCCGCTTTTCTTGTAGGCTCCCCTGCGTTCCTCAAGGGCCGCGTTGTACAACTGGCGGCACAGGTACAGCGTGGTATCCAACGCCTTCTCCTGCGTGACGTTCGGGAACAGCCTATATTTCATGGCCTTAAACCCCATCGTCTTCCACCTGCCCTTTGCGCTGCCCTTCGATGTACCGCTGAATCACCTCGGGGAACTCCTGAAGGAGAAGCCGAGCTGAGACGCCCTTCAGAATCTTGGCGATGTCGGACGGTGCCCATTTCGGTGGGCAGGACACGAACACATGCACGTGGTCCGGCATGACCTCCATGCCCCGGATGAGCCAATCCCGTTCAGCGCAGGTAGCCGTGAAAATCTCCATCAGGCGGTCACGGGACGGGCCGAAGAACGAACGACGGCGGTATTTCGGCGTGAACACCAGATGGTAGTTCAAATTGAAGTGTGCATGTCGTGTTGAACGCTCTCCGACCATATGCACATGGTAGCAGATAAACCACTAGATTTCTAGCCCGTGCGGTGCTTTAGCTTTGCGGCACCTGCGGTGCCGAGGGCTTATATCCCCGCCCTGAAGGACGGGGGATGACGCCCTTTTCTCTAAGCCTGCGCCACCTACACACGAGCCTTCGCTGCCCCTGAGCGCGAAGGCTTTTTGCTGGGCGGCGGCGGTAGGAATCCTGGCGGTCAGGCGATCAGCCAACCAGAACGCCAGCGAAGAATTGTGCCTGGCCAGATCGCTGACCCGCCGAAGTGGTGGAAGCAGCCCTGGCGCAGTCTGGTCACCCACCGGGCTGCGACGGCTGGAGAGCTGGCTCGGGCCGGACGCGGCAAAACCCCGCCGGATTTACCATGTAGTCGCCGAAGCTGGAGAGAAGGAATTAAGGGCGCACTTAAGGAAAAAGCTGCTAGCAATCTGCCCGGAAAAGTTTTAGACTGAGTACAAGCAACCACGCCACAATTCGCCCCGTTCTCTTCCCCGTTCAGCTTCCGCCCCACTCAGCCCAGGAGGATTTACCCATGCCCAGCTACAAAGCGCCGCTCCGCGACCTTCGCTTCGTGATGCACGAGGTGCTGGGGGCCGCCGACGCCCTCAAGCAGATGCCCTACTACGCCGACAACGACACCGCCGACAGCGACCTGATGGATCAGGTGATGGAGGAGGCCGCCCGCTTCGCCGAGAACGAACTCGTGCCGCTCAATGCGGTGGGCGATCAGGAAGGCTGCGTGCGCGACGCCGACGGCAACGTCAAGACGCCCACCGGATTCAAGGCCGCCTACACCAAATTCCGGCAGGCGGGCTGGACCGGGCTGGACGCCGACCCGAAGTGGGGCGGTCAGGGTATGCCGCACGTGGTCAACATCGCCACCTCCGAAATGAACATCTCGGCCAACACGGCATGGAGCATGTACCCCGGCTTGTCCCACGGAGCCTACAGCGCGCTGGTCGCGCACGGCAGCGACGAGCTTCAGGCCATTTACCTGCCCAAGATCGTGTCGGGCGAGTGGACCGGCACCATGTGCCTGACCGAGCCGCACGCCGGAACCGACCTCGGCATCATCCGCACCAAGGCCACCGACAATGGTGACGGCAGCTACGCCATCAGCGGCACCAAGATCTTCATCTCTGCCGGCGAGCACGATTTCACCGACAACATCGTCCATCTGGTATTGGCCCGACTGGAAGGCAGCCCGGAAGGCACCAAGGGGATCTCGCTGTTTCTGGTGCCCAAGTTCCTGGTGAATGCCGACGGCAGTCTGGGCGCGCGCAACGGCGTGGTCTGCGGCTCGCTGGAGCACAAGATGGGCATTCACGGCAACGCCACCGCCCTGCTCAACTTCGACGGCGCGGCGGGTTATCTGGTGGGCCAGATCAACAAGGGCATGAACAACATGTTCACCATGATGAACGCCGCCCGCCTCGGCACCGGCATGCAGGGGCTGGGCCTGGGTGAGGTGGCTTACCAGAACGCGGTGGCCTACGCCAAAGACCGCCTCCAGATGCGCCACGAGCCGCGCACCATGCCGAGCGAGAAGGCCGACCCGATCATCAGCTACCCCGACGTGCGCCGGATGCTGCTGACGGGCCGGGCCTACTCGGAAGCGGGCCGCGCCCTGGCGCTGTGGTTGGCACTCAGCCTCGACACTGAGCACCACCACCCCGACGAGGCCAAACGCAACGAGGCCGCCGATCTGGTCGCGCTGCTGACGCCTGTCGCCAAGGCCTTCATGACCGACAACGGTTTCAACATCGCGGTGCAGAGCCAGCAGGTCTTCGGTGGGCACGGCTACATCCGCGAGTGGGGCATGGAGCAGTTCGTACGCGACGCCCGCATCGGCATGATTTACGAGGGCACCAACAGCATCCAGGCGCTCGATCTGCTGGGCCGCAAGGTGCTGATGGACGGCGGCAAGAAGTTGCAGCGGTTGGCCGCGCAGGTCGAGGCGCTCGTCAGTGAAGTGGCGGACGACGATGAGTTGCAGGGCTACGCCGATCAGCTCGGCAAGGCCGCCGGGCAGCTCGCTACCCTGACGATGGTGGTGGGACAGAAAGCCATGCAAAACCCCGACGAGGCCAACGCCGCCGCCGTCGATTACCTGCGCTACGTGGGCCACGTGACCTACGCGTTCCTGTGGGTCAAGATGGCCAAGGTCGCGCTCGACGCCGTGAAGGCGGGCCAGGACAAGGACGGCTTCTACAAGGCCAAGCTCCAGACCGCCCGCTTCTACTTCGACAAGCTGTTCCCCGAAACCAAGATGCTCTCGGCCACCATCAAGGCAGGCGGCGAGTCGCTGGACGTGGATTTGGGCATGTTCGGCGTGGAAAAGGACCTGGCGACGGCGTAAAACTCAGTTTGACTCGATCGGTCTCCGCCTGTGGGTGGGGGCCGCTTTTTTCTTGTGTATTGGGCCAGCTCCGGCACAATACGGAGCGTCAGGTCCAACCCAGGTCACCAAGCCAGTGCTTTTTTCAGGTCCACCCAAGACCGAATCCTAGATCTGGCCGACCTGGGGCCTTTCTCTTGACACTGAACCCTATCCGAGGCACCAGGCCTGGACCACAAGAAGAGTGCTGAGAAAGCTGCGCCTGACGATATCGCCCAGGAGGTACGTCATGTTGGTTCTCGGAATTGATGTTGGAAAACGTGAGCTGTTTGCCTGTCTGCAGAATGGATCAACGTCACCACCCGCTATCCTCGGCCGTCGAGGTCCAGTCGCCAATACAGCTGCCGGATTGGCGCAGCTGGCGACTTGGGTGGAGAAGCAAGCCAAAGGAGACAGAGTACAGGTGGTCATGGAAGCGACCAACGTGTACTGGGAGCGTTCAGCGCATCATTTTCACCGTGTCGGTTTCCAGGTGAGCGTGGTCAACCCTGCTCAGATCAAATATTTTGCCCGGTCGGTCTTGCGCCGTGGCAAGACCGACGCCATGGATGCTGAAATCATCGCGCGGTACGGCCTCGTGATGCGGCCAACAACTTGGACGCCCCCGGCTCAGGTCATGATCGAGCTCAAACAATTGACGCGAGAACGGGAGACGGTGCTGGCCCGACGGACTCAGGAGAACAACCACCTGATCGCTTTGAGAGATGCGGAGCACGCCTCGCCAGTGGCTCTTTCTCTGTCTCAGGGGCGCCTGGAACTGCTCCAGCGCCAGGTCAATGAAATTGAAGCAGCCTTGAAAGCGCTTGTCCAGCAGGATGTTCATCTGACGCAGCAACTGAAGTTGCTGCGGAGTGTTCCTGGATTCGCGTTGATCTCGGCCATCACGGTCATCGCGGAAACAGAGGGCTTTGCCCGGTTGACGACCGGGAAGGAAATTTCAGCGGCAGCAGGAATGGCTCCAGCGCCGCAGCAGTCGGGCGCACGTCAGGGTCGAGGTAGGATTTCCAAAACAGGGAATGCCAGACTGCGGCGGATTGCATATCTTTCCGCCCTGGGCGCATCAAAATCGCATAGCCGCTTACGGACGTATTACCGCGGGATGAGGGATTCGGGGAAGCCCGCCAAAGTGGCTTTGATCGCCCTGGGGCGCAAACTGCTGTGTATCGGATTGGCGGTCATACGATCCGGACAGCCGTACGATGACGGGTTTCTTCTTCCCCGCGTCGGTGCTGGCCCAACGCCAATGCGGGACTTGACAGCAGCCCTATGAAACCCTATCTATGGTTCTGGCAGGCAC
The DNA here is from genome assembly GCF_025244745.1 of Deinococcus rubellus. Taxonomy (NCBI): domain Bacteria; kingdom Thermotogati; phylum Deinococcota; class Deinococci; order Deinococcales; family Deinococcaceae; genus Deinococcus; species Deinococcus rubellus. Next base: position 2,871,022 of record NZ_CP104213.1, read on the forward strand.
CTCCGGCCAGCCCAGGAAGCTGTCCTGATTGCGGCTGAGCTGCTGGCGCGGAGCCACGTCACTGGGCAGGCTGAGTGAAGCGGGACAGAAAATCACTGTCCTGGCGCAGAGCGCGGGCAGCGGCAAGGTCGGTGACGCGCTGACACTCAAGCTGAATCTGGGTCATGCCCACACGCTTTCAGTGGGCGAGGGGGCAGGCTGAAAGACGCACGGGGGTCTGCCACTCCCCTGCCCCTGCTTTATTTTATCCGCCGACGCTACACTCGCGTCAGATGAAGCTCCTGACCCTGGTTGCCACCGCCCTCCTCAGCGCCGCACCCGCGCTGGCCGCGCCGCTCAGTGTTGCCCTGTCCAGCACCGACCCGGCCCTCAAGTGCGGCGCGAAGACGACCCCGACCCTGACCTTTTCCGGCACACCGCCCAGCGGTACCAAGCGCTACGCCGCCATCTTCTGGGACCAGATGCCCAGGGCGCTCAGCGGCAGGTGGCTGGTGTTCGATCTGCCGCTGAGCACCAAGAGCCTGACGCCCATGCCCGCTGCCCAGCTCAACGTGGCGGGCGGCAAGGCGGCCACCAACGAGGCGGGGCAGGCAGGCTACAGCGCGATTTGCAGCCGAGGCCAGCACGACATCTACATTGACTTCTACGCCATCGACACAGCCTCGCTGAACCTGCCTGCCGGAGCGCCCTTGCAGCAGGTTCATGCCGCCATCAAGCGCCACAAGCTGCTGGAAACCAAGGCCCACCTGAGTTGGCCGCTCAAGTGAGGGCGGCTGCCCTGTTGCTGGCCGGGGGACTGCTGATCGGGGGATTGCCCGGCAGTCTGGCGACCTCCAGCGCGAAGCCTCCGGCCAGCACCACTGCCAAACGCCCCACACCAAAGCCGACTGCGCCCAGACCAACCGGGCCGCTCAACATCTACGCCCACGCCAGGGCCGGGATGTTCAGCCCCGCCGTGAAGGGCGCGCTGACGCGGGTGTACGTGCCCAACGGCAAGGACAACACCGTCAGCGTGATCGACCCGCACACCTTCAAGGTGCTGTGGACCTTCAAGGTGGACAAGGAGCCGCAGCACGTCGTCCCGTCACATGACCTCAAGCGCCTGTGGGTCGCCAGTGACCAGGGGCGGCAGTCGTTGACGCCGATTGACCCGGCGACCAGTCGGCCCGGCCAGGCGGTACCCACGCTCGATCCGTACAACCTGTATTTCACGCCCGACGGTCGGCACGCGGTGGTGGTGGCCGAGAACGAGCAGAAGCTGGATTTCGTCGATCCACACACCATCAAACCGCAGTTCAGCCTCAAGGTGCCGTGCAAGGGCATCAACCACATGGATTTCAGCCCCAGCGGGCAATCGGTGCTGGCGGCCTGCGAATTCAGCGGCGACCTGCTGCACATCGATTTTGCCGGACGCAAGGTGATGGGGTCACTGCACATCGGCGGCATGCCCCAGGACGTGAAGCTCTCGCCCGACGGCCAGGTGTACTACGTGGCCGACATGATGGCCAACGGGGTGTACCTGATCGACGCCAGCGGCCCGGTGCCGAAAAAGCTCGGCTTCATCGCCACTGGCAAAGGGGCGCATGGGCTGTATCCCAGCCGCGACGCCACCCGGCTGTTTATCTCCAACCGGGGCGAGGGCAGCGTCAGCGTGCTGGACTTTGCCACCCGGAAATTGATCGCCAAGTGGAAGATTCCCGGCGGCGGCAGTCCCGACATGGGCAGCGTCTCGCCGGACGGCAAGCAACTCTGGCTCTCGGGACGCTACAGTGACGTGGTGTACGTGTTCGATACCCGGAGTGGCAAAGTTCTCAAGATCATCAAGGTGGGCAAGGGACCGCACGGCCTGACCTATTTTCCGCAGCCGGGGCGCTACTCGCTGGGGCATACCGACAACTACAGGTAAACTGACCGGCCAATCAGATTGTACGGGCTGGAATGTTCTCTGTCAGAAGCAGCAGGGTAAGGTGAAGAATGTCGCTTGCAGGGACCCGAGTGGCCGGACATTACACCTTGCTGCGCCCGCTGGGGCAGGGGGCGTCGAGCCGGGTGTATCTGGCGGTGGGCGACGACGGCCGGGCCTACACCGTCAAGCTGTTTACTGCCGGACTCTCGGCCCACGCCGAGCGCGAGGCGCGCATGAAGGTGCGCGCGCCGCATCTGGCCGAGGTGGTGGCACTGGGCGAGGTCGCAGGCCAGTCTGCCGTGGTCCTGCGCTTCAGCCGGGGAAGCGAGCTGTTCAGGCGCTACCGTGCCCGCCCGGCCCTGACCCACGAGCACCAGGCCTACCTGCGAACCCTCAGCGACGTACTCGAAGCCCTGGCAGCCATGCACTCGGGCGGCTGGCTGCACCGCGACGTCAAGGCCGACAACATCCTGGTGCAGCCCAGCGGCGAGGCGCAACTTCTCGACTACGACCTCTCGGGGCCGCTCTATGAACAGTTCGACGCGCCGCTGCGCATCGGCACGGCAGCCTTTCAGTCGCCCGAAGCCCAGCGCGGCGAGTCGCTGGGACCGCAGAGCGATCTCTACAGCATGGGCGTGCTGCTCTACTGGGGCCTGTGCGGGGCGCTGCCCGACGGTCCCCACCCCCATTTCAGTGCCGGGCCGCTGGGCAGGCTGTGCCGCCGCCTGCTCGACCCCGACCCGGCGAGCAGGCCCGGCGACGCCGCCCAGGTGCGGAGCGAATTGCTGGCCCTGGGTCTGGACTGAGCGCCACTTTCAGTCCTACACGTACACCCGCGACACCGTTTCCGCCGTCATGGCCGGTTTGTCCTGCCCCTCAATTTCGATGGTGTTGAGGATGGTCAGTTGCCAGTAGCCCGCGCCCTGTTCGACCGACTGCAACACGCCCCGGCTGCGCAGGCGGCTGCCGACCCGCACCGGAGCGATGAAACGCACCCGGTTGAGGCCGTAATTGACGACCATCTTCGCGCCGTTCAGTGGCAGGCTGCCCCCGCTGTTGGCGAACTCGCCTGCCAGCAGGGACAAGGTCAGAAAACCGTGGGCAATCGGGCCGCCAAAGGGTGTCTGGGCGGCCTTTTGAGGGTCAATGTGAATGAACTGGTGGTCTCCGGTGGCGTCGGCAAAAGCGTTCACGCGCTCCTGGGTGATCGGCACCCACCCGGAGAGGGCGATCTGCTGGCCGATCAGATCCTGAAGCTGGCCGGGCAACCTCGCTTCGGCGCTCATCTCAGCCCACTCATATCAGCATTGCTCCACCGTCTACAGCGATATTCTGGCCGGTCATGAAGGCCGAGGCGTCGCTGCTCAGCAGCAGGGCCAGCCCCTTGAGGTCCTGGTCGTTGCCGATGCGGTGCAGCGGGGTGGCCGCCAGAATCCGCTCCATGCCGTAGTCGAGGGTGCCTTTTGTCATCTTGGTGGGAAAGTAGCCGGGGCAGATGCTGTTGACCGTGATGCCGTGCGGTGCCCACTCGGCAGCCAGCGTGCGGGTCAGGTTGACGACGCCGCCCTTGGACGTGTTGTAGGCCAGTGTGGGAATCATGCCCATGCCGTTGCCCTGAAGTCCTGCCACCGAGGCCACGTTGACGATGCGCCCGGACTTGCGAGGCAGCATGGACAGCTTGCCCACTGCCTGCGTCACCAGAAACAGCCCATTGAGGTTGAGATTGATAACTTTTTGCCACGCTTCCAGCGGGTGATCCTCGGTCTTTGCACCCCAGGTGGTTCCGGCGTTGTTCACCAGAATGTCAATCTGACCCCAGGCGTCCACAATCTGCTGCACCATCGGCTCCACCGTGTCGTACTCGGTCAGGTCGTTACGGATGATCATGGTCTCGACGCCCAGCGCCTCCAGGTGGGCCTTGGCCTCATCGAGTTCGTTTTGCTTGCGGGCGGTCAGCACCACCTTCGCACCGTACTCGCCCAGCGCCTCAGCGATTTGCAGGCCCAGACCGCGCGAGCCTCCAGTGATGAGGGCGACTTTGCCGCTGAGAGGCTGTTTGAAGCCTACGGGATAGCAAATTCGCTAAGCTGCCCTGATGGATCGTCCGCTTTATCCCAGCGACCTCACAGATGCCCAGTGGAAACTCATTGAACCACTTTTGCCGCCGATAGGCGAGAGCACCTTCTGTGAAACCGTTCCCAGACGGGAAATCGTCAACGGGATTCGGTACGTTCTGCGAGGCGGCGTCCAGTGGCGAATGATGCCCCACGATCTGCCCAAGTGGGAAACGGTGTACTACCACCACAATCTCTGGTCGAAAACAGGCGTGTGGAAGGCCATCAATGCAGCGTTGGTGAAGATCGAGCGTGAACGCAAAGGGCGGAAGGCTCAGCCTTCCGCCGCTGTCGGTGATTCCCAGAGCGTCAAGACGACGCAAAAAAAGGGGATCGCGGCTGGGACGGCAACAAAAAGGTCAAAGGCCGCAAGCGCCACATCACGACGGATACGGACGGCAACCTGCTCGGTTGCCGCGTGACGACCGCGAACGTTGATGACCGTGAAGGTCTCAAGCTCGTCCTCAATACGTTCAAAGCGGACGCACCCTTCGTCAAAAAGCTCTACCTGGACGGAGGATACGGGGGTGGGCCTTTTAAAGCCTGGGCGAAAACCACCACTGGGATTGAGGTTGAAGTGGTTCGTCGCCCCGATGAGGGCATCACCCTCATCGGGGGCATCGCCCAGTTGCCCACCAACACACCGACTGAAGAGCAGTTTCGATTGGCTGCGGAGATGGCACGGCGAGGCGAGAAGGGGTTCAAGGTGGTTCGCAAACGCTGGGTGGTGGAGCGAACCTTTGCCTGGCTCCTCACCTTCAGACGACTGAAGGTGGATTACGAGGAGTGTATGCCAATCTCCGAGGGCTTCATTTATGCGGCTGGGAGCTGTATTTTACTGAATAGGTTGTGCGCTTGATGACGGGCGACGCACACGGTCATACCCCTAGAATCGGGCTTCAAACAGCCTCTGAGGTCGAACAGAGATTTGAGGGGCATAGGGGTTCTCCTTTGAACGAAACTAAAACAATCGGTAACGGGTGCGGGCCAGCTCGAAGCCGTGGCCGTCGCGGTTGGAGCAGCGCACGCCCGCCGTGCTGGACGCGCAGTTGATGCCGCCGCGCTGCCAGATTTGACCGTAGGCCAGCACAGGCCGCACCGGGTCCATGACGGTGTCGCCGTGACAGGTGAAGTAGGGCTTGCCGTTGTCGTCCAGGCCCAGCGAATCGCCCCAGGCCAGTGGGCAGTCGGCGGGCTGACGCGGCGCTTTGAACGTCGGCCCCAGCACGTCGCAGCGCAACGTGAAGGCGGGGCCGTCGGGGGCGAACTGGCATTGCAGCCGTTTGGACGGCAGTGAGAATCCTTCGTCCAGCGTCAGAGCTTGCGCTGAGGCAACGCCGAATCCCAGCAATCCCAGGAGCAGCAGTGACTTCATGCGTTCGCTTCCAGGAAACCGCGCAGGTCAGCCAGAAACTCGGCGCGCCGCTCAAGCTGCGGCATGTGGCCGGTCTGCGGGTAGGCCTTGAGCTGTGCGCCAGGAACCCTGTCAGTGAGGCGCTGGGCGTTGTGTAGCGGAATCAGATCATCGGTTTCGCCGTGCAGAATCAGCGTCGGCACCTTGATCTGATCGAGGTCAGCGGTGGTGTCGTGCGAGCGGATGGCCCGAAACTGGCGCTTGTAGCTGTCGGCGCTCTGCGGATGGGTGCGGGCATTCTGCTCGGCCACATCAAAGGCGGCGGGGTCGCGCTCCTGGAAACCGTCAGCGGCCATCAGCGCGAGGGCCTGCCGCGCCCGTTCGCCCGCTTCTATTTCAGTAGACAAAAACAGGGCGTTGCGCCCGCGTTCGGTGGCCGGGGTGCTGGCTGCGCCGCCGGGCGTGGTGGACACCAGCACCAGACCGCGCACCAGCTCCGGGTGACGCAGGGCCAGGTACTGAGCCACCATCCCGCCCATGCTGAGGCCCACCACGAAGGCGGGGCCAGTGTCGAGCGCCCGCAAAAACCCGGCCGCGTCATCGGCCAGATCGCTCAGGCTGTAGGCGTCCTCGAAGACCGAAGAATCGCCGGTGTCGCGGTGATCGGGGGCCAGGGCCCGGTAGTCCTTTCCGGTCTCGTCCACCACATTTTGCCAGCCGAGGCGCGAGCCGCCCAACCACGCCAGAAAGAGGACGGTGGCGCGGGGGAAAGGTGGAGCAACTTCGGTGTAGGCAGTGTTTCGGCCAGCAACTTGGATAAATTTCATCAGAACCACGCCCCCTGCATGTCGTGGGTGGTGGTGTCGGCGCTCGCCAACAAGTCGGCCTGCCACTTCACCTTGGGCAACTCATAGACAGCGAAGAAGTGGGCAGCCTGGATTTTGCCACGGTAAAAGTCAGCGTCGTCGCCCCTGGCCCCCGGCAAGGCCCTGGCCGCCGCCGCCGCCTGCCGCAGCCACATCCAGCCGATGACCGTGTGGCCGAGAATTTCCAGGGCGCTGTTGGCGTTTGCCAGAAACACGTCCGGGCCGAGCTGGGGCGCTTTGCCGAGAATCGTCTGGAAAGCGCTCTGGCATTCATCAATGGCGGTTCGCAGCGCGGCGCGAAGCCCGTCCAGACCTTCAGATGCGGTGAGGTCAGCTTTCATTTTGTCCAGCAGCACCTGCCAGCCGCGCCCACCCGCCTGCGAGAGCTTGCGGCCCAGCAGGTCATTGCCCTGAATGCCCTCGGTGCCCTCGTGGATGGGGTTGAGACGGTTGTCGCGGTAGTACATCTCCACCGGATAATCGCGGGTATAACCTGCACCGCCCATAACCTGAATCGCGTCGGAGAGGGCTTCCTGGCTGTACTTGCTGGGCCACGATTTGACCAGCGGGGTCAGCAGATCGAGCAGGAGTTCGTTGTCGGCTTTCTGGTCTTCCGGCCCGGTCTGAATGTCGTCCACGATGGCCGAGGCGTATAGCCCCAGCGCCAACCCGCCCTCCACGATTGACTTCTGGCGCAGCAGCAACCGCTTCACGTCGGCGTGCTCGATGATGGACACCATGCCGCTGAGCGGGTCTTTGTTGCTGGCGTGGCGGCCCTGCTTACGGTCACGGGCATACTCCAGGCTGGCGAGGTAGCCCGCGTAACCCAGCATCACCGCGCCCATGCCCACGCCGATGCGGGCCTCGTTCATCATCCGGAACATGTAGGCCAGCCCGCGCCCCACCTCGCCCACCAGTTCGCCCACCGTCTCGCCGCCCTCGCCGAAGTTGAGCAGCGTATTGGTGGTGCCCCGGTAGCCCATTTTGTGATTGAGGCCCGCCAGCACGACATTGTTTGGTTCGCCCACGCTGCCGTCCTCGCCGACCCGGTAGCGCGGCACGATAAACAGACTAATTCCCTTGACGCCTGCCGGAGCGCCCTTGATGCGGGCCAGCACCAGATGAACGATGTTCTCCGAGAGTTCGTGCTCACCGCCGGAAATCCACATCTTGCTGCCGGAGATATTGTACTGGCCGTCATCTCTGGGCGTGGCGGAAGTCGTGATGTCGGCCAGCCCGCTTCCGGCATGCGGCTCGCTGAGGGCCATCGTCCCGAACCAGCGGCCTTCCAGCATCGGCATCATGTATTTGGCTTGCTGCACCCCGGAAGCGAACTCGCGCTGCAAATTGGCGTTGCCGATGGTCAGAAAAGCGTAACCGCTGCTGCCCACATTGGCCGCCTGAAAGTGGGCCTGTACCGCCTGAAGCACCACCCAGGGCAGTTGCAGACCACCCAGCGCCTCGTCATGGTGGGCGCTGAAGAAACCGGCGTCCCGGAAGGCGTTGACTGCCGCCTGCACACCGGGCACGAGCTGCACTTTGCCGTCCACGATGTGAGGCTCGTTGAGGTCGGCCTCGCGGGCGTGGTTGGCAAAATACTTGTCGGCCACGTTGTAGGCGAGCGTCAGCACATCGTCGTAGACTTCGCGGGAATGCTCGGCGAAGCGCGGGCGGCTGGGCAGAGAAGCGGTGTCGAGCACCTCATAGAGCTGAAATTGCAGATCGCGTTTGGAAAGAAATGGGGCCACCTGAAGAGTCCTCCTGACGAGCGTGAGCGCGGAAAGCGGTTGAGGGATTTTAAGCGCCCTCACTCTAGCGCAGACGCGGCGCACCTGTCAGACAGGTCGGGGGCAGATGATGGGCAGATTACAGTCGCCGCTCGCGTGATCTCCAGATCAACCCGGCAGCGGGCGTGTAGGCTGAGGGCAGCTTTCAAGTCCGTCCCCCTTCCGCACCGCCCTCTCCCCTGGCCCCCGGCGCTCAGCCCGCCAGCGGCCCCATCAGGAGTCCCAATGACCCAAGAAACCCATTCCCTCAGCGGCAAGATGAAGGGCGTCGTGCTGCCTGGCAACCGGGGCCTGGAGTGGCGCGAGTACGACATTCCCGTGCCGACGGGCCAGCAGGTACTGATCAAGATGAAGGCGTCGAGCCTGTGCGGCAGCGATCTGCGGGCCATCTACCGCCCCAGCGACCAGGGACACGGCCCCGAGGCGTACCGGGGCGTCATCGCCGGACACGAGCCGTGCGGGATCATCGAGGCGGCTGGGCCAGATGTGCCGGTGTTCAAGGTCGGTGACCGGGTGGTGGTCTACCACATCGGCGGCTGCGGGGTGTGCCTCGAGTGCCGCCGGGGCTACATGATCTCGTGCAGCGACCCGGTTCGGCGGCGGGCCTACGGCTGGCAGCGCGACGGTGGGCACGCGCCTTACATGCTTGCAGACGCCGCCAATCTGGTGAAGCTGCCCAACGCACTGAGCTACGTGGACGGCGCAATCGTGGCCTGCGGCTTTGGCACTGCGTATTCGGCCTGCCTGCGCGCTGCCGTGTCGGGCTGCGACCGGGTGCTGGTGACGGGCCTGGGACCGGTGGGCCTGGGCACCGCCCTGCTGGCCCGCGCGATGGGCGCACAGGTGGTGGGCGTCGAGAGTGTTCCAGAGCGGCGCGAACTGGCCCACTCGCTGGGCTTCACCGACCTCGTCTCACCCTCGGAGACGGCACTGGACGAACTGCTGGACCTCAGCGGCGGTCACGGCTTCGAGGTGGCGATTGACTGCTCCGGGGCCGAGGCCGCCCGCCACCTGTGCCTGGAAGCTGCCCGCGAGTGGGGCCGGGTGGTCTTCGTGGGCGAGGGCGGCACCGCTTCGTTCGCGCCCAGCCCGCTGCTGATTCACAAGCAACTGACCCTGCACGGCTCGTGGGTGTGCAGCCTCGGCGAGATGATGCGCTTGGTGGAACTGCTGGAGCGCTGGCAACTCCATCCCGAAACCACCGTAACGCACCACTTCAGTCTGGCCCAGGCCCAGGACGCTTATGAACTCTTCGACACCGGCAAAACCGGCAAGGTGGTCATTACCTGGGACGAGAAGGTGCAAGGCGGCCCGGCCATTCAACCTGACGCCTGAACGCAAAAAAGCCCCTGTGCCGCCGCAAAAGCGGATTGGGGCTAGGGACTTTCGGTCAACGAATCCGGTCGAAGCGCCTTTCTCAATGTTCACCTCTCAATCAGCCCAGTGCCAATGACGACACCTGAACGCCGGTTGGCCCTTGCGGCGCGGCACACGTCAGGACGACCATCCGGCGCGGGCTTCAGATCGGGTAGTACGTCCGGGCCTCACCGTTCAGGAAATCGCGGGTGGGAATCCAGATCAGCGGGTTGCGCTCCTCGACTTCCGGCGGCGGGCCGAATTTCACCAGACTCAGCACCTGCCCAAACGGCACCCACTGGGTGCCCACCACTTCCGGGTCGGTAGGCGACAGGTCGCCGGTAAAGTTGGCCGTGAAGCGCCCGAAGTTGGCGTAACACTCGTTGCGGGTGCCGGTCAGCATCTCGCCTTCCAGCAAACTGACGAACTGCAAGTCGGTCACGCTCAGGCCCGTCTCATAGCGCACCTGGCGCACAGCGGCGGTGGACAGGCTCTCGCCGGGGTGCGCCTTGCCACCGGGCAGACCGTAAAAGATGCTGCCGTCATCCATGCGTTCGGCGACCAGTAAAAGGTGGTTGTCGTTGACCAGGTAGACGTGGGCCGCACGCTTGATCGGCAGCGTGCGTGACAGATGACTCATAGCGCGCAGTCTAGCGCTGCTGGCATGCTCAGCGGAATCCGTCGCCCAGTTGCCTTACCCGCACCGCCGTAGAGTGGGGGGCATGGTGGACGCACTGATAGGACACACGCCCGTCGTCAAATTGCAAAGTATTCCCGAACCTGGTTTGAGTGACGTATTCGTGAAACTCGAAGGCCAGAACCCCGGCGGCAGTATCAAGGACCGCACCGCGCTGGGCCTGATTGAAGACGCCGAGGCACGCGGCTGGCTCAAACCTGGCGGATTGATCGTGGAGCCGACCAGCGGCAACACCGGTATCGGGCTGGCGCAGGTGGCGGCGGCACGCGGTTACCGCCTCATTTTGTGCATGCCCGCCTCGATGAGCGAGGAGCGCAAACGTACCCTGGCCGCCTACGGAGCCGAACTGGTCCTGACCGACCCCAAACGGCGGATGCTGGCTGCCATCGAAGAAGCCGAGAAGATCGCCGCAGAGCGCGGCGGCTGGATGCCCAACCAGTTCGAGAACCCCGCCAACCCTGCCGTCCACGAGGCCACCACCGGCCCGGAACTGTGGCAGCAGATGGAAGGCCGCATCGACGCCTTCGTCTACGGCTCCGGTACCGGCGGCACCATCACCGGCGTCGGCAGGTACCTGCGGAAAATGAACCCCGATGTCAAAATCTACGCCGTCGAACCGGCCCGCAGCAACGTCTTGTCGGGCGGCGAGCGCGGCGAGCATGGCTTTCAGGGCATGGGACCGGGGTTTATTCCGGGCAACCTCGACCGCTCGCTGATCGACGAGGTGATTCAGGTCTGGGAGGAGGACGCCTACCCGCTGGCCCGCCGCCTGGCACGCGAGGAAGGGCTGTTCGTAGGGATGTCCAGCGGCGGCATCGTCTGGGCAGCGCTGGAACTCGCCCGCCGCCTGGGGCCGGGGAAACGGATCGCCACAATTGCCTGCGACTCCGGGGCACGTTACCTGACCACGCCTTTGTTCGACGGCAGCCGCGACACGCCGGGCCACTACCTGCCGTACTCGCGCGAAAAAACGGAGAAGCCTGCCTGAGCCGCCGTTAACCTGAGTTCATGGGGACGCCGTGACAGCGCTGTCAGGGTGTGAGATTTCTGTCATTGGCGGATGGTTAGACTCTGAACAATTGTTCAGTCCGCTTCAAGCTTTTGATCACAGAACTCCGGATGACTTCCGTGTTCCGGCCGACCGCGCCGCACGACCCCAACCAATCTGGCGCTGCCCCCCGGAGACCCCATGACCCTGCTCGGCAAACTTGAACAATTCGCGTTCATCGATCTCTTCAAGTTCATCCGCCACCAGAGCGGCGTCTTGCTCCTGCACGGGGCCTACCAGGACCGCACGCTGGAACTCTACCTGGAAGCGGGTATGCTACGCGCCCTCTACGCCGACGGCTTTCAGATTCAGGAGCGGTTGCGGGTGCGCGAGGTCATCTACCACCTGGTCACGCAGCCGATCAGCGCTTTCGAGTTCGACAACCGCAAGGTGCAGCCGTCCGAGACGCTGTGGCTGGACATGGACCTGGGAGAACTGCTGGACAAGGTGGTCCAGAGCGCCCAGATTCCCGAAGACCAGCTCCCGGCAGGCCATGAGAAATTCGTCGCCGAGCCGCTGACGCGCCGGGTGCCGGACACGCTGAGCGCTTGCTGGCAACAGCTTCAGCCGCTGCTGCGCGCCGGGGCGAGCGCCACAGACGTGGCCCAGCATCTGCCCTACAGCGAGCGCGAGGTGCGGCTGATGCTGCGCGATCTGCGCGCCGTCGGGCTGGTCGTACCCCAGCGCCACCTGGTACTCCGGCACCAGTTCGCCGCACGCCTCCAGGCCGGACCGGCAGATCAATCGGCGACAGCCTCAGCGCCGTCCGGCACGCGCTCCAGCACCAGCCTGCGGGCCACCATCAAGCGGCTGACTGAGTCTTTTCACTAGGGTCTGTCTGGCTGAGTTTTCAGAGCCAGAGGACAATGCACGCAACGTGTACAACGGCTAAAAACTGATGTCCACGTTTTTCGTAGCGGGTGGCGAGTGCTCTAAAATCCTTGAGCCGATTGATGTTGCATTCCACCACCTGGCGGCCCTTGTCGGCTTCAGCGTCGAATTTCAGGGGCCGACCTCCACGACTGCCCTTCTTCAACCGCGCTTTCTTGGCATCCTTGCGTTCAGGACAAACACAGACGATCTTGCGGCTCCGCAGTTGCTGACGGTACTTCCGTGCACCGTACGCACGATCTACGCGCACCATCGGCGGACGCTTCCGAGGGCGGCCCGGACCGGGCCGCCGGATGCAGACCTCGTCAAGGAGGGGAAGCAGGTAGGTCGGGTCGCTGGCCTGACCCTCCGACACCAGCACGGCCAACGGGCGGCGTTTTCCCTCGGTCAGCACGTGGATCTTGCTGTTTCGTCCTCCACGGCTGATGCCGAGCCACTCATCGTTGAGTGCCCCTTTTTTCCAGCTTAGCTGGCTGTTTTCGTGCGCCCACCGCAGCGCGGTGGGCTTTACAACTGGTGCTATCCAGGGACGCGCCGTCCCAATCAATCTTTCCCTGAGCATCTTCCTTGACCTGGAGGGCCACGAGGACGCGTTTCCAGGTGCCATCGCGTGACCAGCGGGTGAAGCGATCCCAACACGTTTCCCAGGGGCCATACCGTTCTGGGATGTCCCGCCACGGTGCTCCCGTCTTCAGCCGCCAGAGAATGCCATTGATGACCGGCAGATGCGGCTTGTAGGCATGTCCGTGCCGGGAGTTACCTGGCCATTCAGGCTCCAGTTTTGCCCATTGTTCCGGCGTGAGATCTGTTCTGCCCATGACAGACGACTCTATCAAACTTAGCCAGACAGACCCTAAGAGGCTGTTTGAAGCCCGATTCTAGGGGTATGACCGTGTGCGTCGCCCGTCATCAAGCGCACAACCTATTCAGTAAAATACAGCTCCCAGCCGCATAAATGAAGCCCTCGGAGATTGGCATACACTCCTCGTAATCCACCTTCAGTCGTCTGAAGGTGAGGAGCCAGGCAAAGGTTCGCTCCACCACCCAGCGTTTGCGAACCACCTTGAACCCCTTCTCGCCTCGCCGTGCCATCTCCGCAGCCAATCGAAACTGCTCTTCAGTCGGTGTGTTGGTGGGCAACTGGGCGATGCCCCCGATGAGGGTGATGCCCTCATCGGGGCGACGAACCACTTCAACCTCAATCCCAGTGGTGGTTTTCGCCCAGGCTTTAAAAGGCCCACCCCCGTATCCTCCGTCCAGGTAGAGCTTTTTGACGAAGGGTGCGTCCGCTTTGAACGTATTGAGGACGAGCTTGAGACCTTCACGGTCATCAACGTTCGCGGTCGTCACGCGGCAACCGAGCAGGTTGCCGTCCGTATCCGTCGTGATGTGGCGCTTGCGGCCTTTGACCTTTTTGTTGCCGTCCCAGCCGCGATCCCCTTTTTTTGCGTCGTCTTGACGCTCTGGGAATCACCGACAGCGGCGGAAGGCTGAGCCTTCCGCCCTTTGCGTTCACGCTCGATCTTCACCAACGCTGCATTGATGGCCTTCCACACGCCTGTTTTCGACCAGAGATTGTGGTGGTAGTACACCGTTTCCCACTTGGGCAGATCGTGGGGCATCATTCGCCACTGGACGCCGCCTCGCAGAACGTACCGAATCCCGTTGACGATTTCCCGTCTGGGAACGGTTTCACAGAAGGTGCTCTCGCCTATCGGCGGCAAAAGTGGTTCAATGAGTTTCCACTGGGCATCTGTGAGGTCGCTGGGATAAAGCGGACGATCCATCAGGGCAGCTTAGCGAATTTGCTATCCCGTAGGCTTCAAACAGCCTCTAAGCCCGAAATCGCTAGAGCTGGAAGCGGTTCAGCAGACGCCAACGAAAGGCCCGACCAGACTTGCTGGCCGGGCCTTTTATTTGAAAAGACGGGTAAGCGCTGACTTTTGGATTCAGGCAGGAACCCTCCAGGTCTTTCCTGGTAAAGCTAAAGCTTTACCGAGCGGAGCGAGCGAGGACCCACTTAAGCAGGAATAAGGTCGCCGGAACGGTTCCAGAAGCGGTGCTGGGCCAGCCCGGCCAGGAACCCGTCGGTGGACGCCCCGGACAGCTCGAAGACACCCTGCTCGGCGCTGGTCGGCAGGCCCGCCCGCTGGAGTAGCGCCGCCGCGTCAGGACTGGCCGCCACCGGCTTGCCGTGCTTGTACGCCTGAGCCACGAAGCGCACGGCGTCACCCATGCCACCCAGCACCTTGAGGCTGGCCGCGCCGCCTGGCAGGTACACCGCGTCGTACACGGCGGAGGGTGTAGTCAACACGGTCTTGTCCACCGCGACCGCCCCTCCCTCTCCTTTCAGGCTTCCCAGGTGTGGGCCGACCACCTCGGCCACCGCGCCCTGGGCCTTCAGCACCGCTTTCATGGCCTCAATGTCGGCGGCCTTCACGCCGTCAGCGGCCAGAATCGCCACCTTACGGCCCTTGATGGAGGGCGGCGCGGTGTTGTGTTCCACCATGCCCAGGGCCGCGTCCTGCTGCACGCCGCCCGAAGCGGTGGTCTGGGAAGTCGCCCCGGCGAGCAGCTTGGTCAGCTCAGCGTCGGTGGGCAGCGGCCCGGCCAGCTCCAGCTCGCCCAGCCCGGCGGCCACCTGATCGCCCAGCACCGCGTTGATGCGCCGCAGGTGCCCGATCATCTTCACCCGGATCTCGCGGGTCTCGACCTTGCCCAGCTCGAACTGCTGTGCCCTCACGATGTGCATCTTCTCGACAGACGACATCGAATTCCAGAACAGTTGGGCCTGCCCGTAGTGGTCGGCGAAGCTCTCGGCCCGCTGACGAATCTTGACGCCCGTGAGCGCTTCCGGATAAGTGACGAAGCCGCCCTGGGCCGCCGGAACTTCAGCCGGTTGCCCACCGCCCAGCGAGTTGGGTTCGTAGGCGACCCGGCCCGGATTGACGGCCCGGCGCATCTGGCCGTCGCGCTGATGATTCGAGACCGGCGCGAGCGGGCGGTTGATCGGCAGCTCGGTCCAGTTGGGCGTACCCAGGCGGCTGATCTGGGTGTCGAGGTACGAGAACAGCCGACCCTGCAAGAGGGGGTCGTCACTGAAATCCATTCCCGGCACCAGATTGGTGGGCATGAAGGCGACCTGCTCAGTCTCGGAGAAGTAGTTGTCGGGGTTGCGGTCCAGCGTCATCTTGCCGACCCGCTTGACCGGCACCAGATTTTCGGGAACCAGCTTGGTGGCGTCGAGCACATCGAAGTCGAACTGGGCGGCCTGGGCCTCACTGAAAATCTGCAAGCCGAGTTCCCACTCCAGCGGCTGCCCCATCTCGATACTGTCCCACATGTTGCGGCGGTGAAAGTCAGCGTCGCGCCCAGCCAGTTCCTGCGCCTCGTCCCAGACCAGCGAGTGAATGCCCGCCAGCGGCTTCCAGTGGAACTTGACGAAGTGCGACTGGCCCTCGGCGTTGACGAGCCGGAAGGTGTGAACGCCAAAACCCTCCATGTTGGCAAACGAGCGCGGAATGCCCCGGTCGCTCATTACCCACATCAGCGTGTGGAGCGTTTCGGGCGTCAACGACACGAAATCGTAAAAGGTGTCGTGGGCACTGGCCGCCTGCGGAATCTCGCGGTGCGGCTCGGGCTTGACAGCATGGATCAGGTCGGGAAACTTGATGGCGTCCTGAATGAAAAACGGCGGAATGTTGTTGCCCACCAGGTCCCAGTTGCCTTCCTGGGTATAAAACTTGACCGCAAAACCGTGCACGTCGCGGGCGGTGTCGGCCGAGCCGCGCGACCCGGCCACTGTGGAAAAGCGCACGAACACCGGCGTCTCACGGCTGGGATCGGTCAGCACCTTCGCCACCGTAAATTCGGAAAGCGAGTTGTCATAGACCCTGAAGGTGCCGTGGGCCCCCGCGCCGCGCGCGTGGACCACCCGTTCGGGGATGCGCTCGTGGTCGAAGTGGCTGATCTTCTCGCGCAGCAGAAAGTCTTCCAGCAAGCTGGGGCCGCGCACACCCGCCCTGAGCGAGTTCTGGTCGTCGCTGATGGCGTGGCCGAGGTTGTCGGTCAAACGGGTGCCGGACGGCTGGGTGGCCTCCTGAATGGTCGGCAACTTGTCGCTGGGTTGGGCTTTGCTGGGCTGGGCCCCGTGCTGCTTCCTGTGATCGTCCTTCATATGCTCCCCCTCGCAGATGACCGCGCCGAATGTTTCGCGCGGCAGTCATTCAGAGGGTTATAAATCTCCGTTGTTAGACGAGGATCAGACTGGCTCACAAGATAAAGCGCCGCTCAAATGAAAATCGCGGCGCGGCGGCTCTTCTCTCACATTGGATGAAGTCAGATTTAACTGACTCTCGGAAGAGACGTAATATGAAGCTTTCAGCCCATTAATACTGCCGCTCAGTGAGGCTCCGTTTCGACAGCTCCGCAGCACATCAGAACTGCAGGGCGTAGGTCGCGCCGTTGCTCCCCCGGCAATCGCCCACGCCGTGCCCGCTGGAATCGGCCTGGAAGGTGCAGATGAGCGTTTTGACGGCCGCAGTATCGAGCTTGAGGGTCTTGACGATCAGGTTGCCTGGCCGGGCCACGTTGCGGATGGCAGGCGCTCGCAGGCCCGCGTCGTAACCATGACGGAAAAAGCCGTCGCCGGAACTGAAGCCGCCGCTCAGGCCAAAACGCAGATTCACCGGGCCATCGTTACCGATCACGCTGTACTGGCCGCTGTAAAAATCCTGGCCGAGTTGCACCGTCACATTGTCGGGCGTGCCGGGAACGGCGGCCCTGGTCTGGAAGCCGCCCAGGAACACCACCCGGCCTTCCTGACCGCTGACGGTATTGACGAGGCGACCCGCCGTGTCGGTAATCGTTGGCGCGCAGGCTGCCAGCAAACTGACCGACGCCAGGGAAAGCAGAAATGCAGTGCGGCTCATGCTTCATTTTAGCTCTGGCGAGCTGACCGGGGGCTGAGAGAAGCGCCCGAATGTCCCCACCCGCCATTCACCCGCGCCCGCTTACGCTAGCCTGAACCGCCATGAAGCGTCACCCCAGCCGCCATCAGCTTAGCCACCAGACTCCACCCACTCCCTCAGCCGGGCCAGCCCCGCGCCGCACCCCGCCCACCCCCGAAGTCCTCATTCTCGATGTCGAGAAGGTCGTGGCGGGCGGCCTGGGCCTGGCCCGGCACGCGGGCGGCGTGGTGCTGGTGCGCGGCGCGCTGGGCGGCGAGCAGGTCGAGGCCCAGGTCAGGACAGCGCGGGGAGTGCGCCAGGGCCGCCTCATTCGGGTGCTGAAGCCCAGCCCTGACCGGGTCGAGGCCCCCGGGTTGCCCACCGCTGACCTGGCCCACGCCAGCTACCCGGCCCAGCTCCGCATCAAGCGCGAACTCGTCGAGGAGGCTCTGGCGCGCATCGCCAAGCTGGAACATCCGGTGGCCGAGACGGTGGCGAGTCCCCGGCAGTGGGGCTACCGCAACGGCGCGCAGTACCTGATCACTCCCAGCGGCCTGGCCTACCGCGAGCGCAGCGGGCCAGGCATCTGGCGGCTCAGCGGCCCCGACCCGCTGATCATGGACGCGGTGCAGGCGGTCATGGCGCGGCTCGATCCCCAGTTCCTCGACCCGGCCCAGGAAATCGCCTTCCGGGGCAGCCGCCTGAGCGGTGAGGTGGTCGTCACCCTGATCGGCCCCGGCGAGCCGCGCCAGTACCTGCGGGCCTCAGACCGTCTGCTCGACGCGGGCGTGGTCGGGGTGTCGCTGGCCAGCCCGGCCACCCAACCAGCGGGGCGGCGCTTCTCGGCGGGCGTCAAGCTGATCGCCGGGGAGGGCGTCACCCTGGAGCAGCTCGGCGACGTGCGGGTGGGTCTGTCGGCCTCCGGCTTCGCGCAGGTCAACCCCGAGGCGGCGGGGCTGGCCTACCGGCTGGCGGCGCAACTGGCTGGCAGCGGCGAGCGGGCCACCGACCTCTACGGCGGCAGCGGCGCGATTGGCCGCCACCTGGCGCGCACATTCACTCAGGTGGTGGTGCTCGATACCGCTACCGAGGCCCTCAAGCGCGGTCAGCGCGACGTGCAGCGCAGCGGTGAGCGTAACGTGGTGTTTCGCCGCACTGACGCCGACTTCGCTCCCGGCGACTCACTTCCCGACGCCGACGTGATCGTGGTCGATCCTCCACGCGCGGGGCTGAGCCCGGAAGCCCGCCACGCCATCGACGCCAACGCCGCCCGGACGCTGGTGTATGTGTCGTGCGATCCGGCCACCTGGGCGCGCGACGTGGGTGATCTGGTGAACCGGGGCTGGCAACTCGGCGAGGTCGTGCCGCACGATTTCTACCCCCAGACCAGCCACGTGGAGGTGATCAGCCGCCTGACCCGGCGCTGAATTCTCCTGCCGCCAGCAAGCGCTCCAGCACCGCCGCCACGCCGTCCTGGTCATTGCTGAGGGTCAGCTCTTGCGCCAGCGCCTTGACCTCGGCGTCGGCATTGGCGACGGCCACCCCGCGCCCGGCCCAGGCCAGCAGCGGCAGATCGTTGGGCGCGTCCCCAAAGGCAATCACCTCGGTGGCCTGAATGCCCAGCGCAGCACACAGCCGCGAGAGCGCCGCACTTTTATGCACGCCCCGCGCCGCGATCTCAGCGAAGGGTGCACCGCTGGTGGAGGCGTGTACATCCTGGCCGCAGCGGTCATTGATCAGGTCGCAGAGTTCCAGGGGGGACAGGGTGGCCGAGCAGGCGATCACCTTCAGCACCGGAGGACCGTCGTCCAGCACGTCCAGCACGTCGCCCACACTGTCCGGCGCGGCGCGGTAGGCGACTTCGGCCTGCATGTCTGTTCCCCATTCCAGTGCCAGGCCGAGGTCGGGACAGGCGGCGCGCAGCACCGGCACGGCGCGGCGCAAGACTTCGGGCGACAACGCCCAGAGCACCTCCACGCCGCCGTCGGAGAGGCGGTGGATGGCCGCGCCGTTGCTGCAAATGACGTGACCACTCAGGCCGAGTTCGCCCGCCAGCGGCAACACCGTCCGCGAGGGCCGCCCGGTGATCAGCACCACCACGCCGCCCGCCGCCTGCACGCCCAAAAGCGCAGTGCGGCTGCGCCCACTGACCTCGCCCGCGCTACTCAGCAGCGTGCCGTCCAGATCGGTGGCAACCAGTCGGAACATCAGCGGGCTTCCAGCAGCACCACGGCTGAGGCGTGCTCCCGGGTGTGGGTCAGGGTCAGGTGGGCCACCCAGCCGAGGCGCTGCATCTCAGAAGCGATGCCCGGCGCAAAGCCCAGCAGCGGCGGTGCGTAGGGAAAGGGACCGCCGGGCGTGCGGGGGCGCTCCACCCACACGTCGCGCCAGCCGTGCGGGCGCGGCCAGACCTTCTGGAAGGCTTCCTTGGCAGCGAAGCGGGCGGCGAAACTCGGCACCGGGTCGGCGAGTGACTGGCAATAATCGAGTTCGGTCTCGGTGAACAGCTTGCCGAGGCGGTGGCCTTCGCGCGTCAGTAAGCCCCGGATGCGCTCCACTTCCACCAGATCATGCCCGATGGCCACGATCACGCGGGCGTTCCGGCCCAGTACCCCACGCTAGTAGCCCTTCCCCAGCTCGACTTTATTCTGCGGCTCCTCGCCGCGCGCAAGCTGGGCCAGCACCCCGGCGGCGTAATCGGCGGCCCGCTGCGACATGTCGTCGGTGGTGCTGGCGATGTGCGGCGTGATCAGCACATTTGGGCGGCCCCACAGCGGATCGCCGTCTGGCAGCGGCTCCGGGTCGGTCACGTCGAGCACCGCGCCGCCCAGGTGGTTGCTGTCGAGGGCCGCCAGCAGTGCCGCTGGATCGACCAGTTCGCCGCGCCCCAGGTTGTAGAGCCACGCGCCGGGCTTGAGCTGCTGCAACACGTCATGGTCCACGATCTGCCGGGTGGCCCCAGTCAGCGGCAGCAACAGCACCAGATCGTCAGCCTCCTTGAGTGCGGCCCCAATTTCCTGCGGCGTGGAGTGGGAGCGCAGCCCGGTCAGGTGCGCGCCGAAGGGGGCCAACAGGCGGTCCAGCTCGCGCCCGATATGGCCGTACCCCCACACCACCACCTGCCTGCCTTTCAAGGTCCACAGCGGTCTGCTCTCAGCGGTGCGGCGCTCCCAGTGCCGGGCCTGGGCAAAGCGGATCAGCCCGCGCCCGGCCGCCAGCAGCGTCGCCGCCGCGTGCTGGGCCACCGCCGCGTCGTGCAGTTCGTGGGCGTTGTAGAGGGCCGTGCCCGGCGGCAGCACGTCGGGCCAGCCGTCGATTCCGGCGGTGAGGGTCAGTACCCACTTCAGGCCGGGGCGGGCCAGCACCCGCGAGCGCAGCGCTCTGGGCAGGCCCCAGGCCACCACCCCCACGAAGTCGCCGTCCGGCAGGTGGTCAGCGCGGTAATAGGCCGGTTCGATGCCCGGTATCTTGATGTCGCGAAATTCAGGCAGATCAGGAATCAGTACGCGCATGCCAGTCCTCCGAGGTCACTTCCATATGCACGTCTGTGCGGCCAGGGCGCTCACTGCGGCTCACTTCACGAAAGCCCGAAGCGGCAAAGGCCCGCTGGGCACGGCGGTTGTGCGAGAAGGTGGTCAGGCGAACGCGCCTCAGCGCCGGGTCGCACACCTGAAAAGCCCACTGCAAGGTGGCCTGCACCGCCTCGCGCCCGTAGCCCTCGCCCCACAGCCGCCGCTCACCGATCATGACGCCGAGGGTGGCCGTCGTCGGGCGGGCGGGCGGTGAGGGGCGCAGGTCGTAGAGTTCGATGCTGCCGATCAGGTGCAGTTCTTCATTCATGATGCCGAAGCCGTGGCGCTCGCCGCTGCGCTCCTCGTCCTGCATCACCTTGCGAAACAGCCACTCCGGCAGCCGGATCGGTTGCGCGCCGTTCCAGTCGGCCAGTTCGCGGTCCCGAAAATAGCTGTAGAGGGTGCGCCACTCGGCGTTGTTCATATCGAGGAGCGGTTTGAGCATCACCCGTCCCCATGTCGGCCCCACTCGCTCGCTCACCATCGCCCGGTATCTTATCCCGAAACCCTCGCCTGTCACGGACGGCGGCATTCTCACCAGACTCCTGAGGTGACAGCACTCACGCGCCGCTGCTAGCTTGGCGGCATGCGCTTCCTTTCGCGGGTGACTGTTTCACCGATGACCGTTTCGCTTCTGACCGTTTCGCTCCTGACTGCGCCGCTGCTCGCCACCTCGGCCCAGGCCGCCTGGGTCACGCTCAAGCCGGTCTCCGAGACGCCGGTCCTGAAATTCGACGCGCCGCAGCAGGTCACCGACCCAGCCAAGCAATACCAGGCCGTCGTCAAGACCACGCGCGGCGATATCACGCTGGAACTGTACGCCAGACAGGCCCCCAAAACGGTCAACAGTTTCGTATTTCTGGCGCTCAATCACTTTTACGACGACACGCCGTTTCACCGGGTGCTGGACGGCTTCATGGCCCAGGGCGGCGACCCCACCGGCACGGGCACGGGCGGCCCCGGCTACAGTTTCTCGGTGGAGATCGACAAGGCGCTGGGCTTCGACTCGGCGGGCGTGCTGGGCATGGCCCGCGCCCAGAGCCTGTCCTCGCAGGGCAGCCAGTTCTTCATCACGCTGGCCCCGGCGACCTTTCTCAACGGGCAGTACACCGTCTTCGGCAAGGTCGTGGACGGACAGAACGTCGTGGACGCCCTGCAAAAGATCGATCCTCAGAAACCCGATGCCTCGCTCAAGCCCGACCGCATCGAGAGCGTGGAGATTCAGGAGGAAGCGACGGACGGGAAATAAGTTGTCGCCACCAACGGCATTGATCTCCGATTCCCTGGATTCTGTGCAACTGGCCCGGCGACCTTTTTCCTATCGCCGGGCCAGAACGTTGAGACTGGTTCCTCGACGGCTGGTTACTTGACCGCCGGACGGGTCTTGTACACCGCTGCCGCCGTAAGTGCTTTGGCACGCAATTTGGTGAGTTCGGCGGCAGCAACCGGCTTTTGCCCTTTCGGCAGCTTGTTGCCCCAACTGGTCGCCACATAATTGAGCACGGCGGCCAGATCGGCGTCGCTGAGCTGTTTCTGGGCGGGCATCGCACCGTTGTAGGTCATGCCGCCGACCACGATTTTGCCTGCCAGACCGTAGAGGACCACATGCTCGACATACGTCCGGCCCGCCGTCCCGGTGGCCAGCAGCGCGCTAAAGTGCCCGGCCAGCGGAGGAAATGCGCCGGGCACACCCTTGCCAGTGGGCTGGTGGCAGGCCGCGCAATTGGCACCGTAAACATCTGCGCCCTTGGCGGCGAGGGTGCTGCCCCCCAGAAAAGCGGCCAACATCAAACCGACTTTGAGTGGATAAATCATACCTTTCTCCTTGTGGCGGGGAAGCGTGACGCTGCGCGCTCGGCCAGTCGTTTTCTGCGGCTGTAGGTCAGGGCAGCTTGTGCTGGAAAGAGGCCGACGGCGTCCCCTCACCATGCTGCGCCTGGAGCCGGGCTGGCAACTGAGATTGACCAGAGCTTTACCTCATTGTTCTGCACACCCACCGCAACCCTGCATAGGGCAACTCTGAATCAGATGAAGCCGTGTCGACGCAGCGGGAACGGCAGACGGCTGTTCAGGTTGGCCGTGACGTTCGTTCGGCGCTAGCATCGGCCCATGACTGCCGAAGCTTCGATCACCGAATCCGTCCAGCCGGTACCCACCGCCCGCATCGACCTGCGCTCCGATACCGTCACGCTGCCCACCCCCGAGATGCGCCAGGCAATGGCCGAGGCAGTGGTCGGCGACGACGTGTACGGCGAAGACCCCACCGTCAACACCTTGCAGCAGACGGTGGCCGAGCTGCTGGGCAAGGAGGCGGCGCTGTTCATGCCCTCGGGGAGCATGACCAACCAGGCGGCCATCGCCATGCACACTTCGCGCGGCCAGGAAGTCATCTGCGCCGAGGGGTCACACATCTACGAGTGGGAACTCGGCATGATGGCGGCCTTCTCGGGGGTGGTGCCGCGCTTCGTGCCCGCGCCGCTGGGCGTTCCCGACCCGCAGCAGGTGCGCCGGGCAGTGCGCCACAGCATTCACCAGTCGCCCACTGGCCTGATCAGCCTGGAAAACACCCACAACAAGATGGGCGGCACCGTCATTCCGCTGGACGTGATGCAGGCCGTCCGGGCAGTGGCCGACGAGGAGGGCCTGCCGCTGCACCTCGACGGCGCGCGGATGGCCAACGCGGCGGCGGCGCTGGGCGTGAGCCTCAAAGCTGTGGCCGCTCCCTTTCACAGTGTGTCGCTGTGTCTGAGTAAGGGGCTGGGCGCGCCGGTGGGCAGCGTGCTGGCCGGATCGAAGGCCGATCTGGTGCGGGCGCACCGCTACCGCAAGATGCTGGGCGGCGGGATGCGCCAGGCTGGAATCCTGGCGGCGGCGGGCCTGATCGCCCTGCGCGACGGCCCTGCGCGCCTCAGCGCCGACCACGCCCGCGCCCGCCAACTGGCTGAGGCCCTCGTGGAAGCCGGGTACGCCGTCAACCTGGACGCCGTGCAGACCAACATCATCTACGCGACCATCCCCGACGCCCAGCAGAAGGTGGAACAGTGGGCTGAGCAGGGTGTGCTGGCCAGCGCCCTGGATGTGGACAGCGTGCGCTTCGTGCTGCATTACCAGATTGACGACCAGATGCTCGCGCGGGCCACCCAGGTGCTGACGGCCTGAACCGATCTTCGACTGGGCTGCCCCCCGGCTGAGCGGGCCGGGCTTGAGCGATCTGGCCCACTTTCCCTTCTCCGTACAGGCTACCCTGAAGCCATGTCCGAGCTGCCGCCCACCAAGCTTCCGCACGCCGCCGCCGAGCTGTTCGCCGACAGTCAGTCTCCCGCGCCACCGGTAAGCCAGTCTCCCATAACACCGCCGCCGATCACCGCCGCCGAGGGCGGCTGGGCGGCCATCATCGTGCTGGTGACGCAGAATGCCGTCTCGGCCATCGCCCTGGCGCGCGGCCTACCGCTGGGCACGGCGCTGCTGCTGTCGTTTCTCGGCGTGGTGCTGATCTTCAGCCTGACCATGCGCCGCACCGCGCTGGCCTTATTGCACGACCCTCGCTGGCGCACCCGGCCCCGTGTCGGCGTCGTGCTGGGCAGTTTCGCGCTGGCCTTCGTGGCGTCGCGGGCGCTGCTGCTGTTCGTGCTGAGCCTTTGGCCTGCTGGCGCGCAGACAGTGCCGGAATTTCTGTCAAAGGGCACGGACGTGTGGGTGCTGCTGCTGGTGGCGGGCTTCCTTATTCCGGTGGCCGAGGAGGTGGCCTTCCGGGGCCTGCTGATGCGCGGCTTCGAGTGGGCGCGGGGGCCGCTGTTCGCCGCGCTGCTCTCCAGCTTGCTGTTCGGGCTGGCGCACGGGGCACCGGCCCAGGTCATCGCCATCCTGCCGCTGGCCTGGTTCCTGGCCCGCAGCGTGCAGTACAGCGGCTCCCTGTGGACCAGCATCAGCATTCATGTTCTCAACAACTCACTGGCGGTGGGCCTCAGCGCCTTTCTCCAGGGCAAGGACCTCAGCGCGCTGGGCGGTGATATCACGGGCGTCAAAATTCCGCTGAGCCTGGGCCTGGCCAGCCTGCTCATCGGCGTGGCCGCGCTGGTCATCGGCACGCTGTGGCTCACCCCGCGCACGTCACCCGTCCCCGAGGCCCGCTCACCGCAGTGGCCCGTCTGGACATTGAGCACCGTGCTGCTGGGCGTGCTGGTGCTGGCGGCGGTGGCCCTCTCCAGCGCGCCGCTGTTTCTCAAGGGCATGGACTTCAAGGGCCTGTGATGACGATGCGCCCCGTTTTCTCCTCCCCAATTCCTGCAAAGGCCACTTCATGACCAAACTGCCCCCCACACCCATTGCGCCGCCTGCGCCCCGACCTGCCGACCTGCTCACCCGGCCTGCCGTTTTCTTTGAAGCCCTTCACCGCCTGCCGCCCAGCGCGGGCCGTTACCTGTGGCTGGTGGCGCTGGCCAGCGCCACCAGCGGAATTTCGACCACCCTGCTGGCCCGGCATGTGCTGGGAGCGCAGTCGTCCATTCTGTCAGGCGCGGCGGGCGGCAGCGCCATCTCGCCGCTGTTCAACTACGGATCGGCGGCTTTTGCCAGCGTCTTCGTCACAGTGCTGCTGTGGCTGGCACTGTGGGGGCTGGGGGCACTGGGGGCGGGTCCGGCAGGCCGCGCCGCCGAGGTCTACGGAGCCGCCTTTTTGCCCACCCTGATCTGGGCGGCTGTGCTGCTGCCGGTGGCGCTTCTCTTCGCGCCGCAGGTGGCAGTGGCCGCGCCGGACCTCAGCGGCCTGAGCGGCGCGGCACTGCAAAAAGCCTTACAGACCTACATCCTCAAGGTGCAGGAAGTGTCGGGCGGCAACCCGGTCAATAAGGTGACCACCTGGCTCGGCTACGCCGTGTACCTGTGGCAGTTCGCGCTGGCCTTCGTCGGCTTCCGGGTGCTGACCGGCAATCAGAACAAAGCCTGGCGCGGCGTGCTGTACCCGCTGGCGCTGCTCCTGGTGCTGGCGGCAGCGGCCTGGCTGGCCTCGAAGTCGGTGGGCAGCTTGCTGGGCGGGTAAAACCGGGCACTCAGGCGTCAGCCGTCTGAGCGGGCCGTCTGTGCGGTGGGCTGCGCCTCCGGCACTGTCAGCAGCGGGAGCAGCACCTGCACCAGCGGCCCGATCATTAGCGCGTAGGCCAGCGTGCCCAGGCCCACCGAGCCGCCCAGCAGCCAGCCAACCGCCAGCACCGTCACCTCGATACTGGTTCTGACCCAGCCGACCGGGCGACCCGTGCGCCGGACCAGCCCGGTCATCAGGCCGTCGCGTGGCCCCGGCCCCAGCCCTGCGCCGATGTAGGCTGCTGTCGCCAGCGCGTTGAGCAGCACGCCGCTGATGAGCAGCAGCGCCCTCAGCGGCAGGGCCGTGACGGGCGGCAGCAGCCCCAGCACGGCGTCGGCCACCGTACCCAGCACGAAGATATTGGCGACAGTGCCGACGCCGGGCCGCTGGCGCAGAAAGATCCACAGCAGCACCAGCGCGCCCACCACGTTGACCACCGTGCCCAGGCTCCAGCCCAGGCGCTGCGCGAGGCCCTGGTGAAACACGTCCCAAGGGTCCAGGCCGAGGTTGGCCCGCACCATCAGGGCCAGCGAAACGCCGTAGAGGGACAGGCCAAGCAGAAGCTGAATCAGGCGGCGGGGCATCATACTGCTCAGCATCATTCCTCAGCATCATTCAAACTGGCCTGTTTTTCTAGAGCCAGTTTCGGGACGGGCGGCTGGTGCAAGCGCCACCTGCGGCTGCCTTTTCTCCTGCCGGAAGCGGAAACCAGCAAGGCGGTCGTGCGGCTCTCCCGCGCGGTTCAGGCCCAAGGCAGCGGGACCGGGGAACCGGCGGGGCTGTGCGGCGTCCTCAACGGAGGACTTGAGGATGGGGAATCTGCGTCAGCGTGTCCGGCTGAAGTTTGCCCCCCCGTGCTAACTTTTACGTGATGCGCGTACTTCACACCGCCGACTTCCACGCTGGACGCACCCTGCGCGGCTATGACCGCACCCCCGAAATCCGTGAGGCGCTCACCGAGATCGCCGGACTGGCCCGCAGCGAGAAGGTGGACGCCGTGCTGGTGGCGGGCGACCTCTTCGATACGGTCAACCCGCCCGCCGACGCTGAGGCGACCATCTTCGCCTTTTTCCTCTCGCTGCGCGACGCCGGAATTCCCAGCATCGTCATCGCCGGGAACCACGACAGTGCCTCGCGGCTCGGTGGCCTCAGCGGTCTGCTCGGCTGGGTCGGCGTGCAGGTGGTGGCCCAGCCCACCGCCGACCCCCGGCAGATGCTGAGATTCGTCGAGACGAAAGGCGGCGAGAAACTGGTGGTGGGCGCACTCCCCTACCTTTCCGAGCGCCGACTGGTCAAGGCCGCCGACGTGCTGGGGGCCGACGTGGGACGCTGGCGGCAGAAGTACCGCGAGGGCATGAATTTCTTTTTGCGGAAATTGGCCGAGGGCTTCGAACCCGGCGCGGTGAACATGCTGATGCTGCACGCCACCCTCGACGGCGCAGTCGCCAGCGGCTCGGACCGGGGCATGCAGTTTGACCTGACCAACTCATATACGGTCTCGCCGCTGCAACTGCCCGCCGCCGCCCAGTACGCCGCGCTGGGCCACGTTCACAAGCCGCAGCAACTCGGCGCGTCGCCGCTGGCCTGCTACCCCGGCAGCATCATCCAGCTCGATTTCGGCGAGGGCGGCGAGAAAAAGCAGGTCAATCTGGTGGAGGTGGAGGCCGGGCGGCCCGCACGCGTCCACGCCATTCCGCTCGTCAGCGGCAAGGAACTCAGGACGGTGCGCGCCGATCTGGATACGCTCGACGCCCGCCTGAGCGCCCTCTCTGGCTTTGACGGACTGCTGAAGGTGGTCGTGCGCGCACCCAGCGGCACAGCGCTGCCAGGTCTCAAGGACCGGGTGCTGCGGCAGTTTCCCAATGCCCTGGGTGTGGAACTCGACCCCGTGAAGGACGAGGCCACTGTGCAGGCGGGCAGCCGCGAGGGCCTGAGCCTGGAGCAGCTTTACGAGCGGTTCCATCAGGAAAAACGCGGCGAACTGTCCCCAGCTTTGCGGGGGGTCTTCAAGGAAAGCGATCTGGCGGTGCGCGAGGCTGCCGGGGAGGGCGCGTGATAGGGATTTCACTCAATTCCTCAACATTCAGAAAAACACCGGATGTTGCTCCATACCGCGAAACCCGTATCTTTCTCCTACCCGCTGCGCTCGGATTTCACCGCTTCCATGAACCAGTTCAATGGGAGGTCTTATGAAACCTCTGCATCTCAGCGTGCAGGGCTTCATGCCGTTTCGGGAGCACACCGAAGTCGATTTCACCGACCTGCAACTCTTCGCCATTCAGGGAGCCACTGGCAGCGGCAAGAGCAGTCTGCTCGACGCCATCACCTACGCCCTCTACGGCGAAACCGATAGGCTGGGGCAGACCGGCCTGGACGCGCTGATCTCGACCGGCGAGAAAGCCTTCTCGGTGAGTCTCACCTTCGAGAGCGGCCAGCAGACCTACCGGGTGACGCGCACCAAGGGCCGCAAGCAGGCCGAGAACCAGGTCCGGATCGAGCAGCACGCCGCCGGGCCGGACGCGGGGAGTCGGTGGCTCAACCTCTCGGACAACACCACCCGCGCCACCCAGAGCCGCATCAGCAAACTGCTGGGGCTGGATTTCAAGAGTTTTACCCGCGCCGTGATGCTGCCGCAGGGCAAGTTCGACGCCCTGCTGCGCGGCTCCAAGGCTGAGCGCCAGAAGCTGCTGGGCGAACTGACCAACATCGGCCACGTGGCCGAGATGCACTCGCACGCCGCCGAGCGCGCCAAGACCTTCAAGTTCGAGCTGGCGGGCGTGCATCACCTGCTGGAAGGCGAGTACGCGGGTGTCTCGGAAAGCTGGCTCAGCGACTTGCGGGCCGAGCAGGGCCGCACCGAGACCGACGCCCAGACCCTCACCGACGACCGCGACTCCCTGCAAGCCGAGCTGACCCGCCTGCGCGCCCAGGAAAGCCTGCACCACGAGTTCGAGGACGCACAGCGCAGGCTCACGGAGACAGACACTCAGGCGGCGGGCGTGCGGGCCGGGGCCGAGCGGGCCGAGCGGGCCCGGCTGGTGGCAGGTGCGCTGCCACTGCTGGAGGCGGCCAGCACGGCGCGCTCAGCCGCCTCGCGGGCCGGGCAGGACGCGGACCGGGCACACGCCATGCTGGAAAGCGCGCAAACCACGCTCGGCCAGGCTGCCGGGCGTGAGCAGGCCGCCCTGGATGCCCAGGAGAGCGGCAACGCGGCAGCCAACGCGCGCCTGGAGCGGGCCGAGAAGATGGCCGAGGCACTGCCTTTGCTCAGAAGCGCGGCGCAGGCCGACGAGCAGCGGGCGCGGGCCGGGCAGGCCGCCCGCAGCGCCCAGACCAGCTTCGACCAGGCCCAGGCCGCTCAACTGGCCGCCGCCCAGACCGAGCAGGCCGCCCAGATTCAGACCCAGCGCATCCCCGACCTGGAGGCCCACGCCGAACTGCTCAGGAGCGCCGAAACCGATCTGGCCCGCCTCAAGAGGGCCGGGGGCAGCCTCCAGGCCAGCCACCCCGACCCGCTGCCCTGGGACGAGGACGCCCATTTCGCCGCCCGCGAGGCCGCCCAGAAGTTAGAGCAGCTCAGGGCCGAGGGCGTCAAGCTGGAGTCCGAGAAGGCCGGGCTGAGTGCCGGACGCGCCCGGCAGACCGAGCAGGAGCAAGTGCAGCGCCAGGAAAAAATCGAGATGGACCAGATCGAGCAAGACGGGCGGGTCCTCAAGGCCGACTTCGAGCGGGCTGAGGCGGCGCTGAGAGCGGCCAGGGAGCAAGCGGGTCTGAGCGCCTACCGCGCGCACCTGCACCTGGGCCAGCCGTGCCCGCTGTGCGAGCAGCCCGTGACGACCCTACCGGGCGGCCCAGTGGCCGACGTGGACGCGCTGACGGCGGCGGTGGACGCCCTGAATCAGCGGCTGGAGGAGCGGCGCGACCGCTTCAAGAACCTGCGCGCCTCCAGCACCGTGCGGGCCAAACAATTAGAAGAAAAGGCCAGCGAACTCAATGACTGGGAAGCCGCGCTGCGAGACCGCGAGGCCGATCTGCGCGCTGGGCAGGCCCGCTATACGGGCGAGGAACCGGAACGGGCACGGCGCTTGCTGGCGGGTCTGGCAGCGCGGGTGCAACTGGCGGGCCGCGATCCGGCGGGCGAGCGGCAACGGGTGCTGACCGAGGTGACGAACCTCAAGAGGGGGTTGGACACGGCCCGGGCGGCGCTGGCCGACGCCCAGGCAGGCCGCGCCGCTGCCGCCGCCCGGCTGGACGCGGCCCAGCAGACCCTGACCGAACGCGGGGCTGAGGCTGAGCGGGCCAGGCAGGTGCTGCAAACGGCGCTGGAACACCTCGATTTGAGCGCCGGGCAGGTGCAGCAGTCAGGCGATCCGGCAGATGAGCGCCGCGCCGCCCAGCAGCAGCTCAAGTTGCTGGCCGACGCTGCCGAGGCAGCCCGCCAGGCAGTGGCCCAGGCCCAGGCTGACCGGGCTGCCGCCGCCGCCACCGCCCAGGCCGCCAGCGAGCGGGCCAGCGAGCGAGGAGCCGAGGCCGAGCAGGCCGAGCTGTCGCTGAGCATACTGCTGGATTCCCTGGCGCTGAGCGCCGGGCAGGTGCGGGCCGCCGCCCTGCCGGAAGCCGAGATTCGTGCCCTGGAAGCGGCGCTGCGAAGCCACCTCGCCGGGCGCGAGCAACTGCTGGCCGAGCGGGCCGCCCTGGAAGCCAAACTCGGCGGCGCAGCGTTCGACCCGGCCCGGCTCAGTCAGGCCCGGCTCAGTCAGGCCCAGCGCGACCTCCACGCAGCGGAGTCGGCGCTGGCAGCGGCGCGCGGGCGCATCGGGGAGCTGGCCGAGTCGCTGCGTGCCGGGGCCGAGCGCCTGGGGCGCAAGAGCGAGTTGGAAGCCAGCGCCGGGCGGCTCTCCAGCACCCTGGATCTGTGGAGCACCCTGGCCAACTCGCTGCGGGCGGGCGAGTTTCAGCAGTACCTCCTCCACGACGTCGAGAGCCGCTTGCTGGCCGGGGCGGGCGAACTGCTCTACGAGATCAGCGACGGGCGCTACCGGCTGGCCCTGGGCGACGGCGGCGGCGACTACCTGGTGCAAGACCTCTGGAACGCGGGCGAAACGCGCGGCGTCAAGACCTTGTCGGGCGGCGAGACCTTCCTGGCGAGCCTGTCACTCGCCATTGCCCTCAGCGATTACCTGGCCGGAAACCGCATTCTGGGCGCGCTCTTTCTCGACGAGGGCTTCGGCACGCTCGATCCCCAGGCACTCGACTCGGTGGCGGGCGCGCTGGAAAACCTGCGGACCCAGGGCCGCATGGTGGGCGTCATCACCCACGTCGAGAGCCTGTCGGAACGGCTGCCCAGCCGCCTGCTGGTGAGCAAGAGCGTGGCAGGCAGCAGTGTGCAGCGGCTGGACGCTTAGCGCGGCTGTTCAAATTACTCAGGCGCTCAGCCATTCCAGCGCCGTTTCGGCACCATGCAGCACCGACAGGTGGCCGTCGTCCGGGCGCAGGCGCAGTTCTGCCGAGGCGCACTGGCCTGCCAGCCACCGACTGTGCGAACTGGGTACGATCCGGTCCTGCCCGCCGTGCAGCAGCAGTACTGGGCAGGTGATCTGGGCCGGGTCGAAACCCCAGGCCGCCACGTAGGCCAGGTCGTCGTCGATCATCGGGCCGGGGCCGGCCGCCGCAGCCGGTCCCACGACGCTGTGCAGCCAGGCCCAGTCGCCGGACAGGGCGGCGTGATCCGCCGGGGTGAACATCTCCGGGTCGAAGAGGTCTGTGGCCAGGCGGGTGGCGAGCGCTTCCCGGCCCGCCTGGGCCGCCCGCAACTCCGCTGCCCCGCCAGGGTACATGCCCGCATACCAGTCCAGCCCCGGAGCGCCGAAGGGAGCCAGGCCCGCCACGCTGATGGTCCCCACGACCCGCTCGGGCAGCAGGGCGGCGCAGGCCAGCGCGTGCGGGCCGCCGCCGGAATGGCCCATCACGGCGAACCGGGCAATGCCCAGCGCGTCGGCCAGGCCCGCCACGTCGGCGGCAGCTGAGGCTATGTCCCGGCCCGGCAGGGGTGACGAGCCGCCGTAACCGGGCCGGTCATGACCGACGAGGCGCAGGCCGAGGCGCTCGGCAGCGGCAAACAGGGGCGCGGGCGGTGCACCGATGTTGGGCGTGCCATGCTGCCAGAACACCGCCAGCAAGTCCGTCCGGCCCAGCCCGCCCGCACCGTGGAAGTGATCGTAGAAATGGAGCGTGCGCCCGCCTTTCAAACTCAGATCGCCCTGCGTCATCATGCCCGCGCCTCCCGCCCCAGTTCTTTCAGGAACAATTTTTCGGGGCTGGGTTCTGTTTTAGCACGAACGCAGCCAGGCCGGTTGGTGGATCCGAGCGTCCAATTCCCCGATCTGGGGTTAAGCTCAGGGCATGAGCCAGCCCAATCAGCCCAGCCAGCCGTTTGAGATCACCGTCGGCAATGTCACCCGCTCGTTGCGCCTGGTGCCGGTGGGCCAGATGGGCTTCGTGCCACTGGTCGAGTTTCTGGGCGACAGCGAACTCACCCGCGCGGTGGCCCAGGCACTGCTGCCGCTGATCCCGGAAGGGACCGAGGCGCTGCTGACGGTGGTGACCAACGCCCTGCCGCTGGCCCACGAACTCAGCGACCTCTCGGGGCTGCCCTACGAGGTGGCGCGCAAGAAACGCCGCACCTACATGCAGGCTCCGCTGATTCAGGAAGTGCCGGGCCTGACCCTGGGCGTCTCGGAAACGCTGTGGCTCGACGGCCTGCATGCCAGGCGACTGGGCGGCAAGAAAGTGGTCATCGTGCAGGACGTGATCGCCACCGGCGCGATGGCGACAGCACTGGCCCGCCTGGTCGAGCGCTCCGGCGGCACGGTTCACGGCTATCTGGCAGCCTTCAAACAGGGCGAGAGCTCCCTGCCGGTCCGCGCCTTGCAGGAACTGCCGGGCCGGGTCGAGCCTTGAGCTGACGGCCTACTCTTTGATCGGCGCGTGCTCAGCAACGGGCACGGGCGTGGTCGCCACCAGTTGCACCGTCTCTGCTGCAACTCTTTCTACTGGCACAGTTGCGGCGGCAGGTAAGCTCTGGGCACCGATCTGGGGGGTGTCCAGGCTGCCTGAGAGCTCAGCAGACAGTCCGCTGGTATGCTGGCGAAACTCGCGCAGGGTCTGGCCCAGGGTCTTGCCGAGTTCGGGCAGCTTGCGCGGACCGAAAATCAGCAGGGCGGCGAGCAGAATGAGCAGTAAATGGCCGGGTTCGAGAATACCCATCATGATGTGCCTCCGAGAAGCGCGGACAAGGCTCCTTACGGGTCCAGGCGGCGCTTCCCAAGTCTGGGCTGGCAATCCGGCATTCAGATGAAAGTGGGACAGGTCACCGTGTCGTGGTCTGGCAATCAGACGAGATAAAAGGCACATCTTTAAAATCAGCTTGCCCGTAACCATCAAAAAAGTGACATAAATACGAAATTTTTTGCCCGACATTTGAAAGAATGTCGTTCTCTGAGATGGTAATATGACTTCAAAGTATTCTTTTGTCCTCCTGTATTCGACTATCCCGTATCATCGCTTACAATCTAAATAAACCCTGATCGAATTCGACTGTCAGATAAATGTCCACTAAAGCTGCTCTGTGCCAACTCCCCTAGTTCAGGGCGGCATCGGCAGTTAGTCTGTTTGAACTTGGGTGATCTGGGCATGAATCTGAACCACTGTTCGTCAATATCTACATCTGGCATCTCAATATTCTCATTGGCCAGCTTCTTAAGATCTTCTTTCCATATTGATAAAGCTTAAATGAGTCTTTTTGAGATTAGAAGCAAAAAAGAACTGTCTTGTCTCTCTTTCATTCCAATGAGGGGCGAGAATCGAGGAGAAAGGCATGGATCATTATTCGGACACCAACGCGGCGCTGATCTGCCTGTCGCATCTCAGGTGGGACTTCGTGTTCCAGCGCCCGCAGCATCTGATGATCCAGGCGGCGCTGACCCGGCGGGTCTACTACGTCGAGCTGCCGATGTTCGGCGACTGGGACGATCATCTGGACATCCGAACGGTGGGCGGCAGCGTGCAGGTGGCCGTGCCGTATATCCGCACCGGGTTTGATGCCGCCGAGTCGCAGGCCCGCACGGCAGCACTGCTGGCCGAATTGGCCGAGCGAGAACACCTGCGCGACCTCACCTTGTGGGTTTACACCCCAATGGAGCTGCCCGTCGCCGCCCAGCTTCGCCCCGCCCTGACGGTGTACGACTGCATGGACGAACTCGCCAACTTCCGCTTCGCGCCGCCAGAACTGCGTCCCCGCGAGCAGCAACTCTTCAGGCAGGCCGACCTGGTCTTCACGGGCGGCCACCGGCTGTGGGAAGCCAAGCGAGGGCAGCACCCGCACGTCTACCCGTTTCCCTCCAGTGTGGAGAAGGCCCACTTCGCTCAGGCCCGCGCCGGGCTGAATGACCCCGCCGATCAGGCCCCACTGGGCCGTCCCCGGTTGGGCTTCTACGGCGTCATTGACGAGCGCTTTGATACTGCCCTGATCACCGAGCTGGCCCGCTGCCGCCCCGACTGGGAATTCGTGCTGCTGGGGCCAGTGGTCAAGCTGGAGGAAAGCGAGCTGCCCCGCGCCGCCAATATTCATTATCTGGGCATGAAGAGTTACGCCGAGCTGCCTGCGTATCTGGCGCACTGGGACGTGGCGCTCATGCCGTTCGCGCGCAACGAGGCCACCGAGTTCATCTCGCCCACCAAGACGCCGGAATACCTGGCAGCAGGCGTGCCGGTGGTGTCTACCGAAATCCGCGACGTGGTGCGGCCCTACGGCGAGCAAGATTTAGTGCGAATTGCCAACCGCGCCGATGACTTTGAGGCGGCCTGTGAAGCCGCTCTTGCCGAACGCCACCAGCCGGAAAGTCGGGAGCGCCAAGCCCGCGCTGACGCCTACTTGGCCGGGCTGTCGTGGTCGCAGACTTGGGCCGAGATGGAGACATTGATGAATGAAGCAAGAGGCCGGAAAGCCGCAAAAACCGAGGCGGCAGATGACTGAGCTGCTGCGTCACCCGGTGTCCGGCGGCTTCGATTACCTGATCGTGGGAGCGGGCTTTGCCGGGTCGGTGCTGGCCGAGCGGCTGGCCTCAGAAGGCAAGTCGGTGCTGATCGTGGACAAGAGAGCGCACATCGGCGGCAACGCTTACGACCGCTACGACGACGCGGGCATCCTGATTCACCCCTACGGCCCGCACATCTTCCACACCAACAGCCGCGAGGTCTTCGAGTATCTCTCGCGCTTCACCGAGTGGCGGCCCTACCAGCACCGGGTCAAGGCCAGCGTGGACGGGCAATTGCTCCCCATTCCGATCAACCTCGATACCGTCAATCAGCTGTACGGCCTGAATCTGACCGCCTTTCAGGTCGAAGAATTCTTCGCCTCAGTGGCCGAACCTGTCGAGAAGATTCACACCAGCGAGGACGTGGTGGTCAGCAAGGTCGGGCGCGACCTCTACAACAAGTTCTTCCGGGGCTACACCCGCAAGCAGTGGGGCCTGGACCCCAGCGAACTCGACGCCTCGGTGACGGCCCGCGTGCCGACCCGCACCAACCGCGACGACCGCTATTTTGCCGATACCTATCAGGTGATGCCGCTGCACGGCTATACCCGGATGTTCGAGCGGATGCTGGCGCACCCCAACATCAAGGTGATGACCAACACCGATTACCGGGAGATTGCCGACTTCGTGCCGTTCGGCCAGATGATCTACACCGGCCCGGTGGACGCCTATTTCGACTACCGTTTCGGCAAACTGCCTTACCGCAGCCTGGAATTTGTTCACGAGACGCACGCGCAGGAACAACTGCTGCCGGTGGGTACGGTCAATTATCCCAACGACTACGCCTACACGCGCGTCAGCGAGTTCAAGCACATCACCGGGCAGACGCACGCCCAGACCAGCGTGGTCTACGAGCTGCCCCGCGCCGAGGGCGATCCGTACTACCCGGTACCGAGGCCAGAAAATGCCCTGCTGTACAAAAAGTACGAGGCGCTGGCCCAGGCGACGCCGAACGTGATGTTCGTGGGGCGGCTGGCGACTTACAAGTACTACAACATGGATCAGGTCGTGGCCCAGGCGCTGACGGCACACCGCAAGCTCAGCGGAGCGAGGGTGGCCGAAGAAACGCTGGCTTAACAGCAACAAAAGAAACCGGCCACCCCTTGCTTTGGAGTAGCCGTTTTTCTTTGTGCTAAAAGCTCAGAACTTGATCACGTACTGGGCGAAGCCGTCGTCCTGCATTTTCTGCAAGGTGGCGTTGGCGGGCAGGAAATTCTGGGCATTCGGGCCAGTGGCGTAAAGCAGGCTCACACCCGGCAGCGGCGTCAGCTTCCAGTTGTTATCGGCCGCCGGGTTGACGGTTTTCTGGTCTTTGAAGTAGGCGACCAGGGCTTCACGGGTCTCGTCAGGAGCCTGCAAGATGATGTTCTTGCCGTCGAGGCCGGGGAAGTTGCCGCCGCCGGAAGCGCGGTAGTTGTTGGTGGCGACTACGAACTGCGCGGCGGGGTCAATCGGCTTGCCGCCGAACATCAGGTCCTTGATGCGGTGCGCGCCGGGGTCGGCCAGCTTGCCGCCCACGTCGTAGCGGTTGGGCTGGCTCACGTCGATCTGGTAGGTCACGCCGTCGATGATGTCGAAGTTGTAGGTGGGAAAGCTGGTCTCGATCAGGTCCTGCGGGGCGGTGTTCCTGGGGTCGATCTGCTTGAACTGGGCCGCCGAGCGCTCCAGCCACTCCTGCACCTGCGCTCCCGTGACCAGCACGGCCTGCACGGTGTTGGGATACACGTACAAATCGGCCACGTTCTTGATCGCCAGCGTGCCCGCCGGAATGTCGGTGTAGTAGCTCGCCCCGGCGCGTCCGCCCGCTTTGAAGGGAGCCGCCGCCGAGAGCACCGGCAGGTCAGCGTATTTGCCAACGGCCAGCGCCGCCTTGACGTAAGCGATCTGGGCGCTGGCGACAAGCTGCACACTCGGATCGTCCTGCACCAGCGCCCAGTAGGAATTGATCGGCGTCGCCAGATCGGCCACCTTGCCGCGCACGTAGGCCAGCGTGCCGTCGTTGGCCACCTTGACGGCGCGGGCGATGCGGGGATCGGGTTTGACCAAGCTGGCCTTGGCCGTTTTGTCCCAGATCGCACGCAGCGCCGACGAGGAGTCCTGCACCTTCCAGACTTGCCCAACTTTTTGCAGCTTGAGATCGATGATGCCCAGATCGTTGCCCCAGAATCCGGCCATCACCACCGGCTTGCCGTTGATGGTGCCCTTGGTGATGTCCGCGCCGGGAAGATCCTTGTACACCGGCCCTGGAAATTCCTGGTGGCTGTGGCCGCTAAGCACCACGTCGATGCCGCCGACCTTGGTGAGTTCGGTGGCCGCATTTTCCTGGCCCGGCACGTAGTCGGCGCTGATGCCGCTGTGGGCAATCGCGATGATGATGTCGGCACCCTGGGCTTTCATCATCGGCACGAATTTTCTGGCCGTTTCCACGATGTCGCGGGTCGTGACCTTGCCGTCGAGGTTGGTCTTGTCCCACTGCATGATCTGCGGCGGCAGGAAACCGATCACGCCCACGTTCAATATTTGGGGGCGGCCCTGGGCGTCATAGACGATCTTGCGCTGAATCAGGTAGGGCGTGAAGGCGTTCTTGTCGTTATCGGGGTTATTGTCGCCGTCATCGATGTAGACGTTGGCGTTGACCATCGGCATGGGAGCCGCCGCCATCACCTGCTGGAGGAAGGGCAGGCCGTAATTGAATTCATGATTGCCGAGATTACCCGCATCATAGCCGAGCAACTTCATGGCCGCGTGCATCGGGTGCATTTCGCCGGGCTTGAGGGGATTGACGCGGGCCACATAATCGCCCAACGGGTTGCCCTGAATCAGATCGCCGTTGTCGTAGAGCAGCGTGTTTCGCTTCTCTTTCTTGGCGTTCTCAATCAGCGTGGCGGTGTACTCGAAGCCGAACTCGCCGGTGGGCTTGTCCTGGTAGTAGTCGTAGCCGAGCGCAGAGGTGTGCAGGTCAGTGGTTTCCAGAATCCGCAGCTCGACAGCAGGCGCGGGACCGACGTTCTGGGCGCTGACAAAGCTGCCGAGGGCCAGGGTTAGGAAGAGCAAAGGTTTCATCTCTCTTTTATACTCCCGTGCTGGTCAGCCTGGCGTGAAGTTCTTTTCCTATTGAGCGGCAACAAAAACGTGTCCCCCGGTAAAGGCTGGGGACACGTTTTTGTTGTTGGAGGCTGGGGCCCGTTCTCAGTCCGCCGCCTGCTCGTGCGCCGGGTAGACCTCAATGATGCCCGCTGCGCCCATGCCGCCGCCGATGCACATGGTGATCAGCGCTTTGCCGCCGCCGCGCCGCCGCAACTCGTGAATGGCGGTGGTGATCAGCTTGGCCCCCGAGCAGCCCAGCGGGTGGCCCAGCGCGATGGCCCCGCCGTTGACGTTGGTGATCTCCTCGTTCATACCCAGCGTGCGAATGACGGCCAGACTCTGCGCGGCGAACGCCTCGTTAAGTTCGATCAAGTCCATGTCGGCCAGCGTCAGGTTGTTTTGCTTGAGCACCTTTGGCACGGCCTCCACCGGCCCGATGCCCATGACCTCCGGCCCCACACCCGCCACCGTGAAGCCGATGAACCTGGCGAGCGGCTTCAGGCCCAGCTCGTCGGCCTTCTCGCGGCTCATCAGCAGCAGTGCCGAGGCTCCGTCCGAGAAGGGCGAGGCGTTGCCCGCCGTCACCGAGCCGCCCATCTTGAAGGCGGGTCTCAGCTTGGCGAGGCCTTCCAGCGTGGTGTCACGGCGAATCAGTTCGTCGTCTTTGTACATCACGGTTTCGGAAGTGATCTTGGTACCTTTGACCTTGTCCACCCGCACCGGAACTGGCACGATCTCGTCTTTGAATCTGCCCGCGTCCTGGGCGGCGGCGGCCCGCTGGTGGCTCCGCACCGCGAAGGCGTCCTGGTCGGCCTTGCTCACGCCGTACTGGGCGGCGACGTTCTCGGCGGTCAGGCCCATGTTGATGTAGGCTTCCGGGCGCTTGTCGACGAGGCTCAGGTTGGGGCTGGGGTTGTGGCCGCTCATCGGCACCATGCTCATGCTCTCCACGCCGCCCGCCAGAATCACGTCGAAGTGGCCGGCCTGAATCGCCGCCGCCGCCATCGCCACGGTTTGCAGGCCCGACGAGCAAAAGCGGTTGACGGTCACGCCGCCCACCGAGTCAGGGAATCCGGCTTGCAGCGCGGCCAGGCGGGCGATGTTGAGGCCCTGCTCGGCCTCGGGAATGGCGCAGCCGAAGATGACGTCCTCGACGATGGCCGCATCGACGCCGACGCGGGCCAGGGCTTCTTTCATGACCAGCGCGGCCAGATCGTCGGGGCGGGTGTTGGCGAGCGTACCTTTGACGCCGCGCCCCACGGCGGTACGAACGGCGGAGACGATGACAGCTTCACGGGGGTTGGGGGTGGGATCAGACATTGGGATTCTCCTTGAGAGAAGGCAGGGAAACGTCGGGCTGCTGCTGTTCGGGTGGCCCCAGCATTCGCCAGAGGTACTGGCGCAGGTGGCGCTCGTAGCGCTCCGGGTCCATATTCCAGTTGCGCAGGTGCTCGCCGCCCTCGACGCGCACGTACTCGATCAGATCGGGCCGGTCCTCGAACAAGCGGTCAAGCTGCGCCACCGGCACGGTGTTGTCGGCGCTGCCGTGAAAGATCAGCATGTGGCGCTCGTACACGTGCGCGTGCTGGTAGTGGTCGACCGCGTCGAAGTCCTGCCCGCTCTTGAGGGTGGTCAGGCGCACCACGATGGGAGCCAGAAACACCGGCAGCCGGTAACGCAGGGCGTGGTGGCGCACCAGCTCGCGCCACTCCAGCGCCGGCGAGTCGAGCACCACCGCAGTGATGTGCTGGGCGAGTGGGCTGCGCCGCATGAACGCCAGCGTGATGCTGCCGCCCATGCTCAGGCCCATCAGCACGATCCGTTTGGCTCCGCGCTCGCGGGCGTACCTCACGGCCACTTCCAGGTCTTCCCATTCGTCGGCGCTCAGGCGGTAGACGCCCTGAGGCGTGCGGCCCGCGCCGTGCGCGTTGCGGTAAGTCACGACCAAGCTGCTCAGCCCGAAATCATGGTAGGCCGGCAAGTACCTCAGCGCGTCCTGGCGCAGGCCCTGGTAGCCGTGCATGATGATGACCCAGTCCTCGGCGGGGTTGGCACTCGCCACGCCTGCCTTGCCCGGCACGAACCAGGCAGGCAGCGGGCCGTGTTCGCCGTCCAGGGTGAGGTTGTCGTAGGCCAGGCCGCGTGAGCCGGGGTTGCCCAGCCCCATCGAGCTGGGCCGCACCGTCAGGCCGGGGTGCAGGTACTGCCCGCCGCGCACCAGTGGCCGCACGACCCAGGTGGCCCCGCCCCCGATGACCGGCCCCACCAGTGAGCCGCCGTCGTCGTTGTCCCAGTCGAGCGTCAGCGCGCCGGCGCGGGCGGTGATGGCGTTGCGGCTGAGCCGAATCAGCGTTTCATTGCCCTCACGCGTCACGGCCAGCACGCGGGTTTTGGGAATGGGCCGCCTGACCGGCTTGGCCTTGACCAACTCGTCGGCGAAGTACCAGCCGGTGCCGAGGGTCGCCGCCGCGCCGAGGCCCACGCCCAGCAGCACGCGGGCGAAAAGAGGGAAGGAGGATTTGCGAGTGGGGGTCATGGGTGCGGGTCTCCAGTGGGGCGGCGGGGTAAAAGCGGACGCCCTCAGTTGCGCAGCGGCTTGCCGGTCTTGAGCATGTGCGTGATCCGGTCCTGGGTGCCCTTCTTGCCGGCCAGCGTCAGGAAGGCCTCGCGCTCCAAGTCAAGGAGTTGCTGCTCGGTCACGCGGGCCTGACGGTTGTTGGTCGCGCCGCCGGCCAGGATGTTGGCGAGTTGCAGCGACACCTCGCGGTCGTACTTGCTGGCGTAGCCGCCTTCCACCAGACCGTAGAGCGCACTCTTGATCGCGCCGATGGCCGCCTCGCCCATCACCGGGATGTCCATTCGCATGGCGGGCTGCACATAATCGGGGGCGAGTTCGAGCACCTTGCGCTTGGCCTCACTCAGCAGGTTGTCGCGGTTCATCACCGTCTCGTCGCTCTTCCGCAGGAAGCCGAGCTTGCGGGCGTCGGCGGCGCTGGTGCTGACCTTGGCGGTGCCGATCAGCTCAAAAGCGCGCTGCACGGCGGGGAGGAGCGGCTGGCCCGGCAGGGTTTGGTCGGTGAAGCGCAGCAGCATTTCCTTGGTGCCGCCGCCGCCGGGAATCAGGCCCACCCCGACTTCGACCAGACCCATGTACGTTTCGGCGCTGGCGGTTACGGCGTCGGCGTGCAGGGCCATCTCGGTGCCGCCGCCGAGGGTGAGGCTAAACGGAGCCACCACCACCGGGTGCGGGCTGAATCTCAGACTGGTGGTCGCTTGCTGAAACAGCTTGATGGCCGCGTCCAACTCGTCCCACTCCTCGTCTTGCGCCTGCGAGAGAATCAGCGGCAGGTTCGCGCCCGCGCTGAAGTGCTCGCCCTGGTTACCAACCACTAGGCCTGCGTATCCCATCTCCTGCACCGTTTTGTGGGCGGTGCCGACCATCCGGATGGCGTCCTCGCCCAGCGCGTTCATCTTGCTGTGAAATTCCAACAGCAGCACGCCGTCGCCCAGATCGACCAGACTCGCGCCGCCGGACTTCTTCACGATGTTGCTGGCGTCTTTCTTGAGGTCACTCAGAATCAGGTACGGCGCAGCGTAGGGCTGCAGCTGGCCCTCAGCGTCCACGATCTGGTCGCCGTTATAGAACCTGCCCTGGCCCTCGTCTTTCACCTTCTGGAGCAGCGGCGGCAGCGTGCGGCCTTCCTTCTCCAGATTGCCGATCACCGTCTGCACGCCCAGCGCGTCCATCGTTTCGAACGGCCCCTGCTCCCAGCCGAAGCCCCACTTGAGCGCGTTGTCGATGTCCTGCAATTTGCCCGACACCGTTCCGGCCATCTTGGCGGCGTACCAGAAGCCGTCGTTCATCACGCCGCGCATGAAGTCGCCCTCTTTACCCTCGGCCTCGTACAGGCCCTTGACGCGATCATTCAGCGACTTGCCTTTCAGCGCATCCAGCACCGCCACTTTGGCGGGTGGCTGGTCCTCGTAGTCCAGGGTATCCAGGTTCAGCGTCAGAATCTTGGTCTTGCCGCGCTCGTCCCTGGTTTTCTTGTAAAAGCCGCTGCCGGTTTTGTCGCCCAGCCACTTCTTGTCTTCCACCAGCGTCTTGAAGGTGTCCGTCAGGGTGAAGTCCTCATCTGGCCCCGTCACCGCGCCGATGTCGTTGGCGACGTGGTAGATGATGTCCAGGCCCGACAAATCAGCGGTGCGGAAGGTCGCACTCTTGGGGCGGCCAATCGCCGGGCCAGTCAGCAGGTCCACGACGGCGGGACTCAGGCCGGTCTCCTCCATCCGCTTCATGGCCCGCACCATGCCGTACACGCCGATGCGGTTGCCCACGAAGCCCGGCACGTCGTTGGCGACGACGACCCCTTTGCCCAGCGTGTGATCGGCGAAGGTGCTGAACGCCTTCAGCACGGCGAGGCTGGTCTTGTCGGTGGGAATGACTTCCAGCAGGTGCAGGTAGCGCGGCGGGTTGAAGAAGTGCGCGCCCACGAAACGGCTCTTGAAGTCGTCGCTGCGGCCCTCCACTTGCAAATGCATCGGGATACCGCTGGAATTGCTGGAAATGATGGCCGTCTTCTTGACGACCTGCTCCACTTTCTCCCAGAGGGCACGCTTGGCGTCCAGCTTCTCGATGATCGCCTCGATGATCCAGTCGGCGTCCTTGATTTTGCTCAGGTCGTCTTCCAGGTTGCCGACCGTGATCAGCCTGGCGTTTTCCGGGGCCATGAAGGCGGCGGGGCTGGCTTTCAGGGCACGTTCGATGCCCGCTTTGGCGAGGAAGTTCCGGTCAGGTTTGTCGGGCAAGACAATATCGAGCAGCACCACCGGAATGCCCGCGTTGGCGAGCTGGGCGGCAATGGCTGCGCCCATCACCCCCGCGCCGATGACGGCGGCCTTCTGAATAGGGGACGGCTGGGGCTGAGGTGCGGACTTAGATTTCGGCTGAACTTGGTTCGGCTGGGTTTGGGGGGCAGTCACGGAAGACCTCCTGGAGCGGGAACGGGACGAATGGATAATTTTAGACTCAGTTCAAAGTTTAGGGCGGCGTGGGGGATTTGTCCACCTGTTGCCGCACAATCGGCAGCAAGCGCCGCCCCACGTCACGGACCTATCACGCCATCCTCGCATGCTGGCATGACAGCTTTGAGAGGGATTCTCCAAAGAGGCTTGCATGACGGCGCTTCAACAGGTTCTGGGGGTTTTGGCCCTCGGTTGATGGAGCGCTGACCAGGTGACCGCCACCTACACTCTGACGCTCAAGGGCAACCAGATCACACTGAACTACAGCGTCAAAGACCCGACCTTCCGGGTAAACCTGGCCTGCCGCAAGTGAAGGCGGGCGTGTCAGAGGCGACTGTGTCATACGACTGGGGCATACTACGGGGCCATGCCGTCTCCCCTGCCCACCGTCTGGTTCACCAAGAACATCAACCCCACCCTCCACCGCGTCCGGCAGGTGGCGCAGTCGGGGCGCTACCGGGTGCTGGCCAGCCACACCTCCACCGACGCCAGCTACCTCGGCGCGGCGCACCAGGGCTTCACCGAGCCGACGCCCATCGAGGAGAGGGCTTACCTGAACTACCTGCTGGAGAAGGTGCAGGAAAACGGCGTGCAGGCCATCGTCGGCGGGCGCTTTGCGGCGCTACTGGCCCGCCACCGCGCCGAGCTGGAAGCCCTGGGTTGCCACCTGATCGTGCCCAGTGCCGACCCGGACAGTTACGGGCTGTGCGAGGACAAGGCCCGCTTCTACCAGGTGTTTTCCGGACGCATCCCGATGCCCGAGACGCGGGCAGTGCGCGACTGGGCCGCGCTGGAAGATGCCGCGCGCGAGCTGGAAGCCCGGCACGGCTCGGCCTGCTTCAAGCCTGCACGCGGCATCTTCGGCATCGGCTTCCGGATTCTGAGTCAGGGCGGCGACCTCAAGCACTTCCTGGGCGGCAATAACCTGAGAATGAGTTACGCCGCCGCCGAACTCCTCTTCAGGAATCAGGCGCTGCCGAACATGCTGGTCATGGAGACGCTGCCCGGCCACGAGTACAGCATCGACGCCCTGGCGCGCGGCGGCGAGTTGCTGACCGGCGTGATCCGGCGCAAGGTGGGCGGGCTGGGCAATGTGCAGGTGGCCGTGGACCTGCCGCAACTGCGCGAGTGGACGGCCCTGCTCGCCCGCGAACTCCAGATGGACGGCCTTTTCAACGCCCAGTTCAAGGAGGATACGGCGGGAGTGCCCCGCTTGCTGGAAGTCAACGCCCGTGCCAGCGGCGGTTTGCCGATCAGCGCGGCTCTCAGCGGGCTGCCGCTGGGCCTGCTGGAAGTCGATTCGCATTTCGGCGCGGCACTGGGCGACCTGAGTTTTGCGCCGGGCCGCCGCGTCACCGATACCCAGGAAGTCGTTGAGCTGCCAGTTGGGTTAAACTGACACTCCGGGCACAATTTGGGCCGTGAGTCTTCACCTTATTCAGGAGGGCCAGCCGCATGGAAAAACGCCGTGAGAACCTCAAGCAACTCGACACCGCTGCGGGCCAGGGCGTCACCTTTACCACCTACCAGAGTCCAGTGCAGCCGCACGACCTCTACGAGGCGCAGCACTTCTACGCTGCCGACCGCATGGGCATGCGCCCCAACGTGCTGGAAATCAAACTCGACGGCGGCGGCGCGCTGCTGCAACCGGGGGCTTTTCAGTTCAGCCGGGGCAACGTACGCATGAAATCCATCAGCGGAATGCAGAGCAACCTGGGCGGCAACCAGAACAACCAGGGCGGCGGGCTGGGTGGGCTGGGCGGCCTGCTCGGCGGCGTGGCACGCATGGCAGCAGGGCGGGCGATGGGCGAGTCCTCGGCGCGCAATTTGTTTCAGGGCAACGGCGTGGTCTGGACCGAACCCACCTACAAGCACCTGATCATCGGCGAGAAAGACACCCCCAACGACAACTACATCATCGACGACGGGGCCTTTTACTCGTGCGAGACGACCATGGACATGTCGCCCCGGCTGA
The DNA here is from genome assembly GCF_025244745.1 of Deinococcus rubellus. Taxonomy (NCBI): domain Bacteria; kingdom Thermotogati; phylum Deinococcota; class Deinococci; order Deinococcales; family Deinococcaceae; genus Deinococcus; species Deinococcus rubellus. The sequence goes on from NZ_CP104213.1 coordinate 2,915,824, forward strand.
TGCTTGACGCCCGCGCCTTCGGCGGCAACGGCCTGGTGTCGCCAGAACTCAAGGGCACCGGATTTTTCGTTCTGGAAAGCCCGGTGCCGTTCGAGGAAATCGAGATTCACACCCTCCAGAACGACGAGATGCGGGTGGACGGCGATCTGATCTTGCTGTTTTCCAGCAGCCTGCAATTCAATATCGAGAAGTTCGACCGGGGCTGGTTCAGCACCTACCGCAGCGGCGAGGGCATGATCTACAGCCTGACCGGCAGCGGCGTGGTGTGGCTGACCCCCACCGCCCAGGCTGCCCGCAAGCAGGTGGCAATCCCGCTGGGCGACAGTAGCAGCGGCCTGAAGACCTGAACTGAGCTCCTACCTTTACTTCGCACCCACGCCCGTCATCAGCGCCTCGCGGATGCCGCGCGCGATACCCAGCGCCACCCGCTCCAGATAGTTGTCGTCAAGCAGGTTGCCGCCGTCCACCGGGTGGCCGACAAAGCCGATCTCGATCAGGGCGGCGGGCACCTTCGAGCCGCGCAGCACCGCCAGCGAGCGGCCGCTCTTGAGACCCTGACTGAAGGCCCCGGTGGTCTGGATGACGTTGTTTTGCAGCACATTGGCAAAGGTCGAGCTGGCAGCATTGTTGTTGTTCCACCAGGTCTCGATGCCGTAGCCCCTCAGCACGTTGGCCGGTTCCATGCTGTTGGCGTGGATGCTCAAAAAGAGCTGCGCGCCGTTGTAGCCCAGCGCGGCGCGGGCGTTCAAATCGGCGTTCTTGTTGGGCAGCAGTTCGCGGTCCGTGTCGCGGCTCATGATCACGGTGATACCCGCCGACTGCAAGTACTGGCGCACCCGCAGGGCCACGTCCAGCACCACCGCCTTCTCGGTCACCGTGCCCACCGCGCCGGGGTCGCGCCCGCCGTGGCCGGGGTCGATGACCACGCTGGGGGCCACCAGGGCCGCGCCGCTGAAGGCGAGCGCGCCGGAGCGCATCGGCGGCACGGCGGCCAGCACCCGCTCGGCGGGCGTCAGGCGCGTGGTGTTGGCGAAGGCGGGCGAGAGGTCAATTGCCAGGCGCGAGCGGTCCGAACCGCTGGCGGGCGGCAGCAAAACGCTGCGCCAGCCGCTGTGGACATTCAGCGGCGAGGCCGTCATCAGAAAGACGTTGCTGCGCGTCCCCACCGCGCCGTAGCGCCAGCCGCGCAGCTCGCTGCTGATCACGTCACTGGTCTGGGGGTTGACGCCCACGCCGGTCAGGTCAATGCTTAGGCCCAGCGCGCCGGGCGTGATGACAAAGCTGGTGCCGGGCGGCAGATCAAGGACCACCCGCGTCACGCCGGGATTCTTGCCGATGCGCGGTGCGGCCAGCAGCGCGCCGGGCAGCGCGGCTCCGCTGGCCTGACCGCGCAGCACGTTGGGGTCGCTGTCGCCCGCGCCCGGCAAGCCCACGGCGGGCGCGGGCAGTGGGCCGCTGGCGTTGCCCGGCGCGTCGCCCGGTGGGAGCTGCCCAGCGCTCGACCCCGTGTTCAGTCCGCCAGTATTCAGCCCCGGTGCGGGGTCGGCCAGACCGAGTACGCTGCCCGAAGCGGCATCGGCTGAACTTTGACTGGTCAATCCCAGACCTGCTGGGATGGTTGGGCGGGCACTGCGACTGAGGCTGATGGCATTGGGATTGACAGAGCCGGGGCCACCGTCGGGGCCGGGCGCGGTGAGGGTGATGGGACTGAGAGGCACCAGATTGGTGGGAGCCGGATTCACGACCTGATCGCCGCGCACCTCGCCGCGAACACTGGTCAGCGCGCCGCCGCTCATGCCCGGGCCGAATTCCAGAATCAGCACCCGCCCACCCGAGGCGATGACGGTTTCGCTGGCCCGCCAGCCGCTGCGCAGCCCCAGCGCGTAGGGGGTGGCCAGGCTGACTTGCGCGCCACCCGGCGAGGTCGCCACCCGGTACTCGCCGACGCTCGCGCCGAGTTGCGCCGTGATGCTGGGCGCGGCCCGCAATCCCCGAAAGTCCAGCCGCAGACCGCTGAAGCCCGGGATCAGGGTGTAGCTGACCCCGGCGGGCAGATCGTAGACCACCTTGGTCTGGCTGCCCTCGCTGTAGACGCGCGGCGCACTGAGGCTGGGCAGGGCGCTGGAGGCAGGCGCAGCACCGGTCTGGGAACCAGTTTGCGGGGCGGGTGGGGGCTGGGTGAGCACCGACTGACCCAATCCCGACCGGCCCAATCCCGACTGGCCGGATGTGGCGGGCAACGGAGACAGCTCCGGCAGACTCTGGGGCGGTGCACCGCGCACGAACGGGTCGCCCAGCGTGACTCCCTGGGCAGCGGCACACTGGCTGAGGGACGCGCTGAGCAGCAGGCCCGCAGATGAAAGGATCTTCAAGGCAAGATGCATGTCTGACACTCACTTTAGAAGAAGAGGAGTGAGAAAGGCTCAGACGAATCTCACGCGGGTGTCAGCCGAGTGTAGCGGACACGGCAATCGGTCCTCCTCTGTCCCGGCGCTCTACCCTGAATGCATGACCCAGCATCCCAACTGGCCGCACCTGATTCCCGACGCCGAGCAGCCCTGGCAGACCCTCGACCAGATTGAACTGAGTGCCCCGCCGCGTCGCCTGGTGCGCGACACGGTGCGCCTGCACGGCGGCCAGCAGGGCGAGTATGTGTACCGGCCACGCGGTCCGCGCGCCGTGTTCGTGCTGCCGATCACGCCTGAGGGCGAGGCGGTGCTGATCCGCGAGTACCGCTACCCGCTGCGGGCCTTCGTCACCGAGGTGGTGGCGGGCGGCGTCGAGGAAGGCGAGGACCTGAGCGCCGCCGCTGCCCGCGAGTTGCTGGAGGAAGCGGGCGGCGTGGCGGGCGAGTGGCTGGCCCTGCCAGGCTTTTACCCTCAGCCGAGCATCAGCGGGGTGGTGTTTTACCCGTTTCTGGCCTTCAGGGTGGTGGTGCAGGCGGCCCACAACGAGGACAGCGAACTGATCGAGCGGCTGGTCCTGCCGCTACCGGAAGTCTACCGGCGGCTGGAGGCGGGCGAGATTTTCGACGGTCCCAGCAGCCTGGTGCTGTTTCACGCCCGGCGCGAACTGGAGGCGCGCGGCCTGCTGTGAGCCGTGATCTGACGCCGTTCGTGACCCTGGCCTCGCCGCACCGCTTGGACGCAGTCATCGAGGGCAGCGAGTTTCTGGCCTTTGCCGCACGGGCCGACACGCCCGAGGAGGCGCTGGCCCAGCTCGCAGCACTCAAGGAGCGCTACCCGGACGCCACCCACCACTGCTGGGCCTACCAGATCGGCTCCCTCTACCGCTTCTCCGACGACGGCGAACCCGGCGGCACGGCGGGCACCCCGATGCTGCGGGCCATTCAGGGCCAGCAACTCGATCACGTGATGGTGGTCATCGTGCGCTACTACGGCGGCGTCAAGCTCGGCACCGGGGGTCTGGCGCGGGCTTACGGCGGCGGCGGCGCCGAGTGCCTACGCACCGCTCCCCGGCTGGACGTGCGCCCCCGCGTGCCCCGGCGCGTCACGGTGCCTTACGAGCAGGTCAGCGCCCTCTACCATCTGCTCAGTCAGTTTTCCGTCGAGCGCGGCGAGGAGGAGTACAGCGGCGCGGGCCTGACGCTGGCGGTGCAGCTCTACCCCGAGGATACGGAGCCGTTCGGGTCAGCCCTGCGCGACGCCACGCGGGGCAGCGGCAGCCTTGAGGAACTCTAAAACAGGGAGCTAGAGAACCTGCGCCGCTCGCGTCCACCAGCCGGGAAACTGCGCCTGCAACTTGATGGCCGCTGCCTGCGCCTGCGCCTCACTGTTGGCTAAACCGAACACCGTGCTGCCGGAACCGCTCATCAGCGGGCTGTGGAGTCCGGCGGCAGTGAGGGCGCTCAAGGCCTCAGCGACCTCTGGGTGGCGGGCCACCACCCCGGCTTGCAGGGCGTTGAAGTGCGGCACGGGCTGGCCTGTTGCAAGGGCTGAAAGTAGCGAGGGAACGTCGAGCGGCGGTGTATAGGCCCGGAGTTCATCCAGCCATCCGTAGGCGTCGCGGGCGCTGACGGCCAACCCAGGGTTGAGCAGCACCAGCCAGGTCGGCGGCACGTCCAATGGGGTCAGCCGTTCGCCGATGCCTTCAGCCCGTGCCGCGCCGCCCAGCAGGAAAAACGGCACGTCCGAGCCGAGTTGCCGCGCCAGTTCGGGCACCTTCACCGCCGACGGGTACAGTTCCGAGAGGGCCAGCAAGGTGCTCGCCGCGTCGCTGCTGCCGCCGCCCAGTCCACTGGCCAAAGGCAAATGCTTGTGTAAGGTGATGTGGACGCCGCCCGGCGCGTTCGCCGCCGCCAGATACTGCGCGGCAGCGCGGTAGACCAGATTGCCCCCGTCCGTGGGCAGATCGGCCCCCACCACTTCCAGACTCAGATCGGCAGCGGCCTCGAATATCAGTTCGTCGCCCACCGACAGCGGCAGCATCAGGGTGGAGAGGTCATGGTACCCATCGGGACGCAGGCCCAGCACCGAGAGGCCCAGGTTGATCTTGGCGGGCGCGAAGCGGGTCGAGCGCTCAGTCAGCATCTTCGGCGTCCCAGACCACAACCAGCGCCCGCGCCAGCGCCAGGTCGCTGGGCGTGGTCACCTTGAAGAGTCTCGCGTCGCCGGGAATGAGCACCACCGGCAGGCCCAGCCGTGCCACCAGTCCGGCATCGTCGGTGGCCTGAATGCCGCCTTGCTCAGCTTCCAGGTGGGCGCTGAGCAGCAACTCGCGCCGGAAGCCCTGCGGTGTCTGAACTGCCCACAAGTTCTCACGGGCTGTCAACTCGCCCCACAGCGCCGATGCCTGGCCCTGCCCACGCACCAGCGTATCGGCCACCGGCAGGGCAGCGGTGGCGGCTCCGGTTTCGGCGGCGGCAGTCCGCACTGTGCGAATTACCTCGGGCGGCAAAAAGGGCCGGGCCGCATCGTGAATCAGCACCACCTCGGCGTCGGTGGCGCGCAGCAGGGCCAGCACCGACGCCTGCCGGGTCGCGCCGCCGATCACGACCCTGGCGGGTATGCCTTCAGGCAGGGCAAAACCTTCCGGCAGCGCCACCACCACCTCGTCCACGTGAGGCGCGAGGGCGGCCACGCTGCGGGCCAGGAGGCTCAGGCCGCCCAGGTCCAGATAAGCTTTCGGCCCCTGCCCCAGCCGGGTACCGAATCCGGCAGCGGGAATCAGCGCGGCGACCTTCAATACGCCGCTCAAGCCTCACCCCATCGCTGAAAGCCGCCCGCCTCCAGCCCGAACTGGTCGAGCACCCGCGCGGTCACGAAGTGGAGCAACTCGTCCACCGTCCTGGGCGCGTGGTAAAAACCGGGGCTGGCGCTCATCAAAGTGGCCCCGGCGTCATGGGCGAGCAGCATGTTTTGCAGCATCGGGCGCGGCAACGGGTCCTCGCGCGTCACCAGCACCAGGCGGCGGCGCTCCTTGAGGGTCACATGGGCGGCGCGCGCGAGCAGATTGTCGGCAAAGCCGTGGGCGATCTTGGCCAGCGTTCCGGCGCTGCACGGCACCACCAGCATCCCTGCCGTGCGGTACGAGCCGCTGGCGATGCTGGCCCCCAGGTCGCGGTCATCGTGGACGGTGTGGGCCAGTTCGGTCAGGTCACTGAGCTGCGGCCCGCCCTCCAGACTCATGACCCGCTTGGCCCCGCTCGACACCACCAGATGCGTCTCGGTACCGAGGTGGTGCAGGGCGCGCAGCACCGCCAGGGCGTAGGGAATACCGCTGCCGCCCGAGACGCCCACCACCAGCCGCCGGGCACCGAGATCACTCACTTCACTTGTCAAACTTGGCGTACCCCGCCGCCGAGCGCCGCTGGGCACCCCGCGCGTAGTCGAGCTGCATTTCCACTTCCTCGTGCTTGCCCTCACTGAAGGTCGTCTCGTGAATCCAGTAGTTGAGCTTATCGTCGCCGAGCTGCACCCAGTACTTGCTGGCGTCGTCCGCGTCGCGCCAGAAGGTGACGTGGCCGAAGTTGTTGTTGTCGGCCCACTTCTGAATATCGTCCAGCACGCGGGCGGCCTTGGGCTGCGTCATCTGGAACAGGCTGCCGTCGGCCTCGTTGCGAAACAGGATCTCTGCCATGCCTCCAGGGTAGCGCGCTCCTCATGAAGTTGGGTCTGGGCAGCTTACATCTTGTCTTGACGCATCCCGTCTGGGCTGGCGAGCTGGGCTGGCGAGTCGGCCTGCACTATCCTGCGGGCGTGTCTTTTGCCTCGCCTCTGCGCGTGACCACCCTGAACGTCAACGGCCTTCGCAGCGCCCTCAAGAAAGGCCTGCCCGGCTGGCTGGAGAATCATGCCCCCGACGTGGTGCTGCTTCAGGAAGTGCGCGCCGACCCCATGCCGGAGGTGTTCGCCACTTTAGGCTACGAATCGTGCTGGCATCCGGCCCAGAAAGCCGGGTACAGCGGCGTGGCACTGCTCAGTCGGCGCGGCCTCTCGGACGTGCAGGTGGGTATGAACGACCCCGAGGTGGACGCCGAGGGGCGCGTGCTGTCGGCGCTGGTGGCGGGGGTGCGCTTTGCCAGCGTGTACCTGCCGAGCGGCGCGAGTGCCGAGCACCGCCAGCAATTCAAGGAGCGGGTGCTGCCGGACTTCGCCCGCTGGACCCAGGGGCACCTCCCGACGCCGGGCATGTCCAGACCGCCGCTGGTCATCGGCGGCGACTTCAACGTGGCCCACACCGAACTCGACCTCAAGAACTGGCGCAGCAACCGCAACAAACCCGGTTTTCTGCCGCAGGAGCGCGAGTGGTTTGGGCAGTATCTGGCACTGGGCCTGCGTGACAGCCACCGCGAACACCTGATTGATCGGCGCGAGTACACCTGGTGGAGTAACCGGGCCAACGCTTACGCCAACGACGTGGGCTGGCGCATCGATTACCTGCTCTCGGCGGGAGTGCCGCTGAGTGGGGTCTGGGTGGAACGCACCGAGCGCTTCTCCGACCACGCGCCGCTGAGCGCTACGGTGAGTGGGGCGGGTGACGGTGACGAATAAATTGGCCGTAACGCTGCCCATCTTCGAGATCCTGCCGGAGATCAGGGCGGCGCTGGCCGCGCATCCGCTGGCCGTGCTGCAAGCCCCACCCGGCGCGGGCAAGAGCACCGGGCTGCCGCTGGAACTGCTGAATGAACCCTGGCTCGGCGGCAAGCGCATCCTGCTGCTGCAACCCCGCCGGGTGGCGGCGCGGGCGGTGGCGGCGCGGCTCTCGGCCACGCTGGGTGAGCGGGTCGGCGAGACAGTGGGGTTGCGGGTGCGCTTCGAGACGCTGGTGTCAGCCCGCACCCGGCTGGAAGTCGTCACTGAGGGCATCCTGACCCGCCGCCTTCAGCACGACCCGGAGCTGGCAGGCGTCGGGCTGGTGCTGTTTGACGAGTTTCACGAGCGCAGCCTCAATGCGGATCTGGCACTGGCCCTGGTGCGCGAGGTGCAGGGTGCCTTGCACGGCGACCTGAGGGTACTGATCATGTCGGCCACCCTCGACCCCGGTTTGCCCGCCCGGCTGGGCGCAGCGGTGCCGATCATCGAGAGCCGGGGCCGCCAGTACCCGGTGGAGGTGCGCTACCTGGCCGCCGACCCGCTGGACCCCGCCTCAGCGATGGCGGGCGCGGTGACGCGGGCACTGGACACCGACCCCGGCGACGTGCTGGCCTTCCTGCCGGGCGTGGCCGAGATTCGCCGTACCCTGGCGGCGCTGAAAGAGCGTCACCCCGACGTGACGGTGCTGCCGCTCTACGGTGATCTGCCCATCGCCGAGCAAAACCGCGCCATCGTGCCTGACCCGGCCCGGCGCAAGGTGGTGCTGGCAACCAGCATCGCCGAGACCAGCCTGACCATCGACGGCGTGCGGGTGGTCATCGACAGCGGCCTGACCCGCAGCCAGCAGTTCGACCCTGGCACGGGTTTAAGCCGGATGGTGACCAGCCGGGTGACCCGCGACAGCGCCGACCAGCGCGCTGGTCGGGCGGGCCGCACCGCAGCAGGCGTGGCCTACCGCCTGTGGAGTGAACGCACCCAGCCGCTACTGGCCGCGTCCAGAGCGCCAGAAATCCTGGGGGCCGACCTCGCGCCGCTGGTGCTGGAAGTGGCGGGCTGGGGCGCAGACGTCGCCGCTTTGCCCTGGCTCGATGCCCCGCCCCCGATGCGCGTGGGCACGGCCCAGATCTTGCTGACCGAGCTGGACGCCTTGCAGGAGGGCCGCATCACCCCGCAAGGACGCCAACTGCTCGATCTGCCGACCCACCCGCGCCTGGCACACCTGCTCTCGGTGGGCACGGAGCTGGGCCTCGGCGGGCTGGCTGCCGACCTCGCCGCCCTGCTGGAGGAGCGCAACCCGCTCCCACGCGGAGCCGGGAGCGACCTGACCCGCCGGGTGGCCGCCCTGCGCCAGCACCGGGCAGGCGGCAGCGGCGAGGGAGACCGGGCCGTGCTGGAGCGCGCCGAGCGCCTCAGTCGGCAGTGGCGCGGTCTGCTGAGGGTCCAGCCCGACCAGTCGTTTCCCGAAGCCGATCAGGTGGGGCGGCTGCTGTTTCTGGCGTACCCCGAGCGGGCCGCCCAGCTCCGACCCGGCAGCCTGGACCGCTACCTGCTGGCGGGAGGCCAGGGCGTACGGCTGCCGGAAGGCGACGATCTGGCCGGGCAGCCGTACCTGGTGGCCGCCCACCTCGACACGTCCAGCCGCGACCACACCAGCGGCGAGGGCCGCCTGTATCTGGCCGCACCGCTCGACCCAGCCGTGCTGGAAGCCCACTCGCTCAGCACCGACACGGTGGCCTGGGACAGCCGGAGCGGCACGCTGACCGCCGCCCGTGAGCGCCGCTATGGCCGCCTGCTGCTGGACAGCCGGCCACTTCAGCAGGTGCCGGAAGCCCTGCGAATTCAGGCGGTGCGCGCCGCCGTGGCCGCCGAGGGGCTGGGTTCCCTGGCCTGGACGAACGACGTGCGCCAGTGGCAGGCCCGCGTGCTGAGTCTGCACGCCTGGAACGGCAGCGACCCCTCGGGCGAAGCCTGGCCCGACCTCTCCGACGACGCCCTGCTGAACCGGCTGGACGACTGGCTGACCCCGCACCTCGGCCCGGTCAGAAAGCGCGAGGACCTGGGCAAGATCGCGCTGCTGCCCGCGCTGCAAACCCTGTTGCCCTGGCCGCTGCCGCGCCGCCTGGACGAACTCGCACCCCGGCAGGTGGTGGTGCCGAGTGGGCACAGTATCCGGCTGGACTACCGCTCCGGCGGCGAAGCACCGATTCTGGCGGTCAAATTACAGGAACTCTTCGGGCTGGCCGACACGCCCACCGTCAACGCGGGGCGCACTCCGGTGCTGCTGCACCTGCTCTCGCCCGCCCGCCGCCCGGTGCAGATCACCCAGGACTTACGCTCGTTCTGGCAGAGCGGTTACTTTCAGGTCCGTAAGGATTTGCGGGGCAGTATCCCAGGCACCCCTGGCCCGACGATCCGTGGACGGCGCAGGCCACGCGGGCGACGAAAAAGCGAATGTGAGGGGTTGACGCTGTGGGGGCCATGTTCGGCTGGCCCCGCCCCAGTGGGGCGAGGGAGCAGGTCGCTGCGCTCGGTAGGGTGTCTTCGCGGCGTTTCTCGCAGTTCCTTGCATCAGCGTTCCAGACGGCTGCGCCTTCGTCTGCGTTCAGGCCGCCCCGTTCAAGATTTCCCCGGCTGGTGAAACGAGAGGGCGAAGGTCGAATTGAAAGCAGGACGTTGCTTTTAGCCCCTCAAGCCCCGCCCACCAGCTCCAGCCAGGCACGGCCCAGCTCGCCCGAAACGTCCGTTGCCATCAAGCCGTAGCCGTGCTGCTGCCCCGCCAGTTCGCCTGCCTTACTGTGCAGCCGCACGCCCGCAAGAGCAGCATCCTGGGCATTCAGCCCTTGGCCGAGCAGCGCCGCCAGGATGCCGCTGAGGGTGTCGCCCATGCCCGCCGAGGCCATGCCGGGGTGCCCGCCGCGCGCCACGAACAGGCCGTCCGGGGTGGCCACCGTCGACGGCCCGCCCTTGAGCACCACCACGCCGCCGAACTTCTCCTGCAACGCCCGCGCCGCGCTCAGGGGATCGCGGGTAATGCCCTGGGTATCGGTGCCGAGCAGCCGTGCCGCCTCGCCGGGGTGCGGCGTCCAGATGACTTGCGGGTGGCCCGCGCCTGCCAGCCCAGGTTGCAGGGCGTCAGCGTCCACCACCGTCGGTACACGCCAGCCCAGCACCATCCTCGCCACCTCGCTTGCTTGGGGGCCGAGGCCCATGCCCACCGCCACAGCGTCAGGTTTCTGCTCCCTCTCCAAATCACTCAGCTTTATTCGGTGGGCCATCAGCTCCGGGGTGATCAGCGGCACGTCGGCCCCGCTGTAAATCGTCACCAGCCCGGCCCCGGCCCGCAGCGCCCCGAGTCCGGCCAGCGCGGGCGCACCCAGGGTGCCGGGGTGCCCACCCAGCACCCACACCCGGCCCGCCGTCCCCTTGTGGGCGTCGGCAAAGCGTTTGGGCAGCAGTGCGGCGATCTCGTCGTCCGTGGGGCGCAGGGCCACCGCTTCGCGCACAGTCCAATCGGGCGGTATACGCAGCCCGGCCACCGTCACCTGTCCGGCAGCGTGCGCGGCGGGGCCGTAGATCAGCGCAGGCTTGAGGCCGCTGAAGGTGAGCGTGTGGGCGGCTTTGACCACCACCTCCGGCAGTTCGGCGCTGGCCGCGTCCAGGCCGGAGGGGAGGTCGATGCTCAGCACCGGCAAACCGCTGCCGTTCAGCAGTCCGACGAGTTCGCCGAGTTCGGCCCGCAGCGGCGGCCTGAAGCCGGTCCCGAGCAACCCGTCCACCACCACGTCCACGGCGGCAAGAGCGCGGCGCAGACTGGTGGCTGCAAGCACTTGCGAGGTTACTCCGACTGCTGCCAGCCGCTTCCTGTTGAGCTTGCTCAGCGGGTGTCTGGGCGGCTGCGCCAGCACAGTGACCTCGCGCTCCAACGACAGCAGATGCCGCGCCGCCACCCAGGCGTCTCCGCCGTTGGCCCCGCCGCCCGCCAGCAGCAGCACCCGGCCCGCCGGGAAGACCTGTTGCAGGTGGTCGGCCACCGCCCGGCCCGCCGTCTCCATCGCCAGATCAAGCAGGCCCGCACGTTCCAGACGGGCGTCAAGGGCCTTCACACCGCCGGGCAGCAGCACGCTCCCTGCCATCAGCGGCCTTTCAGGAAGAAGTAGAACACCAGCACCGCCACCACCAGCCCGATGATCCGTAGAGTGGACGGCTTGAGCCAGGTGGCCGCCTTGCTCCCGGCAGCGCCGCCCAGCCCGCGCGGGGTGTCATCACGCATGCGCCGGATGGCCAGGCGCTGACCCTTGCGGATGGCCTTCACCGAGTCGTTGACCCGGCCCTGCCGCCTGAGCGCCACCCCCAGATTGTGGTGCGCCCCGGCAAAATCGGGGCTGAGCGCGATGGCGCGGCGCTGGGCGGCCTCGGCTTCCTTCAGGTGTCCGGCCTGCAATTCCAGGTTGCCGATGTTGCTGATGGCCCGGTAGTGGCCAGGATCGGCCTCGGCAGCCTGCTCGAACAGCTGCCTGGCCTGCCCGTTCTCTTCGTGGATGGCGTGCAGCACGCCCACCGCGTTCAGGGCCTCGGCGCGGGTCAGCGTGGTGTCCAGCGCCGGGGCCAGCGCAGCCCTCAAAGCGTCCGGCTCCACATGGCGGGCCGTCTCCGAGGCTTCCAGGCTGCCCAGCGCCGCATCCAGCGTCGGCACCTGAAGGCTGCGGCGCAGGGCGGCGAGCGGCGGGTCAGGCTCGCTCAGGTCCTCGCTGAGCCGGGTCAGGGAGCGGCGGGCCTGCGGGTACTTGTGGGCGCGCACATGTTCCTGAAAGTCGTGCAGCGATTCCAGCGCGCTGACCAGACTGCCGGGCAGCGGCGTGGGTGACAGCCGGGCGGCAGCCAGGGCGCGGCGGTACTCGCCCGCAGCCACGTACCCGGCCCAGTCCAGATTCAGCCCCTCCAGGTGCGGCGGCACGGATGATTCAGGTACAGGTGATGCGGGGATGGGCAATTCGGCGTCCGGGGGGGTGGAATCGGGCGCTGGCCCCGGTTTGCTGAGGCTCACGGCGGCCTTGCTCTCGGTCATGGGGACAGTATACTGACTGCTTGCACCCCGGCGGATTCCTATGACCCAATCTGATTCACTCCCGACAAGTGCGGGGCCGCTCTACTCGCCGCGCACCGTGCGCGATCTGCTGGCCCGCTTCGAGCTGCGCCCCACCAAGAGCCTCGGCCAGAATTTTCTGATCGACGGCAATACCCTGCGTCTCATCGCCGAAGTCGGCGGGGCCGCGCCGGGCATCAGCGTGCTGGAAGTCGGGCCGGGCCTGGGCGTGCTGACCCGCGAACTGGCCGGGCGCGGCGCACAGGTCATCACCCTGGAAAAAGACGAGCGGCTGCGTCCGGTGCTGGCCGAAACCCTGGCGGGCCTGGACGTGCAGGTCGTCTGGGGCGACGCACTGACCTTCGACTACGCCTCGCTGCCGCCCGGCACGCGGGTCGTCGCCAATTTGCCGTATTACATTTCCACGGCGCTGCTCTCCCGCTTCATGCAGGCCCCCAGCATCGTCTCGGCCACCGTGCTGGTGCAGCGCGAGGTGGCTGTGCGGCTCGGCTCGCAACCCGGTCAGGACGGCTACGGTTACCTCTCGGCGCTGGTTTCGCTGCACGGCAGCGCCCGCATCGTGCGCGACGTGGCAAAGGGGGCCTTCTTCCCCGCCCCAGATGTCACCAGCAGCATCGTCAAGCTGGAGTTCAGCGGAGACAAGCCCGACCCGGCCTTCGTGCGCTTTCTGGAAGCGGCCCTGCACCACCGCCGCAAGACCCTGCGCAACAACCTGCGGCTGGTCGGCTACGCGGGCACCGACATTGACGCGGCCATTCTCGGCGCGCGCCTGGGCGAGAGCGTGCGGGCCGAGGACGTGCCGCTCTCTCAGATGAACGAAGTATTCACGGCGCTGCCGCCACCAACTCCTGTAGACTGACGGTCTCACTTTCATTCACTGCCGTCTCCCGCTGTGCGGGCGCACGCGCCGCTCCCACGTGGGCAGGAGTCGCCGTGTATGATGGGCGGTAAGCGTACTGAAGACGGAAATTCTCCCCGCAGCGTGGTGGGTTCAAGTCTGGACGTGCTGAGCGGTGCGCGGGTGTGGAGGAAGACAGTGAAGTTCTATGTAATCGGCGACGTGACGGTGGACCACCTTTATCATCTGGACCACTTGCCCGCGCCCGGTGAGGAAGTGGCCCCCAGCCACGCCACCATGCAGCCGGGCGGGGCGGGCGGCACCATCAGCGTGACCCTCGCGCGCCTGGGCCACAGTGTCATCCTGGCCGCGCGGGTCGGGCAAGACCCCTTCGCCGACTTCGCGCTGTCGGGCGTGCGCGCCAGCGGCATCTCGGAAGCGGCGGTGCAGCGCGACACCGAGGCGCTCACCAGCACCATCACGGTGATGCAGACGCCCGACGGCAAGCGGGCCATGATCAGCTACGGGGCCGCCAACCGCGAACTCGATCCGGCCAAGCTCAAGAAAAAAGACATCGACAGCGCCGACGCCCTGATCGTCTCGGCTTACAGTTTGATTGGCGGGCCGCAGCGCGACTACGCCCTCAAGGCGATAGCACTCGCCCACAAGGGCGGCGTGCCGGTGTTTCTCGACCTGGGTACCGGGGCCGTCAATGCAGTGGGTATGGGTCTGCTCGACAGCGCCGTCAGCGCCGACTATCTGCTGCTCAACCAGCACGAACTGCTGGCCCTGACCGGCACCCACAGCATCAGTGCCGCCCTCGCTACCCTGGGCGCACGCGGCAGCAAGAAGGTGGTCGTCAAGGTGGGCGCGATGGGCAGCATCGTCTGGACACCCGACGAGACCGAACTGGTGGACGCCGTGGCGGTGGGCGACCTTGTCGTGGACACCACCGGCGCGGGCGACACCTTCGTGGCGGCCTTCGCCCACGCCGCGCTAAGCGGCAGACCGCTGGCCGAGGCCGCCAAGCTCGGCAACGCGGCGGGCGTGCTGAGCGCCACCAGCCTCGGCGCGCAGGCCCGGACCATCAGCGCCGCCGAGCTGGAATCGTTCGCCTGAGTCTCATAGAAACACCAACGCGGCCAGTGCTTCCTCGCTCTGGCCGCGTTTTTCTGTGTTCCAATGCTGCATTACAGCAGTTGCGCGGCCTTCATGCACAGCCAGCCGAGCGCCGTGCAGGTGGGCAGGGTGATGATCCAGGCGACGACGATGCGGCCCGCAACCTGCCAGCGCACCGCCTTGAAGCCCTTGGTGGCCCCCACGCCCATGATGCTGGTCGAGATGACGTGGGTGGTGCTGACTGGGATGCCCAGGGCGCTGGCCCCCTCGATGATGACGGCGGCGCTCATCTCGGCGACGAAGCCGTCGATGGGCCGCAGTTCGACCACCCCGAAGCCCATCGTCTTGATGATCCGCCAGCCGCCCACCGCCGTACCCAGGCCCATCGCCGACGCCGCCGCCAGAATGATCCACAGCGGCACGTTGCCGAGCTGGGTGCCCAGGTAGGTCGAGACCGCCAGCGTCATGATGCCCATGGTTTTCTGGGCGTCGTTGCCGCCGTGACTGTAGGCCATGAACGCCGCCGAGAGAATCTGCAAGCGCCCGAAGACCCGCGTGACGGTGCGGGGTCTCAGACGCCGGGCGACCAGCCACACCACCACGAACATAAAAGCAATCGGAATCAGGAAGCCCAGCACCGGAGAGGTTACCAGTCCCGCCAGGGTCTTGTTGACGCCCAGCGGAATGATGGCCCTCCAGCCGCCCACCGCCAGGCCCGCCCCGACCAGGCTGAAGACCAGCGCGTGGCTGCTGCTGCTGGGAATGCCGCGCCACCAGGTCAGCAGGTTCCAGATGATGGCGCTGACCAGCGCGGCGGCCACCAAGGTCAGTGAGGCCACGTCCGGGGAGATGATGTCCTTGTAGACAGTCTTGGCAACGGCGGTGCCAGTCAGCGCGCCGACGACGTTGAGCACGGCAGCCATCATGATGGCCTGGGCCGGGGTCAGCACCTTGGTGGCAATCGAGGTGGCGATGGCGTTGGCAGTGTCGTGAAAGCCGTTGATGAAGTCGAAGGTCAGCGCCAGGGCAATGATGCCGATCAGGGCGAGCAGGGCTGTGTCCATGTCACTCAGCCGTTTTTCAGCAGAATATTTTCGACGGTCCTGGCGACCCGCTGGGCCTGATCCGAGGCGTCTTCCAGAAGCGAGAGGATTTCCCCGGCCCGCATCGCCTGGATCATCTGCGCCACCTCGCTCACGCCGTCGTACAGGCTGGACTGCGCCGCGTCGCTGAGGCGGTCTCCCTCGTCTTCCAGGGTGCGGACTTCCAGCGCCAGGGCGCTCAGCTCCGACACCCGCTTCTTGTCCTCGATCAGCGGCATGCCGCGCGAGAGCACCTCGCACTGCTGCCGGACCACTTCCGCCAGACCACGCATGGCGGGCGTGGGTGTCACCCGGTAGAGCCACAACTTGCGCCCGGCCTCCTCGATGAAGTCGGTCAGATCGTCGAGCTGGGCGTTAAGTTCGATGATGTCCTCGCGGTCAAACGGCACGATGAACGAGTCGGCCAACATCTGGGTGATCTGGGCGGCCAGGGCGTCTCCGGCATGTTCCAAATCGCGCAGGTGCCCGGCGTGGGGCGCGAGGTCGCCTGACGCGCCCAGCAGCTCCAGCAGTGCTTCGGCAGTCTGCTGGGCGTTGCGGGCCGATGCGGTGAAGAGTTCACCGAATTTTTCGTTTTTTGGCATGAAGCGTGACAAGACCATGACCTAAGCTAGCGGGTTTGGGGGGCGTGAATGTCAGGGTTTGGTCAGCTCTGGCGGCAGCGTGACTCGGCCAGATGAATCCAGTCAAACGAACCGGATCAGATGAATCCGGGCAGATGAACGAGGCGTGAAGGCGAGGTTTAACTTTTTGCGCGGGCGGCAGTTCCCTTCATCATCTGCCCGGTGGGGGGCAGCGCTAGCATGCAGGGGATTCTGGCTGGCCCGGCAAACCCCTTCTTTTGGCCCCACCTCCTTCTGACCGGCCAGCCGCCAAGGAGCCACATGACGCAAGCAAACGCCCAGTCCAGCAGCACCCAGCCCAGCAAACTTGAGCAGCTCAAAGCCATGACCGTGATCGTGGCCGACACCGGCGACATCGAGGCCATCAAGAAATACCAGCCGCAGGACTGCACCACCAACCCGTCGCTGATTCTCAAGGCCTCGCAACTCGAAGGCTACAAAGCGCTGATGACCGAGGCCCAGGGCTGGGTCAAGTCCGGCGAGAGCGCCGATGACGTGATCGACAAGCTGACGGTGAGTATCGGCACCGAGCTGACCAAGATCGTGCCCGGCTACGTCTCCACCGAGGTGGACGCCCGGCTGTCGTTCGACAAGGACGCCGCCCTGGCCCGCGCCCGCCACCTGATCAAGCTCTATGAAGCCAACGGCGTGGGCCGTGAGCGCATCCTGATCAAGCTGGCGTCCACCTGGGAAGGCATCCAGGCCGCCGAGATCCTGAAAAAAGAAGACATCCGCTGCAACATGACCCTGATTTTCGGGCTGGAGCAGGCCATCGCCTGCGCCCAGGCCGGAGCCTACCTGGTGTCGCCGTTCGTGGGCCGCATCACCGACTGGTACAAGAAGTCCACCGGCACAAAGGACTATCCGGTGGACGAAGACCCCGGCATTCAGTCGGTCAAGGCCATCTACAAGCACTTCAAGGCGCACGGCTACGACACCATCATCATGGGCGCGTCGTTCCGGAGCGCCGCACAGGTCGAGGCGCTGGCCGGATGTGACCGCCTGACCGTCAGCCCGCAGTTCCTGGGCGAACTGGACGAGGATCACGGCACCCTGGAGCGCCAGCTCAACCCGGCCCAGGGCCACCAGACCGAAGCCAGGGTCAGCGAGGCCGGGTACCGCTGGAGTCTGGCGGAGGACGCCATGGCCGGAGAGAAGCTGAACGAGGGCATCCGGCTCTTTCATCAGGACACCGAGAAGCTCAAGGCGCTGCTGACTCAGGGCCAGAGCAAGGCCCCGGACAAGCAGGCGGTGGCGAACACCGGGGCCTGATCCCCGCTTCACCTCCACTGTTTTGTGAGCGCCGCACTAAGCCACAAGGCGCACACTCGCCGCCGCGCCCCTCTTTATACTGAGGGGCGTGCCGTTTGATGCCCATGCCCTCGATACCCTGGATTACCCGCGCGTCCGCGCCGCCCTGAGTGAGCGCGCCGCCACCCCGATGGGCGTGCAACTCGCCCGCCGCCTCTGTCCGGTGGCCGACGCTGGCCGCATCGAGCGCGACCTCAATGAACTGGAAGACGCTTTGTTCGGCGTGTCGCTGTCGCTCGGCGGCATCGGCGACGTGCGCGAGCTGCATGGCCGCGCTCTCGAAGGCCGGGTCCTGTCCGGCTCGGAACTGCTGGAAGTGGCCTACGCCCTCGACGCGGCCATGACGGTGCGCCGCAGCATCGTCAGCAACTCGCGTGGGCCGCTCTTGAGGCTCTCCGATCTGCTCGGTGAACACAGCCTGCTGGTGCGCCGGGTGCTGGAGAGCCTCGACCGCGACGGGCAGGTGCGCGACGACGCCTCGCACAAACTGCGTGAGATCCGGCGCAAGGTAGAGCCGCTGCGCACGCGCATCCGCGAACGCCTGACCCGCAGTCTGGAGCAGTGGGCCGACGTGCTGCAAGACAACCTGATCACCATCCGCCGTGACCGCTACGTACTGCCGGTGCAGGCCAGCCGGGTATCTCAGGTGCAGGGCATCATCGTGGACGCCTCGGCCACCGGGCAGACCTACTTCGTGGAACCGGCCAGCGTCACCCCGCTCAACAACGAGCTGACCCGGCTGCTGCTCGATGAGGAGGCCGAGGTCCGGCGCATCCTGACCGAGCTGAGCGCCTTGGTCGCCAGCGACGAAAGGGTCGCCCTGACCATCGAGACGGTGGGCGAGCTGGATTTGATCTCCTCCAAGGCAGCCCTCACCCGCGACTGGCGGCTCAACCGACCCGAAACCGCGCCCGAAGCGGTCTACATCATGCAGGAGGCCCGCCACCCACTGATTGAGGACCCGGTGCCCAATGACCTCTCGCTGGGCGAGAACGGCACCAACCTGCTGCTGATCACCGGCCCCAACATGGGCGGCAAGACGGCCACCCTCAAGACGCTGGGCCTGGCCGTACTGATGCACCAGTCGGGCCTCTACGTGGCCGCCAGCCGCGCCCGGCTCGCCATCGTGGACGACGTGCTGGTCGACGTGGGCGACGAGCAGAGCCTGGAAGAAAGCCTGTCGACCTTCGCCGCCCACCTGCAACACCTGCGGTATGTGCTCAGGTACGCCTCGCCGCGCACCCTGATCCTGATCGACGAGCTGGGCAGCGGCACCGACCCTGCCGAGGGCGCAGCACTGGCCCAGGCCATGATCGAGCAACTGCTCTCGCAGGACGCGCGCGGCGTCATCACCTCGCACCTGGCCCCGCTCAAGCTGTTTGCGCTGGAAACGCCGGGCCTCAAAAACGCCAGCATGGGCTTTGACCTGGAAGCGCTCGCGCCGACCTACCACCTGCAAGTCGGGCAGCCGGGGCGCAGCTACGCGCTGGCGATTGCCCGGCGCATGGGCATCCCCGGCGGCGTGATGACCCGCGCCGAGACCATCCTGGGGCCAGAAGGCGGGCTGCTGGAACGGCTCCTCGAAAATCTGGAAGTGGAGCGCCGCCAGCTCTCGCAGGAACTCGAAGTCGCCAAAACGGCCCGCCGCGAGGCCGTCATCGAGCGCGAACGGATGCAGTCTCAGCGGCAGGATATCGAGGAGCGCCGGGGCGAACTGATCGCCGAGGCCTCGCAGAAGGCCGAGGCTTCCTACGCCCAGGCGCTCGAACAGGTGCGCGGCCTGCGTGCCCGTGCCCGCGAGGAATCCGCCCGGCCCCGCGTGTTGCAGGAGTTGCGCGACCTGCGCCGCGCCGCCCAGCAGGAGCGCCCCCAGGCCAGTCAACCCGTAGAGCCGAGGGGTGACCCGCTGAAGGTCGGCAGCAGCGTCAATGTTCCGGCCTACGGAGCCGCCGGGCAGGTGATGGAGGTGCGCGGCGACGAACTGGTGGTGCAACTCGGCGTGATGAAGGTCAACGTACGCCGCCGCGACGTGCGCCTCAAGGAAGAACCCCGCAACACGACGCTGGCGCGCAGCTTCGTGGGCCGCACCGCCAGCACTTTCCAGACCGAACTGCAACTGCGCGGCCAGCACGTCGAGGAGGCCATCGAGGAGCTGCGCAGCACCATCGGCGAGGCGGCGGCCCTGCGCGAGACACCGCTGCGGGTGGTTCACGGCAAGGGCCAGGGCGTGCTGCGCCGCCTGATCCGCGATTTCCTCAAGGCCGACAAACGGGTCGAGAGCTTCCACGACGCCGAGCCGAACCAGGGCGGCCACGGGGTCACCATCGTGAATCTGAAGGTGTGACAGCGACTGGGGGCAAACCGTCCCCCGCCATGCATTCCACGCCCTCCAGCGCGGCGCTGATGGAGTTTCTGGTCAACAACTACGGTCTGGACCCGGCCCTGACCTGCCGTCTGTTCGCCCGCGCCCTCAACGACACGTCGTATCTGGTGGCTGCGCCGGATCAGCCGCTGATCCATCTGCTGAGGGTCTACCGCTCAGCCTGGCACAGCGCTGTGAGTTTAAAGGTGTAGAGGCAGACGGCAAACGCACCAACCTGACCGCTGCCTTCACCTACTTTCCTGTTTTTTGCGTCACAATCGTCGAGATGCGCTTTTCACTTCGTTCGTTGATTCGTTCGAGTGCTGCCCGTAACACCCTGCTCGGACTCATTTTGCTCGGCAGCGCAGCCTCAGCTCAGGGCTTTTTTGGCGTGACCCTGCCACCGGATTACTCCACACGCTTCGGTGCATTTACAGGCGTATTTGACACTGCCAATTCACTCTACGGTGTGCGCTATCTGCCACTCCCTCTCAAATACGATATCCGCCTCTTTTTCGTCACCCACCCCGGCTATAACGAGTACGGCATCTATTCGCATATCGTCGGTACCGATATCCTGCTGGGCACCTTCACAGGCGGAGCCGACGGTATCCAGACCGCCAGTATCGACCACACCCCCGACCAGGGCTTTCAGTCCACCACGCTGCTGCAAACCAGTCCGGTGCCTGCCGAGACGTATCTCAATTACAGTCAATTCGGCTACGCCCACCGCTGGGCCTTCTTCCGGCTGTACGGCGGAGTGGGGTACGGTTCCCTGGGTGCGGTCAGTGCGCCTTATCTCAACACCGTCGCCACCACCGGCAATAATTTCAACGTGGGCAAGGCGCTGAAGGTGCCGGGCCTGACCCTCAATGTCGCCACCACGCTACGAAACTGGGTTTATTTCACCTCAGGCCAGCAATTTACCAATGTCGATCTCTACGCCGCCCTCAGCGGGCCGCTGAACCCGCACCTGAACTTCTCTGTGACACATCTGGAGCGCCACGGCCTGGGTAACGATGTGCTGTCGTTCGCCCCTGGCGTGCTGGGCTTTGGCCCTGGCCCCTACCGTGAAAGCCACTTGAATACGATTTACAAACTCTATCTGCCCCAGCAGATGCCTCCGGCACTGGCCCTCAGAAGCGTGCAATTTGACGGCTACGTCATCTGGCTCGATCCGGCCAATATCGGTAACCAGTTGAAGCTGGGCGCTACCGGGCGCGTCACGGTGAATTCTTTCCTGGCCCTGGAGATCACGCCCCAGTACGACTTCTATTTCGGCCTGCCTTCGGTCAAGGCCGCCCTCCTCTACAAACCTGCCTCCGGCACGAGCGCCTTTGGCCCCAGTCTGATCTATACCTACAAGCCCGCTGACTCCAGCTGGACAGGCAGTGTCTGGCAGCTTGGACTGGTCATAACCGACAAGTAAGCCCTTGCATTTGAACTGCCCGGCGCGACGTACACTCAAGGGATGTTGCCGCTGCTCCTCGACCTGCACCCCGACGCCTACCCGCTGGAAGGCTACCGGCGCAAACAACTGCTCGAATGGGTGTTTGTGCACGGCGCGCCCAGCTTCGCCGCCATGACCAACCTGCCCGCCGGACGGCGCGCCGAGCTGGAGCAGACTTACGCCCTCAATCCCTTCAGCCGCACCGAGACTTTCGAGAGCACCGACGGCAGCGTCAAGTACCTCTTCACCCTGCCGGACGGGCGGCAGATGGAAGCGGTGTACATGCCCTACCTCGACCGCAAGACCATCTGCGTTTCGACGATGGTGGGCTGCCCGGCCAAGTGCTCGTTTTGCGCGACGGGCGCGATGGGCTTCGGGCGCAACCTGACGCCCGGCGAGGTGGTCGGCCAGATTCTGGCGGTCAGCTGGGACCAGGGCTTCTCACCGCGTGAGATGCGAAATCTGGTGTTCATGGGTATGGGCGAGCCGCTGCTCAACTACGACCACACCATCGCCGCCGCCAAGGTGCTGCTGCATCCGCAGGCCCTGGGCATGAGCAAGCGCCGCGTGACCCTCAGCACGGTGGGGCTGGCCAAAGGCATTCGCAAGCTGGCCCTGGAAGACGAACTCGGCCTCAAGCTGGCGATCAGCCTGCACGCCCCCGACGAGGAGACCCGCCAGCGCATCATTCCCACCGGACAGGCCAACAGCATCAGCGAGATCATGGCGGCGGCCCGCGAGTATCAGGCCGTCACCGGGCGGCGCGTGACCTTCGAGTACGCCATGCTGTCGGGCGTCAATGACACCCTGTGGCAAGCCGATCTGCTGGCTGACCTGCTGCAAGGGCTGGTCAGCCACGTCAACCTGATTCCGATGAATCCCTGGGAAGGCAGCGGCTTTACCGAGACGCCCGAGCATGAATTGCAGGCGTTTTATGACCGTCTGGCGGCGCGCGGCGTACCGGTCAGCGTGCGCCGTTCACGGGGCCGCGACGCTGGAGCCGCCTGCGGACAGCTGGCCCTCAAGCAGCCGAACGCGGTGGCGGGAGCCTAGGGCCGGACAGCTCTCGACACTGCGTTTCCCCTTAAAGGAAAGTAGTCTGGCTCTCATAGTGTGGGCAGCAGAATAGAACCCATGAATTCCCTTCGTTCCGGATTGCGCCGCTCAAGCCTGGCGCTGAGCCTTGTTCTGGGTATATCGACAGTCCCGGCCCTGGCAGGCGGTGCTGGCCCGCAGCATCCTGAGCGCCCCCTGACCCTTCAGTTTGGCCCGGTCAGCGCTCAGGCGACCTTGACACTCCCAGCAGGCAGAGCCAGAGCGCCGCTGGTGCTGCTGATTCAGGGCACCGGGCCAGAAGATCAAAACGGCAGCTACGCCGTAGCAGCGGGTAAAATCGTTCAAGGCTCGATGGGCGCACTGGCCAGACACCTCAGCCAGTCGGGTTTCGCGGTCATGCGCTTCGACAAACGCTACGCCGCCGCCACCTTCCAGCCCCAGACGGCGCAGGCGGCCTTCACCGCTTACGGCAAGCTTGGCATGACTGACCTGCTCGCAGATGCCCGCACTGCTCTCA
Organism: Deinococcus rubellus; assembly: GCF_025244745.1. Classification (NCBI taxonomy): domain Bacteria; kingdom Thermotogati; phylum Deinococcota; class Deinococci; order Deinococcales; family Deinococcaceae; genus Deinococcus; species Deinococcus rubellus. The sequence goes on from NZ_CP104213.1 coordinate 2,938,362, forward strand.
ACGCCGCCAAAGAGCAGCCGAGGGTGGACACCTCCAAAGTCTTCATCTACGGCTGGAGCGAGGGCACAGTGGTCGCGGCCAGCCTGGCACTGGAAAGCCGCGCCAGCGGTTTGATCTTGCAGGGGCCGGTGGTGGCTTCGTTTGCCGACTCGTTCGCCAACCAATTTGAACGGGTGGGCCTGACCTATCTGAAGCCCTACAGCGTGGACGGAAAGATAGACCTCAAAGGCGTGCTCGCCGCCCTCTACGGCCCCGGCAGCGGCCTGGCCAAAACGGAGGCCAGCCTGCTCCTCTCGCTGAGCAGCACGCCGGAAAAGCCCGTTCTGAGCAGCATGCTCGACACCAATCACGACGGCCTGATCGACCTGAAGACGGAAGCCCTGCCGCAGATTCGCCAGTTTTACCAGCAGTTCACGCCCCAGTCGCCGATGTACGCCCCCGCCACCAGCCTGCCGACCTTGGGCGAACTGGCCCCGCACCTCACATTGCCGGTGCTGATCGTGCAGGGCGAGAACGACGGCAACATCGATCCTGCTGCCGCTCAACGTCTCAACGCCGCTCTGGGTACAGCGGGCAACCCCGACCACACCCTCAAGCTCTATCCCGGTCTGGGTCACTCGCTGGGCCTGGCCCCCGACATCACGCAAGATACTTTTGCGCCGATGCAGCGCGCCCCCATGAACGACGTGGCCACCTGGCTGGAGCAGCGCAGCCGCTGAAGAGCAGTCGGCATGACCCGTAAGAGTTGGGCAAGGAAACGGCTGCTAGCATGTCAGCCACGATGAAGACGTTATTGCCCTCGCCGCTGGCCCCTGCCCGTTTCGCGCCCGCAAGCAAGTGCTGGCGCTGGGCGGCCCTGACCCTCGCTCTTGCGGCTGCACCGGCAGCCCACGCCCAGACGATGCTCGATACGTTGCAGACCATCAATATTTCCAACACGCTCGACCAGCAAAATGTCAGCGGCGGTCAGGCGGCCCTTGACCGGGCCAGAGCACTCAAAGGCCAGCTCCAGGGCCAGGCCGCGCCGGACACCTCGGTTCCGGCCATGCCTGCGGCGGGTACAGTCCCCGCTGCCGCCCCCACCAGCGCCGCCCCGACTCTGCCTGCTACGACGCCCACCTTGCCGTTCAGCGACGCCCAGGCGGCCCGGCTCAAGTCGGCCAAGGCGCTCCTCGCGCAGAGCAAGTGGGCGCAGGCCCGCGCCATCTACGAGGGCCTGATCGCCGACAACTACCAGCAGCCCGAGCCGCACTTCGGACTGGCACTGAGCCTGTTTGCGCTGAATGACCTTACCGGGGCGCGCTTCGAGCTCAATCAGTTCGTGGCCCTTTCGCCGGAGAGCTTCGAGGGGCCTTACAACCTCGGCATCATCGCTGTGCAGAACAAGGAATACGACGAGGCGCTCAAGCAGTTCACGTCGGCGGCGGCCCTTTCCAGTAAGGCCACCCCCAGTGCCCGCCGTCAGGTCCTCGAAGCGCTGGCAGGCGAGCAAAACCGCCGCCTGGATTATGCCGGGCTGAGCGCCACGCTGACCCAGGCGCTGGCCATCGACCCGAATGACGTCTCGCTCCAGTACCGGCTCGGTCAGGCGGTGGCGCTGTCCGGCAACGGTGCGCGAGCGCTGCCGCTGCTCTACGGCGCACTTCAGAACAACGCCACCCGCGCCGGGGCCGCGCTCCTTATCGCCGACATCTACGACGCCCAGAAGCTGCCGGACCGGGCCGTGCGCGAACTCGACAGCGCTGCCGGGCAGTCGCTCAGCGGCACCGACCGCGCCCGCCTTCTGGTTCGCAAGGCCCAGCTCCTTCAGGCCCAGAACCAGCTCAAGCCCGCCGCCCAGGCCGCCAGGGAAGCCACGCTGGCCGACACCCGCTCGGCCAGTGCCGAGGCGACCCTGGGCGCGCTGCTGGCCGCCACCAATGACCTCAGGGGCAGCCTCGACGCCTGGAAAAAAGCCGCACAGCTCGAATCCGCCAACGCCAGCATCCTGCTGAATCTGGCCGCCGTGCAACTCTCGCTCGGCCAGAATACCGAGGCCCGCCACAACGCCGCGCTGACCCTCAAGCTGGCCGCCGTCAGCGACAGCGCCACCCTGGCCCGCGCCGCCTTCGTGCAGGGCGTGAGCGCCTACCGCCTCAAGGATTATCCTGCCGCCGCCAGCGCCCTCGCAGGCAGCGCTGCCCGGCAGCCCAGCGCCGAGACCTCACTGTGGCTGGGCCTGAGCCATTACGCCCTGAAGGCGTACCCGGCGGCGATTGCGGCGCTGAGTGACAGCGTGCGGCTGAACAACACCTCCAGTGCCCGGCTCAACCTCGGCGCGGCGCTCCTGGCAGCGGGGCGCTTTGCCGAAGCCGAACCCAACCTCCGCAGTGTGGTGGTCGAGGACCCCAGCAACGCGGCAGCCTGGTATCAACTGGGGCTGTCGCGCAAGGCCCAGGGCAAGAACGCCGAGGCCAAAACGGCGTTTGCCTCCGCCGCCAAGCTGGGGCTGGCCGAGGCCAGGACCGAACTGAAATAGTGTGATGTGTGGCGGCCCGTTCACATCTCCTCCACAGGTTTTACCGCGTTGCAAGGCAGGGAAAATACCCTACTCTGTAGCGTGAGGTACCTGATATGAGACTTGTTGGACGACGTTTACCCGATATTCTAATCGGCATCCTGATCGTGGTGCTGGCACTGGGGTTGGGCAGTCTGCTGCTGACCCAGCGCAACCGCGCCGCCAGCACGCCGAGCGCCCTCACCCCCCAGCGGCCAGCACCACACCCGACAGCACCGCCAGTATCCCTGCCGCCCCTGGTACATCCCAGACGCCTGCCCAGACGCAGGCTGTCACGCCGCCCGCCGCTCAGCCGGTGCCCAGCGCCCCGGACAGCGCGGCCCAGTCCGCCACCAAGCCCTCAACGGCGCAGACCGGCACAGCGCAAACTGCTCCGGCCCAACCTTCCGCAACCTCAGCGGTCCCGGCGCAGCCCGAATCACCCAGCAGCGCAGGCACGGCAACCGGAGTCACCAAGACCGGCCCCACAGCCACTGGCCCCGTACCCACCAGCAGCGTGGCCGCCCCGGTGACGCCGCAACCTGACACCACACAGCCGCCAGTTACGACCACGCCGCCCGCCCCCAGTGCACCCCCAGCGAATGCGCCTGCCTTCGATTCGTCTGGGGCCATTACCCCCGCCGCCAGCACACCCGCTCCCCGCAGTGGGGGCGCGGTGGCCACCAGCGAGAACCGCACGCCGCTCAAGCGCGACTACCGGATCAGCCTCGGGACGTTTGGCAGCGAGGCCGAGGCCAACGCCAGCACCGCCGCCGTGCGGGCGCTGGGCTACACCGTCTACCCGATTGACCTGGGATCGCAGGTGGTGGCGCAGGTCGGCCCCTTCGCCGACGCGGCCACCGCCAACGCCGCCCTGAGCGATATCGCACGGGCCTACGGCGGCGCGGCCCTCTACGCGCCCCGGCAGTCGGCCAACGCTGGCAGCCAACCTTCTCCCAGTCCGTCGCCCGACAAGCCCGCTGCCACTAGCACAGCCAGCTCTGGGGCCAGCTCTGCATCCAGCTCAGCCAGCCCAGCCCCAGCCAGCGCCGCGACCCCGACTCCTGCCACCAGCACCGCCACACCCAAGCAACCGGCCCAGGCGGCTGCACCCAGCGGCCCGGTCTATTTACAGGTCGGCGCGTTTGACCGCCAGGACAGCGCCCAGCGCTTGGTGGGAATGCTCAGCGACCTGGGTTACTCACCCAGCGTGCAAGCGCCCGATGGTAAGAAAGTCACGGTACTGATCGGCCCCTTCTCCGGCGACGCGGTGCTGAGGGCCGAGAGCAAACTCAACGACAACGGCTTTGATCACTTCCGGGTGCGCTGAGACGCGTCGGCCTGGAGCACTGGACAGATGATCATTCCTGGTATTCCCACCGCCGCCGTCTCGCGGCTGGTCACTTACCTGCGGATTCTGGAAGAGTTGGAGCGTGCCCAGACCCTGACCACCAGTAGCGGCGCGCTGGCCGGGCGCGCCCAGGTCAGCGCTTTTCAGGTTCGCAAGGACCTGGCTTACTTTGGGCGCTTCGGCACGCGCGGCATGGGCTACACCGTCAGCGTGCTCAAGCGCGAACTGACGCGGGTGCTGGGCCTCAACCGCTCGTGGAACGTGGTCATCGTCGGCATGGGGCGGCTGGGGCAGGCCGTTGCCCACTATCCGGGGGCCAGTGAGTACCAGTTCGGCTACGTGGGTCTCTTCGACGTGAAGACCGAGCTGATCGGGAAGCATGTGGACGTGCCCGCCCAGCGCGAGCAGGTGAGCGGACTGGGTCAGGCCCCACCACCGCGCCAGCTCAGGATCGAGCACATCCGCGACCTGGCCGACTTCGCTCAGCAGCAGCGCGGGTGCCAGCAGGCCATTGACATGGGCTTTCTGGCGGTGCCGCCCGAACACGCCCAGAGCGCGGCGCAGTCGCTGGTCGAGGCCGGGATCAAGGGCATTCTGAATTTCGCGCCCACCTTAATTCAGCCGCGCTCCAAAGAAGGCGGGCCTTTGCAAGAGATCAGTGACGAGTGGCGTGATGTGATGGTCGAGAACGTGGACTTTCTGGTGGGCATGAAGCGGCTGGCGTTTTATATGCTCAATCCGCAGCTCAAAGACCAGGACCCGGAGGAGAGGACATGAAGCACGAAAAAAACAGGCGCTATTCCCACAAGATCTGGTTGCTCGGCGCGCTGATGCTGCCGCTGGTGGGGTGCAACGGCGGTGTCAGCGGCATCACGCCGACAGGGTATCAGGACGCCTACCGGGTGAGCCTGACCAATCTGGGCTATGAAGTTGATACAACGGGGAAGATCACCATTCCTGCCGTTACCGCCATCCTAACTGCCACGGCTGGCGCGCCTGATGTCCGCGAACTTGACTACACTGCCGTACTTTTGAATGGGAACGGTGACCCTGCAGCCGTTGACAACTCGCCCATCGTTCCGGCCAGCGGCACGTTGCTGGTCGGGGGAAAAGGCGGTTACCGCTGCACAGGCGCAACACCAGAAACAGCTTGTACCCCCACGAGTGCGGACGCTGTATGGAGCAACAACGGCAGTTGGGCCGCCAACACGGTAGCCAGCAAAGCCGTTACCCCAGGCGAATGGGCCGTTGCCAACATCGGAGCCGCGAAAGAGGGCAACACCGCTCAGTGGTACGCCGAGTTCACTTACACGGCTTACATGTCCACTGGCTCCAAAGTGAGTTGGAAGCAGCGCTATCAATTTACCAATCCTGCAAAAGCGGGTTCCTGACCCTGACCTCCCCCTCACATCCCATCTGCTAAACTCCTCTCCATGAAACTGGTACTGGCCATCGTCCAAGACGCCGATACGCCGGGGCTGATGCGGAGCCTTTCCGAGCAGGGCTACGAAGTCACCAAGTTGGCCTCGACCGGCGGCTTTCTGCGCGAGGGCAACACCACACTGATGATCGGCGTGCAAGACGAGCGCTTGCCTCATCTCAAGACCCTGGTGGGCCAGAACTGCCGCAGCCGCAGCCGCCTGGTCACGCCCAGCGTGCCGATGGGTGAGCAGGGCGAGGGCCTGGTGTCCGACCCGGTGGAAGTGCCGGTGGGCGGCGCGGTGATGTTCGTGGTCAACGTGGACGAGTTCGTGCGGGTCTGAAGTTGCCTGCGCTCTCCCTGAATCATCCCGCTTAGAATGGCGGGATGATTCGTTTTGCGCGCCCACTTTCACTGGCCTTGCTCAGCAGCGCCGCTCTCGCCCAAGTGGGCGGCCCCGCCACATCGCTCAGCGGCAACCCGGCCCTCAGCGACTATGCTAGAAGCGGCAATACCCTCAGCGCTCCCGACGGCACCCAGATCGTCCTCTCCAGCCGGGGACCGTACTTGGCAGGAGCCACCGTCACGCTCCCGACCTTCGACGCGGCCAGAGCAGGCCAACTGCTTGGGGTGCTGACTGGCTACGGCGACGGCCTAGGCACCCCCTACGCCGGGTATCTGGACAACCCGCAGGTCAAACCGCAGCTCAACACCCCGGCAGGCACGTCCGTCAACGCCGAGCAGTACCTGATCACCACCAGGCAGACCGGGGGGAAGTTGCAATTCAGCGTCAAGCTGAGCGAGGTGCCCGCCAGCGCCTTTGCCAGCAGCGCCAACGCCACTGGCCCGACCAAGGCAGCGGTGGTGCTGCGCCTCTTCAGCGACTTCCAGTGCCCCTACTGCGAGCAGTTCGAGACCCAGACCTGGCCGACCCTGAAGGCCGAGTTGCAGAAAAATTTCGGCGGCAAAGTAAGAGTCGAGTTTCACCAGTTGCCTTTAGAGCAGCTTCACCCGAACGCCCGCGCCGCCGCCGAGGCCAGCGAGTGCGCCGCCGCGCAGAGGCAGTTCTGGGCCTACAAGGACACGCTGTTTGATCCCAGGAACTGGGCGACCTGGACGGCAGCGGCCAACCCCAATCCCAATTTTCTGGCGCTGGCCTCAACCCTCAAGCTCAATGCCGATTCGTTCAAGACCTGCCTGGCCAACCGGGACGGCAAGGCCCAGGTGGACGCGGGGCTTAAAGAAGCGTCAGTGGTCGGCGTCAACGGCACCCCGACCCTCTATGTCAACGGCTACAAGGTACCCAACATCTACGACCCTGCCGCCACCCTGCAACTGATCCGCTACGTGCTGGGCCAGTAACAGTTCGGTAACAGATAGAGCGCTTGTCACTGAGGCACAATGAAGCCTTATGGAAGGTCTAGCCCTGGCCCACACCCTCGCCGAGTTGCGGGAACATCTGCCCGCCCGCACGCTCGGCTGGGTCTTTCCCGACGAAACCTCGGCGGCGCTGCTGCTGGAAGGCCGCCGGGGCGTCAGCAATCTGGTGCTGTCGTACCGCCCGCCGCAGCCGGTGCTGTATCTTAGCCGTGAGCGGCTACGCGGCGACGCCCACAACGCCTTTCAGCGCTTTCTGGCAGCCAAGGTGCGCGGCGACCTGATCGGTGCCCAGCAGCTCAAGCTCGACCGGGTGGCCCAGCTCAGCTTCGCGGGCGAGGGCGGCTTCGTGGATGTGCCTGCCGCGCGGCTGCTGTTCGAGCTGACCGGACGCAATACCAACCTGCTGGTGCTGGAAGCCCTGCCGCCCGCCGCCGAAGAAGCGGACGTCTGGCAGGGCCGCATCCTCACCGCCGGGCGCGAGATCACTGGCAGCCGTAACCGCTTTCGCACGGTCCGCAGCGGTGGGCTCTACGTGCCGCCGCCGCCCTATGCCAAGCTCGATCCGCGCACCATGACGCACGACGATGCCCGGACGCTGGCCGAGCTGCCACTTTCCCGCTGGCGGGAGCACATTGACGGGCTGGGGCCGACCCTCAGTGCCGAACTGGCGCGCCGGGCCGGGCTGACGGGGCCGCCAGGCGCGCAGTGGCCGCAGGCGCTCAGGGCTTTGCAAAGCCTGGTCACCGACCCGACCCTCAGCGCCTCGGAGACAGACCTCAACGACGCCTCGCGCGAGTCGGCCCGCAGCGAGAAGGCCGCACAGCTCCGCAAGGCCCTGCGCGAACCGCTGGCCAAGCGCCTGACCCTGCTGACCCACCAGCTCGGCGACGTGGAGCGGGCAACCAACAATCTGGACGACGCGGCCCAGGACCGCCGCGAGGCCGATCTGTTGATGGCCTACGCGCACACAGTGGAAGCAGGCGTAGTGTCGGCGCTGCTGCCCGACTTTTCCGGCGAGGGCGAGGTGGCCGTCGCGCTGGACCCGGCCCTGACGCCGATCCAGAACGCCGAGAAGCGCTACACCCGCGCCCGCCGCCGCGAGGAGGTCTTCGAGCGTCTGGCCCAGCGAGAACCCACCCTACGGGCCGACTACACCGACGCCGAGCGCCGCCTGGCCGACCTCGACGGGGCCAGCCTGGAGCAGCTCGAAGCGCTGGAACGTCAGCTCAGCGCCGAGCAGCCCCTGCGCAGTGCCTACGGTGCGCGCTACACCTCGCCGGGCGGTTTCGAGGTGCTGGTGGGCCGCAACAACAAGGAAAACGCTGCCCTGACCCATCGCCTGGGCCGCAGCCAGGATTACTGGTTTCATGTTCAGGGCTACCCCGGCTCACACGTGCTGGTGCGCTCCGGTGGGCGCGACCTCGATCTGCCGGATATCCTCTACGCCGCCCGGCTGGCCGCCTGGCACAGCAAGGCCCGGCAAAGCGGCAACGTGCCGGTGGACTACACCCGCATCAAGCACGTCTGGCGGCCCAAGGGCGCGCCCAGCGGGCAGGTCCAGTACACCCAGCAGAAAACCGTCTACGTGGACCCGCTCGATCCCCGCACTGAGGAGGGCAGCACCTGATACCAACTTCAGCTGAGCCGAAAACGAAGCGGAGCGGAGCGAGAATAAGGGAATGCAGACTGGTGGCGATGAAAACCTATGTCGGACTCAGAGCAAATCGGTATGACTCATCTCCCCCACGCTCCGGGCGGCATGATGGGCCACTGATGCGCCGCGCTTTCCTCTCCCCTCTGCTCACCCTTTCCCTGACCGGGTGCGCGCCCGCCGGAGCGCTGAACGTGACTTCTCCCGTCTGGCAGGGCAACAGCTATACCGTCACCACCCTCGATCCCAGCCGCGACACCCTGCGCCTTTACTGGAAAAATCCGCAGACAGGCCAGCCTTTTTTGCGCTTCCAGACGCTGCGGGCGTATCTGGCGGGGCGCGGCGAGACGGTTTTGTTTGCCACCAACAGCGGCATCTACACCCCCGCTTATGCCCCGCTGGGCCTGCATGTGGAGGGCAGCCAGACCCTGGTGCGCCTCAACAACGCCCGCAGCAGCGCCGGAACTGGGGGCGGCAACTTTTCGCTGCGCCCCAACGGCGTGTTCTGGGTCGGCGCGGGCACGGCAGGCATTCTGGAAACCGACGCCTACGCCCGCCGCGCCCCCGCTGCCGACTACGCCGCGCAGAGTGGGCCGCTGCTGGTCATCGGCGGCAAACTGCATCCCGAATTCAATACCCGCAGCACCAGTTTCAAGCTCAGGAGCGGCGTGGGCGTCTGCCAGGATCAACAGACCGGCAAAACACTGGTCAAGTTCGCCATCAGCGCCGCGCCAGTCAACTTCTACACCTTCGCCACCTTCTTCCGCGACGCCCTGAACTGCCCCGACGCCCTTTACCTCGACGGCTCAATCAGCGCCCTCTACACACCGCAGCTCGGCGACGGACAACTCGTCAACTTTGCCGGAATGTGGGCCGTGACGACGAAGCGCTGAAAGTGGTCTGAACCTGCGAACCGCTTCGTTCTTCGTCCTCAAGGGTCAGTCACTGTCTAACAACCTCAATCTGGCCTGCGTCAACGTGTACAGACCGTCCGGTTGGCGGATAAACAAGAGGGCCGAACTGAAGTCGGTGTCAGGCCAGAGCGTTCCATTGGGGGTCAATGTGCTGACGCTCAAGGCGAGCGACAGCGCGGCCACGATGGCGGGGATGTGGTGATGCTCCCAGCACACCAGCACGTCCTGACCCGGCTGAGAAAGTAGGGAAGCGCGGACCAGAATGTCCTCCTGACCCTTGGAAACCGGCGTCTGGATCTGCACCTTGAGCTTGCGCGCCAGCGGCGTGATCGTCTCACCAGGCCGATGCAACGTTTCGTCCGGATAAGCGGGGGCGAACAGCGCCGTCGGACGGACGAACGGTGGAGGTGGCGCAGTAGAACTGAGTACGGCGGCCAGAGCCCCCGCACGTTGCCAGCCACGCGGGATCAGCGACTCAGCCTGCGGCTGCCCTTGCTCGTCAACCCCGAAGGCAGGCTGGAGGCTATCCGCTGCACTGGGTTTTTCGGCATGGCGCAGAATCGTAATCGTGCGGGGTCCAGTCTTCATCTCTTGCTCTTGGCGGCGCGCATCATGGTCTCTGTTGTAGCGCATAGCTGACGCAGAGCCGAGGTGGGCCCACCCTGGCTGTCTGTGATTAGCGCCCCCTAGGTGCCCGGCTTCCAGGTAGGCACCCTTGCCGTTACCATGCTGTCCATGGACTCCAAGGTGACTCAGAAGGATCTCTTCGAGATCATTCGTCGCCAGTCCGAGCAGATCGACCAGTTGATCGCGCAGAACAAAGCGCTCCAGGCTGAAAACGCCCGTCTCAAGAAGCGCATCGAAGAGTTGGAACGACGTGCTCGAAAGTACACCGCTCCCTTCAGCCGGGAGACGCGCACCGCCCAGCCCAAATCACCAGGACGGCGTTCTGGTGAAGGCCCATTCGCGCACAAGTCCCCACCCACCCCACAACAGGTTACCGAGACCGTGCAGGTCGCGACGCCGAACACCTGTCGTCGCTGCGGGTTCACAGGACCGCTGATCTTCACCCGTCACGACAAGGCCTGGGTCACAGAACTCGCCCCTCAGAACGCCGTGCAGGTCACCGAGTACCACGTGCCCGTCATGGACTGCCCCCAGTGTCACGCCGTGGTGCGTGGTGACCATCCCGCTCTCAAAGCCGATCAAGTGGGCGCGACTGCCCATAGACTCGGACCTGTCCTGCACGCCACCCTCCAGACCCTGCATCACGAGGTGGGCTTGCCTGTCCGCCGGATCGGGCGGGTCATGGAACTGCTTACCGCGCTGCCCGTCACGCAGAGTGCGATCACGCAAGCCGCACAGCGGCTTGCCGCTGACGGCCATCCTCTCACTGCCCACGTGAACGCCCTACAGGCAGATCTTCAGCAAGCGCCGTTCGTGCATCACGACGACACCGGCTGGCGAGTCGGCACCCAGAACGCCTGGGTCGGCGCGTTCCGCAGTGCGGACACGGTGCTGTTCCGCGCAAACCTGCAGCACACGAACGTGGAACTCCGGGAAGGCCTGGGACAGAACTTCGCGGGTGTGCTGATCTGTGACCGCTTCTCCTCGTACGACAGTCGCTTCCTGGTAGGCGTCAAGCAGCAGAAGTGCCTGGCGCACCTGATCCGGAATGCGGATGAGGTGGCTGCTGGGGAGCAGGGTCGTCCAGGGCGCGGGGAGGTCTACGGACAGCGGGTGGCGCAGGTCTTCCGGGATGGCATCCGACTGCACCGGGACGTGACGATGGGTGGGTGTACGCGGGAGGAATATGCGCAGCAGGGTGAGGGACTCACCCTGCGCTTGGACGCCCTGCTGAACCGGGCACCGCTGAAGTCGAAGTCAAACGAGCGCCTCCGGCTGGGCATACTGAAGCAGTACGTGCTGGATCGGTTGTGGCGGTTCCTGAAGGACCCCGACATTCCCCCGACGAACAACGCGGCTGAACGGAGCCTACGGACCGTGGTGATGGCGAGGAAGGTCTCTCAGTGCAGTAAGAACGCGGTTGGGGCGCAGACGTACATGCGCATCAAGTCCACGGTGGAGACCGCGCGATTACGCGGTCAGGATCCCGTCGCGGTTCTGATCAACCTCATCCGCTGACGCTAATCACAGACCCCTGGCTCTGGGTCGTTGTTGAGCTCCGGACTCGATTCTCTTACCATTCACTGCGCTGGCCACATCAGTCTCTCTCCGACTGGCGGTGAGAAGGTCAGAAAAGCAGGGTCGACGACACACCGTGTTTAAGCCGCAGAAGCGCGTTCTGAATGCCGTCCAGCCCAGCAACGTCTTACCCCTACACTAGAAGCGATCCAAAAATTTCCCTCCCAGCGCTCTACGTTCAGTCCCTTGGCTCCGTTTCAGTGCATGGTTCTTGACTTCAGCTGTATACCAAGCTAAACTGCTCTTATCAATCAAACGACAAGCCGCCTGTGAGGCGGATTTTTTATGGTCCAATTTCGGTCTGCTCCAATCCCAGCCGACCCAGGGATTCGGCACAGGCGGGACGCACGCTGGAAAACATGGGACTTCCAATGCTGGAGCTGATCATTGCGGCAGGCGAGCGACGAGCCGAAGAGCAGCGGGCCACAACGTGGGGCCGCCCTACGCTGGCCCGCCGGAGTGAGCTGCCCGCCCTGACCTCCACCCCCGCTCAGCCCGGCGCGTCCTCACTGCCCATGAAAACCGACTGGGCGCTGGTATCGCCGCTGAGCTTGAAGTACTCTCCGCTGGCTTGCAGTACCCACGCGCCGCGCGTATCGGCCCACTCGGTGCCGAGCAGGGCCAGCAGCTTGGCTTTCTGGCGGTCCTCGAACACCGGGGCGATGACCTCCACCCGCCTGTCGAGGTTGCGGCTCATCCAGTCGGCAGAACCGAAATACACATCGGGCGCGCGGCCCTTGCCATCGGCGGCGTCGCCCGCGAAAGCGTAGATGCGGGCATGTTCCAGAAAGCGCCCGATGAGGCTACGGACCTCGATGTGCTCGGACAGGCCCGGCACGCCGGGGCGCAGGCAGCACACCCCGCGCACCATCAGCTCGATTCGCACGCCCGCTTGGGACGCCTGATACAGCGCCTCGATCATGCCGGGGTCAGTGAGCTGGTTGAACTTGAGCCGCGCCCAGCCGGGCTTGCCCACCGCCACGTTGGCCGCTTCTCTCTCCAGCAACCGGATGAAGCCGCTGCGGGCAGTGTCGGGGGCCACCAGCAGGTAAGCGTAGTCGGCCTCGGCGTAGCCGGTCAGGTGATTGAACAGCGCTGCCACGTCTGCGCCGAGTTCCTCGCGGGCCGAGAGCAGCGAGAGGTCGGTGTAGAGCCGGGCGGTCTTGGGATTGTAGTTACCGGTGCCGATGTGCACGTAGCGCTTGAGTTGCTCACCCTCACGGCGCACCACCAGCGTGACCTTGCCGTGGGTCTTGAGACCGCTGACGCCGTACACCACGTGCGCCCCGACCCGCTCCAGCTCACGCGCCGAGGAGATGTTGCGCTGCTCGTCGAACCTGGCCTTGAGCTCGATCAGGGCCACCACCTGCTTGCCGTTCTCGGCGGCGGTCCTGAGTGCGCCGATGAGGCGCGGATCGTCGCCGGTGCGGTAGAGGGTCTGCTTGATGGCCAGCACATCGGGGTCGCTGGCCGCCGCCTGCACGAAGGCCAGCACGTTGGTAAACGAATCGTACGGGTGGTGCAGCAGCACGTCGCCCTGCTGCAAGGTGTGGAAAATGCCCTGATCGTCCTCGCCGTCCAGATCCGGCACACGCGGCGAGAACAGTGGGAACTGCAAATCCGGGCGCTCGACCGGCAGACCCATCAGGTTGGCGGTGCCCAGCGGGCCTTGCAGCTCGAAGATGTCCTCGTCAGCGAGTTTCAGGCGGCTTCGCAGAAGGTCCAGCATCTCGCCGGGCATGTCTCTGGTGACTTCCAGCCGCACCGCCGAGCCGAAGCGCCGCCGCCGCAGGCCGTCCTCGATGGTCGCCAGCAGGTCCTCGGCCTCGTCCTCGTCGAACTCGTAATCAGTATTGCGGGTGACCCTGAAGACGTGCGCGCGGATGACCGTGCGACCCCGGAACAGCTCGCCCAGGTGCTCGGCAATCACATCTTCGAGCAGCAGCAGGTGCTCGCCGCAGCGCACGATGCGCGGCAAGACCCCTACTGGCACCTTGACGCGGGCGAAGTCGGGGGCCTCGCCGCTTCCGGCGTCGAGCAGCACCGCCAGATTCAGGCTGAGGTTACTGATATACGGAAACGGGTGACTCGGATCGACGATCAGCGGGGTCAGCACCGGCTGAATCTGCGAGAGGTACTGCGCCCGCAGGGTGGCCCGCGCCCGCTTGCCCAGGTCCTTGACGCGCCCGATCTCCACGCCCTGCGACTGGAGGCTCTTGAAGATCTCGCGGGTGGTCTTCTCGATACTTTGCAGCATCACGTGGGTGCGCGACCTCACCAGGTTGAGCACTTCCCTGGGCAGCAGGCCGTCCAGGCTCTTGGTGGTCACGTTGGCGGCGATCTGGCGGTGAATGCCCGCCACCCGCACCATGAAGAACTCGTCGAGGTTGCTGCCGCAGATGGCTGCGTAGCTCAGGCGCTCCAGCAGGGGGTTGCGCTCGTTTCTGGCCTCGAACAGCACCCGCTCGTTGAAGGCCAGCCACGACAGCTCGCGGTTGAGATACGTGCTGTCCAGCACGGCGCTGGTGCTCTGGGTCTGGTCCTTGACGCCTTCGGGCAGCGGCCCCGGCCTGGGCAGCTTGGCATTCTTGCCGTTGTGGTGTTTGTGGGCCGCTCTGGCGTTGGCTTCAGCCGCCTCAGGCTGGGCCTTGACGGAAAGGGCTTTGGCGAGCGCCGACTTCTGGGTTGATTTGTTCATGACAGGGACTCACCACTTTGGCTCGGTTTTTTGGAGGTTTTTAGTCGGTGTGGGGCGTGCGGGTCTGACCCGGTCCAGGGGCTTTCCATTCAGTAGACCGGGGGTCAGGGCCGCGTGAAGGGAGTGCCGGGCGAGGTGGCCCCGCACCTCACGGCGAGAGGATGTCCTGAGCCTAGCGCTTACGAAGGCCAGCACAAAACTGAGAAAATAAAGACCGCCCTCACGCGCCCCCAGCACAAGTGCGGCTCAGGTGCAGCCCGGATACAGCTCAGGCTTGCGGCATCACCCGGTCTCGTCCGGCATGTTTGGCGGCGTAGAGCCGCAGGTCCACCTGGCTCAGCCACGCCGCCGCCGAGGTCACTTCACGGGCGTGGGCCACGCCGCAACTGGCGGTGATATGGAGTCCTGCGGGCATGGCGCAGCGCCGCACCGCGTCCAGTAAGCGCTGGGCCGCCGCCAGGGCACCTGCCTGGTTCACATTGGAGAGCAGAATCAGAAATTCCTCACCGCCCCAGCGCGAAACCACGTCGTCCGGACCTACCGCTCCTTGCAGGGCCGAGGCGAAACATTGCAGCACCTGATCGCCTGTCAGATGCCCGTGCTGGTCGTTGACCTGCTTGAAATGATCGATGTCAAGCAGCAGCGCCGCCGAATTCGCATTGGCCTTGGATGTCAGCACCCGTTCGAGTTGCCAGTACATCGCCCGGCGGTTGGTCAGGCCTGTCAGGGCGTCGGTTTCGGCCAGCTTCTGAAACACCTGGGTTTCGCGGCGCTCGGCGCTCACCCGTTGCCCGAACACCGAAAGGTGGGCGATCAGCAGCACGATCAGGGCCATTTCGAGCAGCAGGGTCGTGTCACCGCCCTTGAGCAGGGTCAGGGCCACAACAATGAAGTACAGCGCCGCCGAATAGAGCGCCGCCAGAGAAGCGGGCAGGATGCTGAACGCCGCCAGAAACAGAAACACCCCGACGAAATACAGCCGGGCCTGTGGCACGTCCGGTGATTGAAAGGCGGCCACCAGTGCGAAGGCCACGGCCGCCGAGGCGACCCCCAGCACGCCGAAATCAATCCACTGCACCGGAATGGTGCGGCGCAGCAGCAGTGGAATCAGGCTGCCGCACAGCAGCGCCCCGAACACCGGTTCCCCGTGAAGTGCCTGCCAGTGCAGGCCATTCTGAAAGCCGCCGCCCTGGAAGATGTCCAGACCCGTCACAGTGAGCTGGCTCAGGCAGGCCAGCGCAGCCACCCCCAGGTAAACCCGCCGCCGCAGCTCCT
The DNA here is from genome assembly GCF_025244745.1 of Deinococcus rubellus. Taxonomy (NCBI): domain Bacteria; kingdom Thermotogati; phylum Deinococcota; class Deinococci; order Deinococcales; family Deinococcaceae; genus Deinococcus; species Deinococcus rubellus. Next base: position 2,953,792 of record NZ_CP104213.1, read on the forward strand.
CAGTCCTCACGCCGGGAGCGGTGCGGAGACGGATCAGCCCCGGAATCGGTTTCATGCCTGGAGAATAGACCTGGGACCGTGACAAACTCGGCACACTCAAGAAACGCTCATGCAGACAGGAACGAGGAAAGCAGCAGATCCGTGCTGGCAGGCGCTCAGAAATCGAACGCTCAAAAAACGAAAAAGCGGAAGTGAATTTCTCCACTCCCGCCACGCTGGTCGAGGCGACAAGATTTGAACTTGCGACCCCTACCACCCCAAGGTAGTGCGCTACCAAGCTGCGCTACGCCTCGTCAAACCAGCGACGGGCAGTGTAGCGGAGTTTGGGGGCCTGGTCAAGCGGCGCTGAACTTCTCCCCCGAACCCTGTTCCCGAAGCTGCATCCTGCCGCCAGATCAGGCCCGGATATTCAGAAGAGCCTTAAACGTGGCGGGCCGTCTGCCTGCGCGGCGTATCCTGCCAGACATGACCCAATCTTCCGCTGGACCGTCCACCGCTGCGCCCGCCGCTGGCCTCAGCTTCGAGCAAAAACTCCAGAACTACGCCGACCTGGCCGTGCAGGTGGGGCTGGGCCTCAAAAGCGGTCAGCACCTGCTGGTCGAGTCGCCTGTGGAGGCCGCGCCCCTGGCCCGCGCCATCGTCCGCAGCGCTTACCGGGCCGGGGCCGTCTTTGCCGATGTCAGATGGGACGATGACGACGTGCAAAAGGCCCGCTTCGAGCTGGCCCCGGAAGGCAGTTTTGAGCTGATCAGCCGCTGGCGGGTGGACGCGGAGATGGAAACCGCCGACGCGGGCGGCGCGGTGCTGGCGATCCGGGCCACCGACCCGAAGCTGCACGCCGGGGCCGACCCCACCACCCTGGCCCAGCACCAGCGGGCGCTGGCGACCTACCGCAAGCCCTACAGCCTTCAGGTGATGACCAACCGGCTCAACTGGAACCTGATCACCGCGCCGCTGCCGGAGAGTGCGGGGCTGATTTTCCCCGAGGTCAGCTGCGAGGAGGCCGTTCAGCAGTACTGGGAAGCCGTCTTCAGGATCACGCGCGCCGACCAGCCGGACCCGTTGGCCGCCTGGAAAGAGCACCTGGGCAAGCTGCACACCCGCAAGAAGATTCTGACCGACAAGCAGTACGCGGCCCTGCACTTTTTCAGTCAGGACAAGAGCGGCACCGACCTCACGGTGGGCCTGGCCGACGACCACATCTGGGGCGGCGGCAGCAGCTCCACGCCCGCCGGGATCGAATTTGTCGCCAACATCCCCACCGAGGAGGTCTGGACCGCGCCGCACCGCGAGCGCACCGAGGGCACGGTGGTCAGCACCAAGCCGCTGAGCTACAACGGTGTGCTGATCTCCGGCATCCGCATCCGCTTTGAGGGCGGGCGGATCGTCGCGGCCAGCGCCGAGCAGGGCGAGGAAGTCCTGCGCCAGCTCATCGCCACCGACGAGGGCAGCCACCGTCTCGGCGAGGTGGCGCTGGTGCCGCACTCGTCCCCGGTCAGCCAGAGCGGCCTGTTTTTCTACAACACCCTGTATGACGAGAACGCCGCCTCCCACATCGCCATCGGCAGCGCTTACCGCTTCAACGTGACTGGCGGCGTGGAGAGCAATGACACCTTTGTGGAAAAGGGCGGCAACGACTCGCTGGTCCACGTGGACTGGATGATCGGCAGCGCCGAGATGAACGTGGACGGCGTGACCAAGAGCGGCGAGCACGAACCCGTGATGCGGGCGGGCGAGTTCGTGCTCTGAGCTGGAGCGGGCGGTGCGCGGGCGGCGGAAACCGTCCACAGGCATCAGGTCCGCCGTCACTGCTGAGCACATGACCAAACGCCGCACCCCAGTCAGGAGTGCGGCGCTTTATCTTCTGTGCTGGTTCCAGACTTCTGGGAACTGCGGTGGAGACGCGTCTTTCTCCACGTCCTAATTACTGAATACTCAGCTCTTGGCTTCATGCTGACGCTTGAGGGCGTTCAGCTCGGCGTCGCTGGACTGGATCTGGGCGTACTGGCTCTCGACGAGTGAGCGCACGTCGCCGGGCAAATCGGTTTCCTTAAGGACGTCCTGGTAGTTCTTGACGGCTGCGTCCTCGCCACGCACCGTCTCGGCCACGACAGAGCTGTCGTCCTTGCCGGTTACGGCGTCGCGCACATTGATCCAGGTGCGGTGCAGGGCCGCGCCCACACTGCCGCCCGACTTGGGCTTCTCGCCGCCCTGCATCAGGTGGGTTTCTATGGCGCTGGCCATCTCGGCACGCTGCGAGCTGCGGGCCCGGAGGAGCTGCTTGAGGCTGGCATCTTTGGCGTGTTCGGCAGCCTCGTTGAAGCCCTTCTCGCCGTCGCGCAGGGTGCCGAGCAGATACTGGAGCTTGTCGTTGACTTGGTCGTTGCTCATGGTCATGGTGGGTTCTCCTCATCGCGGGGGAGCGCTTGATGTGTTTATTCTCGGAGATCAGATCTGCACCGGGCTGAGAAAAGCGGGCCGGGCCATTCAACTGACCCTGGGTCGATGCTGGGGAAGCGGTCAGAAAGTGAGGCACAACTGTGTGGAGTGCCGCAATATCAGGCGCAGACGCTCCATCGGCTGGGGCTTTGGGCCGCCCAGCACAGCGGCATTCAAGCTGCATCTTGTACACCTATTCGCTCGCTCATACAAGCCGTTGTACCTAGGAGGCGGCGGTGCTAGAGTTTATGCATCGCTGGACATCCCGTCGGGGTCGCCGTTGACCGCAATCCTCGCACCACTTCCTGAGCAGGTGGAGCCGCCTTTTGCCGCCTCGCCTTCTCTTGCCGAAATACTGTCTTAAGGAGTTCAAATGACCACCACGCCCCGCCTGAGCAGTGCTGCCCTGACCAACTTCGACGACAATGCCCACCACATCGCCGGGCGGCAGTACTTGCAAAGCAGCGACGGCGATCTCGGCGGCATGTTCGAGCGCATTGCCCACTGGGTCGCCGGGGCCGAAGCGACAGAAGCGCGGCCCCATTGGGCACAGCAGTACTACGACCTGATGGTGGGCAAGAAGTTCTGCCCCGGTGGGCGGGTGCTGGCGGGCGCGGGGACGCAGCACGGCAACGTCCTCAACTGCTTCGTGCAGGGGGCCACCGAGCACGCCCCCAGCAGCTTCGAGGGCGTGATGGAAGTCGCCAAGAAACTGGCCCTGGTCACCAAGGTCGGCGGCGGCAACGGTGTAAATCTGGACGTGTACACGCCGCGCGCTGCGTCCTCGCGCCCCGACGCGGGCGTGCGCGGCTGGGTCTATATGGCGGCCTCGCACCCCGACGTGACCGACTTCGTGCTGGGCCTGATGCGCCCGCCCACCCAGCCGGACGGCGATAAGCAGCCGGTGGCGATCCGTAACTGGACGCGGGTGGTCTACGGCCAGGCTGTGAGCGGCGAACTGGTGCGGCTGGCCCGGCAAAACGGGGTGCAGATCGTACGCGATCTGCCCGAGGGCGTGGGTCAGGTGCCCGACGACATGGGCGGCATCATTGACGCAGCCCGCAGCGTGGCCGAAACCGCCAAGCTCAACTTGGAGCCGCGCCTCGACCTCTCGCAGATGCGGCCTGAGGGCGCGGCCATTCAGGGCTCGGGCGGCACCAGCAGCGGCCCGGTCAGCTTTCTGATGGAGATTTTCGACAACTTTCTGGAGTGGGCCAACCGGGGAGCCGAGCAGAGTGGGCCAGTGAACACGCTGAGATATGTGTACTCACCGGTGCTGCGGGTGGTCAGGCAGGGCGGCACAAGGCGAGGCGCAGGCATGGCCACCATCAGCGTCTCACACCCCGACGTGCTCGACTTCCTGACCGCCAAGGACCTGGACCGCGAGGCCAGCGAGGGCGACATCTCGACGTTCAATATCTCCATTCTGGTGAATGAGGCGTTCTGGGACACCCTGCAAGCGGGTGGGGTGTGGCCCCTGGCCGCCCAGGAGGTGCCGGGCAAGTACTACCTGGCCGAGCAGGCGGGCGACTTCAGCGGCAGCTGGCCCGAGTTGCCGGAGCGCGCAGAGGACGGTGCGAGGGGCGTGCCCATCTACAACGCCGGTCAGCACAGCGGCATTCCCGCCGCCTGGCTGTGGGATCAGGTGGCGCAGCACGCCTGGAGTACCGGCGAGCCGGGGCTGATCTTCGTGGACCGGATCAACGAGTACTCGGCACTCAAGGATCTGGGAGAGCGGTATCAGATTCGGAGTACCAATCCCTGCGGCGAGATTCCCCTGACCGTGGGCGAACCCTGCGATCTGGGTGCGATCAATCTGGCCGCCTACGTGGACAACAGCCGCTTTGACTTCGTCACCTTCCGCGCTGATGTGCGGACCTGCGTGCGCTTCCTCGACGACGTGCTGGACGTGAACGTGTTCGCGCTGGAAGACAACCGGGTCGCCTCGCAGGACCTGCGCCGCCTGGGGCTAGGAGTGATGGGGCTGGCCGACGCCCTGATCAAGCTGGGGCTGCGCTACGACAATGAGGCGGGCCGCGAGATGATCTTCGAGATCATGACCGCGCTGCGCGAGGAAGCCGTGGCCGAGAGCGAACGGCTGGGCCAGGAGCGCGGGGTGTACGCCGTCTACCAGCGGAACGCGGGCCAGATGCCGCACGCACCGAGGCGCAACGTGGCAGTGCTGACGGTGGCCCCGACAGGAACGACCTCCATGCTGATGGGCGTGTCCAGCGGTATTGAACCCGTATTCAGTCCGTTCATCTGGCGCAAGATCGGCAGCGAGTACCGCGCCCTGCTGGCCCCGCTGTTCGTGGAATTGCTGGAGAGTTACCCGCCCGCGCCCAACATGGCCTTACCCGGTCAAAACGGCGATGGAAAATGGGACTGGGCCAAGGTCACTGAGGCGGTCAGTGAGAACCACGGCTCGGTGGTGGGCCTGAGCTTCATTCCCGCCGCCTTGCAGCAGGTGTTCGTGTGCGCCCACGATATCGCGCCGCTCGACCATGTGCGGATGCAGGGCGCGGTGCAGCGGGCCTTCGACGCCGAGGGGTTCGCGGCCAACAGTCTCTCGAAGACCATCAACCTGCCCAACTCGGCCACCGTTCAGGACGTGCAGGACGCCTACAGCGAGGCGTACCGGACCGGCTGCAAGGGCATCACGGTCTACCGCGACGGCTCGCGCCAGTTTCAGGTGCTGAGTACCAGCAAGACGGAGACGAAGGCAGACGACGCTTCACCTGACCCTGTTCAACCCAACGCGGCGCAGCCTGACCTGGTGCATGAGGCCGCCGCCGAGGTCATGGCTGAAGCTACGCCCGTGCCCGTCAAGGCCAGCTTACCCGCCGCCCCCGCCCCGCGCCCGAACCAGCCGCGCTACGAGCGCCCCACCCGCCTCCAGGGCGTCACCGACATGGTGAAGCTCACCGACCCCACCAGCGGCCACCGCCGCAGCTTTCTGGTGACGGTCAACCACCTTCAGGGCAATCCGGTGGAAGTGGTCGTCATTTCCGGGCGGGCGGGCGACGAGGCCAACGCCGACAGCGAGGCACTGGGACGGGTGGTCAGCATCGCGCTGCAACACGGCGTGCCCGCCGAGGCGCTGATCAAGACCATGCGCGGCATCAACGGCGGGCTGTACGGCAGCTACAACGGCAGGCTGGTGGGCAGCAAGGCCGATTTGATCGCGGTGGCGCTGGAAACCTTCGCCCGCGACATGGAGGCCTCCAGGTTGCCGCCGCTCTCGGGGGGCAGCTCAGACGCCGCCTTCCCGCCGCCGCCAGCCAGGGCGTCAGCACCGAGGGGCTGGGGCAGGAGCGCTGCCCGGTGTGCGAGGAGCGGGCGGTGATTCGGGAAGAGGGGTGCTTGAAGTGCCAGGCGTGCGGGTATAGCAAGTGCGGGTGATCCGCTTCTCCGAATTCAATTCCTAAAGCTCCACCATCAGCTTGCTCAGCCCACGCAGCACGATATTGGGGCGGTACTGCGGCGTCTGCTCCAGCACACGCAACTTCGGGTAACGGGCCAGCTCACCGAACACCACCCGCGTTTCCAGCCGCGCCAGGCTCGCGCCCAGGCAGTAGTGCGGCCCGCTGGCAAAGGCCAGATGCCGCCCCGCGTTGGCCCGCGTCAGGTTCAGGCGGTTGGCGTCGGTGAAGGTGCGCTCGTCGCGGTTGGCGGCGGCCAGCAGCAGCATGGTATGGGTTCCAGCGGGGTACATTTGCCCGCCGATCTCCAGCGGCGCACCCAGGGCGCGGCCCGTGAGCTGCACCGGACTGGTGAAGCGCAGCAGCTCGTCAGCCAGCGTGTTGCCGATGTCGGGCAGGGCAGCCAGCTCAGCCCACGCGCCCGGCTGCTCTTGCAGGGCCAGCACCCCGCGCCCGATCAGGTTACTGGTGGTCTCGTGCCCGGCGGCCAGCAGCAGCACGGCGTTGGCCAGCAGCTCGGCGCTGCTCAGGCGGCCCTCCTCGTCCTCGGCGGCGGCCAGGGCGCTCAGCAGGCCCGGCTGCGGGTGGGCGCGCAGGTCGCCTGCCAGATCGCGGAAGTAAGCACGCATCTCGCGGGCGTCACCCTCGATGCGGGCCATCAGTTCAGGCGACTGGTCGATGCCGCCGAGCAGTTCGGCCACGCTCTGCGTCCAGGCCCGGAACTGCTGCTCATCGTCCTTCGATAGCCCCAGCATCCCGGTGATGACCGCCACCGGCAGCGGCACCGCCAGCTTGTCGACCAGATCGAAGGGGCGGCCCTCCTCGGCCCTGAGCATCTCACGTACCAGCCCGCGCACCAGTTCCTCCTGCTCGGCCACCACGCGCGGCGTGAAGGCGGCGCTCACCAGCCCGCGCAACCGGGCGTGCGAGGGGCCGTTGTGAAAGAGCATCATCGGCGCGAGCAGTTGCATGGCCTCGCTGACCTGGCCCACCTCTACCGCCTGCCCGATCTGCTGGCCCGAGAGCGCGGCGGGCGAGCGCAGCACCTGACTGGCTTCCTCGTGGCCGAAGATCGCCACCGCATTCCATTCCGGCACCGGCACGACCTGACCGTGCGAGCGGGCGCGCTCATAGAGCGGATACGGATCAGGCAGCGCCGCCCGCGAGTAGACGGCCTGAACGTCAGCGAGCGCAGGGCGCAGTTCGGGTTCCGGCAACATGGATTCAGGCAGGGTCATGACTCAGCCTACGCCCCCGGCATTTGGCTCAAGTGTGATTCTCACGGGCCTCTCCCCGGCCCCCGGCAGACTTCAGTCCGGAACCTGGCAGTACGCCTCGATCAGCGCCGCACTCGCGTCCAGGGCGTCGGTGTGGGTGCGCTCGTAGGCGTGGCTGGCGTCCACGCCGGGGCCGATCAGGGCGGTGGGCAGGTCGTGCCCGGCCCGCCAGGCGGCGCTCGCATCGGAAGAATAGTTGGGGTAGATGTCCACCCTGAGATCAACCCCTGCGCGGCGGGCGGCGGCGCGCAGCCGGTTGCCCAGCGCGTGGTCGTACGGGCCGCTGCTGTCTTTCACGCACAGGGTCACATGGTGCTCGCTGCTGGTCTGGCCGCGTCCCACCGCCGCCATGTCGAGGGCGATCAGCTCGTCTGCCGCACCGAATTCCGGGGTGGCAAATCCGGGAGCCGCGCCGTGCCCGACTTCCTCGTAGGTCGTGATCCAGCAGCTGACGTTGACGGGCGCAGGCCGGGCCAGCAGCCGCCGGGTCAGGTCCAGCAAAATGGCCACGCTGGCCTTGTTGTCGAGGTGGCGACTCTTGACGTATCCGGCGGGCGTCAGCACAGCACGTGGGTCGAAGCTGACGAAATCGCCCACCCCAATGCCCAGGGCGCGGGTGTCGGCTGCGCTGAACGTTCGCTCGTCGATCCGCACTTCAAGGTTATCGGCGCTGCGGCGCAGTTCAAAGAGCTTCGCGCCCCAGACGTGCATGCTCTGCATCTCGTTAACCACCGTACCGGTCACCTCCACACCGTTCTGCCCATGCACCGTCACATACTCGCCCTCGATGGTGGCCCAGTCGTAGCCGCCGAGCTGGGTCAGGCGCAGCCGTCCGTCCGGCAGGATGGCCTTCACCATCGCGCCGAGCGTATCGGTGTGGGCGCTGAAGGCCAGATGCCGGGCCGGGTCGGATGAAGGGGCGGCGGGCAGCGTCCAGCAAAGTGCGCCCTTACGGGTGCGGCGGGTCTCCAGGCCGAGTGCCTGCACCTCGCGCTCGATCAGTGACACGGCCTGTTCGGTAAAGCCGGTGGGGCTGGGCGTCTTCAGCAGCCGCAGCAGAAAATCGAGGACAGCGTCGTTCACGGTTGGACCTCCAATTGGGGAGCTGCTTCAATGATGCTGAACCCAGCCCGCTGCGCTCCTGCACGGGTGGGGGCGTCGGCGGCGCTGCCGGGCAGGGCCAGTACCTTCAAGTGGCCCACCCCCCGGCTGCGGAGTTCAAGGGCCAAGGCGCTGTGCTCGAAGGCGTCGTTGGCCGCGACCCGCAGCAGCACGTCGCGCTCCTCGACCCGGAAATCCGGGTGCAGCGTCCAGCCGCGCGTCAGCGGCTCCAGATCGCTGCCTGCTTCGCCGTCGCGCTGCACAAACACCACCAGCACGCCCTGTGAGCGGGCCTGACTGACCGCCGCGCGCCAGGGCAGCAGCCGGGCGTCGGCGGCGCGGGGATCAACGTCTTCGAGCGCCCGGTGATGGGCGCGCTGCGCGTCGAGCAGGAGCAGGGCCTGGGCAGAGGATGAACTCATCACCGCTTCATCATACTGGCCGGGCGCAGGTGGAAGCGGTCAAACGCAACTGTTCGGTCTCCACATCCAGTCACAGCCCAGCCTCTAGACTGCCTGCGTGACCCGTGACCCTGCCGCCCTCTCCCGGACCGAACTGCGGCGCTACGGACGCCAGTTGTTGCTGCCGGAGTTCGCTGACAGCCAGGAGCGCCTCAAGGCCGCCCACGTGCTGGTCATCGGCGCGGGTGGGCTGGGCTGCCCGGTCATCTCGTATCTGGCCGGGGCGGGTGCCGGATTCCTGCGCATCGCCGACGGCGACACGGTGTCGCTCAGCAACCTGCACCGCCAGACGCTCTACACCACTGCCGACGTGGGCCGCAGCAAGGCCCAGGCCGCCGCCGCCCGTGCCCAGCAGGTCAATCCGTATGTGGGAGTCGAGGCCGCGCCCGCACTGAGCCCCGAGACGGCCCCGGCGCTGCTCGAAGGCGTTGATCTGGTCATCGATGCCAGCGACAATTTCACGGCCCGCTACCTGGTCCACGACGCCTGCACCGCCGCTGGCCTGCCCTGGGTCTGGGGCGCGGCAGGCGGCTTCGAGGGCATGGTCAGCGTGTTCGGCCCCGATTTCGGGCTGCGCGACGTCTTTGCGACACCGGACGGAGCCGAGTCTTGCGACGACATCGGGGTGGTGGGCCCGCTGCTCGGGGTGGTCGGCAGCGTGATGGCGCTCGAAGCCCTCAAGATACTGACCGGGCAGGCAGATGTACTCTCGGGTCGTCTGTGGACATACGACGCCCTGAGCGCCCGTGTGCGGATCGTGCGCCTGGGGAAGACGATTTCAGCAGGAACATAAATTAACTGTTTACACATAAGTAACTCATCGGTTAAGTCCGTCCAGGACGGCAAATCGCCGATTTTAGCGGGAATTCGTCCTCTCAGGAACAGCGCCTCTTGGTGGTAGAGGCGGTCCCAGAGGGCCTCGGTGCCGTTCACAAACCCTGAAATGTGTGTTACTGTCTTTTTCGAGCCGACAACCTGCTCAACTTCAACTCCTGGAGGTCCTACATGGCTAAAAGTACCAAAGCGCCAGCCAAACCTGCCGCCAAACCCGCTGCCCCCAAAAAGGCACCCGCTCCCGCTGCCGAAACCAGCGAGAAAATCGCCAAGACCCAGATCATCGATCTGGTCGCCGACCGCACCAGCCTGAACAAGAAGCAGGCGGGCGAGTCTGTGGCCGTGATGCTCGACGTCGTGGTCGAGGCCCTCAAAGACGGCAAGAGCGTGGGCCTGCCAGGCCTGGGCACCTTCAGCGTCGCCAAGACGGCAGCACGTCAGGGCGTGCGCCCCGGCACCAGCGAGAAGATCACCATTCCCGCTGGCAAAAAGGTGCGCTTCAAAGTCGCCAGCACCCTCAAAGGCAACCTCTAAGCGAGCACTGCCTTTACCACTCCGCCGTTTCCAAGTCTGGAGACGGCGGTTTTTGCTGTCACCTATCTCTGAGCGCCCAACTCCCAGCTCCGAACATCTTCTCTGAAGCGACTCTAAATAATAGATAAAGTCGGCCAACACTTGTCTGAACCACCATTCGGCTCGCTTAAAAAGGCGTGTCAAACGTTCTTGATCTCTGCTCAAGGTGAGCGGAAGTGTCTTTGCAGGCGGCCATGCATTTGTGCTTGTTCGTTCAACTCGCGTCAGGTCAAGCGGGTATGTTGGCCTTGTTCTGACTCACGGCGCGGCGCTGTTCTGAACGCTGGACTTACTTATGTAGGACAGCATTTCAGAAGTTTGGAGCGTCAATTCTCTTCTCAGCGCCGGGCCGGGCAGGAACATGGAGGAACCGAATGCCGAACAATTTGAAAAAAGTACTGATCCTGTCCGTGGCCGCTTTGATGGGCTCTGCCGCCGCCAAGTCCATCGTGGTGGGAGGCAAGCTCGACCCCGAAGCGCAGATTCTGGGCCAGATCATCTACTTGACCCTGAAAAACGCCGGGCTGGACGTGACCGACAAGACGGCGCTGGGCGATACCGGCGTCAACCGCAAGGCCATCATGGCCGGTGAAGTGGACGTGTACGCCGAATACACTGGCAACGCCGTGTACCTCTTTCCCGACGCCAAGATCACGCCCAAGCAGGCGGGCAACTCAGGCACCATCTACAACCTGGCCAAGAAACTCGATGCCAAGAACGGTATCACCTGGCTCAAACCCGCCAAGGTCAACAACACCTGGGTCATCTCGGTGCCGCAGGAACTGGCGAGCGCCAACAAGCTCAAGAGCGTGGCCGATCTGGCGCGTTACCTCAAGGGCGGCGGCAAGTTCAAGATCGCGGGCAGCCCCGAGTACTTCAACCGCCCCGATACCATGCCGATGTTCGAGAGCGTCTACAGCTTCAAGCTCAGCGCCGATCAGAAGCTGGTGCTGGCCGGAGCGACCCCGCCGCAGGCCCAGCAGGCGGCCGCCAACGGCACCAACGGCGTCAACGCGGCGATGGCCTACGGCACCGACGGCACCCTCAGCGCCCTCAAGCTGGTGGCCCTGACCGATCCCAAGGGCGCGCAGGCGGTTTACCAGCCCGCGCCCACCATCCGCACTGACACCCTCAAGGCCAACCCGCAGATCGCGGGCATCCTGAACGCGGCCTTTGCCAGCATCGACCAGCCGACCCTGCAAAAGCTCAACGGCGAGGTGGCCCTGGAAGGCCGAAGCGCCCAGTCGGTGGCCAGCGATTACCTCAAGTCCAAGGGCCTGATCAAGTGAGCCGGATCAAATGAAGAGGGCGGCGCGGGTCAACGGCAGTCTGCCGGTTTTGCGAGTTCGGTTGATGGGCGCAGTGACGCCTACCTATACCGAGTTTATCCGCGCCGCGCGAACCGAGCCGGGCTGGTGAACAGCCGCCCACTCGCAGGGGCAGCGGGAGAGCATCTCTCCCCTGCCCTTTCGTCTGCCGCCCGGCTCAGCAGTGATCTGCAAACCGTGCTGTGGCTGGGGGCCGCGCCGATGCTGGTGGCCTGCTGGCTGCCCTGGGTGCTGCTGAGGCCCAACCGGCTGGCAGCGGGCGACTTCCTGCGCCTGCCGCCGCTGGACATCGGGCTGGGGCTACTGGCGGCGCTGGCGACGGCGCTGGCCGGGCGTTTCTGGCCGCGCGCCGTACCGCTCCTTGCCAGCACCGCCCTGAGTCTCGGCGCGTGGTGGCTCGGCTCGCGCACCGGGGCCGCCGTGCAGGGGCAGGCTGAATTTGCGCGGGCCAGCGTCAGCAGCGGGCTGTGGCTGTGGCTGCTGGGGGCCGCCGTGACGGTGTACGGCGCGGGGCTGGTCGGACGCAGACTGGCCAGCGTGTCGGGCGGCGTGCAGCCGTATCTGGCCTGGCTGTGGCTGCCCGCCGTGGTGGCGATGGCAGCGCTGGGCCACTTCGCCGGCTGGTCGGTGGTGGCCGAGTACCAGGTGCAGCATGACCGCTTCTTTCAGGAACTGGGTCGGCACCTCTACCTGATTCTGGTGGCGCTGGGCCTGGCCACCCTGATCGGTGCGCCGCTGGCGGTCTGGGCCTCACGAAATGCCCGCGTGTCGGGCGTGGTGCTGGGCGTGGCGGGCGGTGTGCAGACCGTGCCGAGTCTGGCGCTGCTGGGTCTGCTGATCGCGCCACTCTCGGCACTGGCCAACGCGGTTCCGGCGCTGCGGGCGGTGGGGGTGAGCGGCATCGGGGTGGCCCCGGCGCTGACTGCCATGACCTTATATGCGCTGCTGCCGGTGCTCCGAAACGGCGTGGTGGCCCTGCGCGGAGTGCTGCCGGGCGTGCTCGACGCCGCGCGCGGCATGGGTATGACCGACAACCAGCGCTTCTGGCGGGTGCAACTGCCGCTGGCGCTGCCAGTGTGGCTCAGTGGTATCCGGCAGGCCGCCGTGATGCTGGTCGGGGTCGCCAGCGTGGCGCAACTCATCGGCGCGGGCGGGCTGGGCTACTTCATCTTCAGCGGGCTGCAAAGCGGGGCCGCCGATCTCATCTTGCTGGGGGCGCTGCCCGCCGCGCTGCTGGCGATTGTGCTGGACACCCTGCTGCGCGGGCTGGAAGCGTTCCTGGGACGCAGACTGGGAAGGGCGTGAGAGAATGATTGAACTGCGAAACCTGGAAAAACGTTACGACAACCCGCTGACGGGGCAACCGTTCTACGCCGTCAAGGATCTGAGTCTCATCTTTCCCAGCGGGGAAATCACAGCGCTGCTGGGGCCGTCGGGCTGCGGCAAGACCACCACGCTGCGAATGATCAACCGCCTCATCGAGCCGACGGCGGGCCAGATTCTGGTGGAGGGCGAGAACACCCAGAGCCTGAGACCCGAGGCGCTGCGCCGCCGCATCGGTTACGTCATCCAGCAGATCGGGCTGTTTCCGCACCTGAGCGTCGCCCAGAACGTGGCCACCGTACCGGACCTGCTCGGCCAGCCGAAAGCAAAAACGCGTGCGCGGGTGCGTGAGCTGCTGGAGCTGGTGGGCCTGGAGCCGGGGCAGTTTGGGGACAAGCGCCCCTCGGAGCTCTCGGGCGGGCAGCAGCAGCGGGTGGGCGTGGCGCGGGCGCTGGCCGCCGACCCGCCAGTGCTGCTGATGGACGAGCCGTTCGGGGCGCTCGACCCGCTGGCCCGCGACAAGTTGCAGGAGGCGTTCCGCGAGATCCAGCACAACCTCAAGAAGACCATCGTGATGGTGACACACGACATCGATGAGGCGCTCAAGCTGGGCGACAAGGTGGCGCTGCTCAACGCCGGGGAGTTGGCCCAGTTCGGCACGCCCGACGACCTGGTGCGCCGCCCGGTGAGCGAGTTCGTGCGGCAGTTTCTGGGCGAGGACGCCCTGCTGCGCCAGCTGGCGGGAATACAGGCCGGGACGCTGGCGCGGGCGGGCGACGGCGCGGGCTTGCCGCAGATCAGCGCCTCGCTCAACGCCCGCAGCGCCCTAAGCGTGATGCTGCGCGAGCGGGCCGAGGCGGTGGCAGTGTTGGGCGAGGACGGTCAGATCAGCGGTGTGCTGTCGTTTCGTGATCTGGAGCAGACGTGACGCTGCTGGCACTCAATTCCAGGCGTCCGCTGCGCTCCGTCTGGCCCGCCTTCATCTGGCCGGTGCTGCTACTGATCTGCCTGATTCCGGGACTGCTCAACAAAGCAGTGTCTTCGCTCTCGGCGGGGCAGGTGCCAGTGCTCGACACGCCGCTGTGGAAGCTGACCTTGGCACACCTGGGGCTGGTGCTGCTGGCCGAGGTGGTGGTCCTGCTGATCGGCGTGCCGCTGGCGGTGGCCGTCACCCGGCCGGGCCGCGAATCGCTGATGCGGCTGGCCGAAGCCGTCGCCGGGCTGGGCCAGACGGTGCCGACCCTGGCCATTCTGGCGCTGGCGGTTCCGGCGCTGGGATTCGGGGTCAGGCCGACCCTGCTGGGGCTGCTGCTCTACGGTCTGGTGCCGGTGGTGTCCAACGCCGTCGCCGGGCTGCTGGCCGTGGACAAACCCACCCTGGATGCTGCGCGCGGCATGGGCATGACCGACGGCCAGCGCCTGCTCCGCATCGAGCTGCCGCTGAGCCTGCCAGTGCTGCTGGCAGGGGTACGGACCTCCACTGTCTACAACGTCGGCACTGCCACCATCGGTGCGGCGCTGGGCGCGAGCGGCCTGGGCACCCCGATCATCGAGGGCCTCTCGCAGCAGAACACCGGCCTGGTGGTCATCGGAGCGCTGCTGGCCGCCCTGCTGGCGCTGAGTCTGGATGGACTGCTGGGGCTGGCAGCCCATCAGGATTGACGCAGAGGTATAAACGAGTTCTCAAGACCCCTCAGGCGTCGGCTACTAAATATCTCCTTCTTGGGCGGGGCGTTACAGCGGAATTCTGCCGTGCACCGCACCCACATGTCCATGCAGTCACTCAAGCCGCAGCTTCGCCACCAGGGCGTCACCGATGTGGGCAAGGTGCAGTTCGCTATTCTAAAATCCGGCGGCACCATCTCAGTAGTTTCCGACAATTCGGGAGCCAGGGGCAGCACGTTGCCGAGGCGGATGGATGAGCCAGACCTCAAATCAGCGACGTAACCTGGCAGCAAAGCGGCGGCCAGGGATCAGCCGTTTGAACGCCAGCCCCACAAACAGCAGCGGCAGCCAAACCTGGTCGAGCGAGAAGTGCAGCAGGATGCTCAGGCCGATGAAAGCGGGAATGCACACGCCGAACAACGCGCCGTACATGCTCCTGGGCAAATACCCCAGCTTGAGCATCAGATTGATGGCCTGACCCAGCACGGCGGCCAGCGGAATGAACAGGTACAGGCCGCCTGCCCGGTCCCCCAGCGTGCCGTCCACCGTGAACGCCACCGCCAGCACCAGCAGCACCGCCGCCGCAGGCAGACCGGGAAGGCTAAGAGAAGTGTGACCACCTTGCTGAGCCTGGGACTGAAGTGACGTCTGCTCGTTCATGCCCAGAGCTTAGTCCTGCCCACGCCCGCCGAGCAGTGCGGAGTGTCAGACAGGGGACGTGACAGGTGTCATACACTGGAAGCCTATGGCAGACTCCAACCCGCTGCACGGCGTCACGCTGGAGCAGATCGTCACGCGCCTGAGCGGCTACTACGGCTGGGCCGAACTGGGACGGCGCATCAACGTCCGCTGCTTCCAGGACAACCCCAGTGTGCCCAGCAGCCTCAAGTTTCTGCGAAAAACCCCCTGGGCCAGAACCAAGGTCGAGGAGCTGTACCTGTATATGCTCCGCAAGCACCGGCTGACCTTCGAGGAGACCGGGCCAGACACCGACTGAGCAACCCGCCACCGATCCATCCACATGACCCGCTCAGCGCCCGGCCTGCGCCACCTCATCGGCGGTTCCGGCCAGCAGCAGGCTGTCACTTTCCAGCAGCCTGACATGCGGACGCGGGCGCATGGCCTGATCGCCGCGCCAGATGGCGACCACCAGCGCGCCGCTGTCCTGGCCGAACTGCTCGATGCTGCGGCCCACGTAGGCGGGCGGCACTGCCATCTCACGCACCGTGAAGTGCCCGCTGTCCAGGCTGCCGCTCAGGAAGTGAACGAGATTCGGCGCAATCATCAGCCGGGCGATCCGGTTGCCGCTGAGCTGATACGGATTGACCACCTCACTGGCCCCGGCGCGGCGCATCTTCTGGGCCGCACTCTCGTCACTGGCCCGCGCGATGATGGTCAGCTCAGGCACCAGCCCCCGCGCCGAGAGCACCACATACAGATTGGCTGGATCGGAATTGATGACGCTCACCAGCGCGGTGGCCCGCTCGATCCCGGCGCGCTTGAGATCCTCCTCGTCGGTGGCGTCGCCACTGAGGGTGTGCAGCCCCCGGGCGGCGGCGGCAGCCAGACGCTCGGCGGCGGTATCGATGACCAGCACGCTGCGGCCCGCTTCCAGCAGCGCGGCGCAGACGGCCTCACCCACCTGACCGTAGCCGCAGACCAGGGTGTGGTTTTTCAGCATTCTCAGTCGCCGCTCCTTTCTGAGCTGTGCCCTGGCCGGGTCGAGCACGCCGCGCAGGGCATTGTCAGCCAGCACCGTCAGCAGATACAGCATCAGGCCGATGCCGACCACCATCAGGAAGTCGGTGAAATACTCGCCCCACTGGTTCAGCGGATGCACCTCGTTGAAGCCCACCGTGGTCAGCACCATCAGGGTCATATACAGGCTCTCGGACCAGGGCCAGCCTTCCAGCAGGCGGTAGCCGAGCGTGCCGCCGCTGACCAGGCCCAGCAGCACCGCCATCAACCAGATCGGGCGCACGCTGGACATGCCCTACTATGCCTGATTGGGACTGTGCCTGATCATGCTGCCCGGTCTCGGCTGCACGCGGAGCAAGGTGACACCCGATCAGTTGCGCCTGACTGACTTCGGGTAGCCTGAACCCATGACTGCTTCCCAACTCACGTCCCTGGCCGTCATCCAGATGCACATGACCGACCAGCTCGAAGACAACCTGGCGCGGGCCGAGGCGCATGTCCGGGACGCGGCCAGAGCAGGCGGGCAGGTGATCTTGCTGCCGGAACTGTTCGAGAACCTGTACTTCTGCCAGGCCGAGCGCGAGGACTCTTTCGCCCTGGCGCACCCGGTGGCGTGCCACCCTTTCCTGGGGCGCTTCCAGAACCTTGCCGCCGAACTCGGGGTGGTGCTGCCGGTCAGCTTCTTCGAGGCGGCAGGACAGACCCACTACAATTCGCTGGCCTGCATCGACGCGGGCGGCGAACTGCTGGGCGTCTACCGCAAAAGCCACATTCCCGACGGCCCCGGCTACGAGGAAAAATACTACTTCACGCCCGGCGACACCGGCTTCAAGGTCTGGGCCACCCGCTACGGGCGCGTCGGGGCCGGGATCTGCTGGGATCAGTGGTATCCCGAATCGGCCCGCGCCATGATGCTGCTGGGGGCCGACTTCCTGCTGTATCCCACGGCCATCGGCTCGGAGCCAGAAGGCGTGGAGACGCCCAACAGCCACCAGATGTGGCAGCGGGCGATGGTGGGCCACGCGGTGAGCAACTCCACTTATGTGGGCGCAGCCAACCGCATCGGCAGCGAGGTCGTGGAGAACCTGACCCAGACCTACTACGGCCACTCGTTTATCAGCGATTTTACCGGCGAGATCGTGGCCGAGTTTGGCGACCACGAGGTGGGCGCGCTGCACCACACGCTCGATTTGACGGCGGCCAGAAAATTCCGCGCCGGAATGGGCTTTTTCCGCGACCGCCGCCCCGACCTGTATGGCCCGCTGCTCACCAGCGACGGCTCGACCCGGCGCTAGGGCCGTGAACCTGCGGCCCCGACTGGCGACGCTGCTGGCCCTGCTCCTGACCCTGTGCTCGGCGGCCTGCGCGCCGCTGCCCAGCCTCGGCCCGGCAGTCTTCGAGGCTCCCAGCGCCGCCAAGCAGCGCGCCCTGCCGCTGCGCCCCGTCGGCAGCCCCGACGTGCTGATCTTCGGCATCTCCGGGCGCTGCGGCCCGCCCTGCCAGGCCCCGCAGGACAACTGGGACTATCTCAGCGAGCGCGGCACCCTGAAGGTGCTGGCCGCCGTCTTCGAGCGGCGCGGCCTCAACGTGGAGGTGGAAGGCTACGCCGAGCGCATCACCACCGATTTCAAGTCGCGGCGCTCGAAGTTGCCGCAGCGCGGAATTCTCGATCTGCTCAGCGATTACCAGCGCCTGACCAGCGAACTGGTGCTCGGGCGGCGCAACCCGGCGCAGGTGATCATCGTGGGCCACTCGCACGGCGCGGTGTGGGGCCACTACCTGAGCACCCTCTTCGGGCAGGTGCCGGTGGCGGTCCTGATCGACCTCGATGCCAACTGCGTGGCCTGGAATGCCGACCACAGCGCTGAAACGCTGGCGGCGACCTCGGCGCTGTGGCAGGGCGATCCGCAGCGCTCGCCCCTGCTGGCATGCAGCAGCGCACTCGTAGGCGGCCAGTCCGTGCGCCTCAAGGATCTGGTGTGGCCCAATGTGGCCGTGAACCTGGAAGTGCAGAGTAAGCGCCTCCCGGCCAGCGGCGGCGAGGTGCCGGGCTTCTACGTCAACTACCTCTTCGACCTGACGCCCAACCAGCGCCCCGGCGGTGACAAGACCGGCATTCAGACGTTCGTCTCGGTTCACGAGGACCACAGCGGCGTGTCATCTCCCAACAGCCGGGCGGTGAAGTGGGTCACGGGTCAGCTTGAGCGCCTGCCCTGGCTGCCCTTTGCGCCGATTCCAGCGTTGCCGAATACCCGCTAACGCGCTGGCCCGCTAGAATGACTGGCATGATTGCCTGGCAGACCCTCCCACCGCCAACCGGGCCGGGCCGGTGAACTACGCCGCCTCGCTGGCGACGGTGGTGGTGCTGGCGTTTTTCTTTCCGCTGCTGGTGCGGCTGGCCAGCGGCTTCGGGGTGTCGCGCTCACTCAGCGCCTCCACCCTGGCGGTGGTGCTGACCTTCATCACCGCCAGTTACCTGATCCGCTTTCAGGTCACCCGCTTTCGCCACTCCACCACCCGGCTCGACGCCGCCCGCGCCCAGGTGGCCCAGCAGCCTGATGTGCCGCGCGCCTACTTTGTGGACGGCGAACACCTCGCCAGCATGCTGCTGCGGCTGGGACGCAGGCGCGAGGCGGCGGACGTGGTGGACCGCTACGCCCAGCTCGGCGGCGTGCGCGAGGCCGACATCACGGCGCTGCGCGAGGCCCTCACCAGGGCCGAGCGGCGGCGCAGCGAAACCTGAGAGCGGAGGTTGGGTCAGTTCAAGTTGGAGCCAGTTAAAATTAAGTCCGTCGCCCAGGCCGCCCACCCTGCCTGCCCTTTCGGCATAAACTAGGCCAATGAGGGCCTACAAGGGCGTAGTGGAAAATGAAGTGGTGGTGCTGATCGGGGCCAAGCTGCCGGAAGGCACCGTCGTCACCGTGACGGTGGGCGAGGGCGAACTGCTGCGCGCCAAGATCAGCAGCGCGCTGAACCGACCCAAGAAGATCCGGATCAAGTTGCGCCCGATGCCGGGCCTGACCAGCGAGCGGGTACCGGGCGAAGCGGAGGGACATGTCCCGGAACCCGTCTGACCCGCCAGCCAGTGACTTGGTTGCTGAGGGGCCGCTCGCTGGTCAGGCGTTCACCGACGACGCTCTCCCCGTGAGTGCAGCGGCCAGCGGCGTTCACCTGTGGCTGGTGCCGACCCCGGTGGGCAACCTCGGCGACCTCACCTACCGGGCCGCCGAGGTGCTGCGGCAGGCTGACGCGGTGGCCTGCGAGGACACCCGCCGCACGGGAGCGCTGCTGACCCATCTGGGCATCGCCCGCCCACTGGTGCGCCTCGACGCCCACACCATGTCGCGGGCCGAGCGGACCTTCGGGCAGTACCCGAGACTGGCCTATGTCTCGGACGCGGGCACGCCCGGCATCAGCGACCCCGGCAGCGAACTCGTCGCCGCAGCGCTGCGGCTGGGCGGTCAGGTGGAAGCGCTTCCGGGAGCCACCGCCCTCATTCCGGCACTGGTTCTCTCGGGCCTGAATACCGCCCGCTTCACCTTCGAGGGCTTCCTGCCCCGCACGGGCCGCGAGCGCAAGGAGCGCCTGGGAGCCATCGCGGCCCGGTCTGAGACCAGCATTCTCTATGAAAGCCCGCACCGCCTGCACGCCAGTCTGATTGAACTGGCCGCCGTCTGCGGCGAGGCGCGGCTGGCCTCGGTGACGCGCGAACTCAGCAAGAAATTCGAGGAGACCCGGCGCGGCACACTCGCCGAGCTGACCGAGTATTTCGGCGGCGGCGTGCGCGGCGAGATCGTGGTGGTGGTGGCGGGCAAGGCGGCAAACGAGCTGCTTCCCGGCGAGCAGCTCACCGATTACCCCGGCCTGGCTGCCGGGTGGGCGGCGGAGGGCAAAGACGCGCGGGAGATCCGGGCCTTGCTCCAGACCAGGGGTTTGCGTAAGAATGACGCTTATCAGTTGGCGCTCGGCGCGGTGCAGACCCACCCGTCCACCAACTCCCCCATGGAGGAGTCATGACAGCACCCAACACCACCATCAAGCGCCTCGCGGTGCTGACCAGCGGCGGCGACGCGCCGGGCATGAATGCGGCCATCCGCGCCGTCGTGCGGACCGCCACCTACCACGGCATCGAGGTGGTGGGCGTGCGCCGGGGCTTTCAGGGCCTGCATCAGGGCGATCTGCGGCTGCTCGGCCCGCGCGACGTGGCCAACATCATCCAGCGCGGCGGCACCATGCTGCTGACCGCCCGCAGCCACACCTGGCGCAGTGCCGAGGGCCGGGCCGAGGGGGCCCGGCACCTGCGCGAGTGGAAGGTGGACGCGCTGGTGGTCATCGGCGGCGACGGCAGCTTTCACGGCGCGCACTACCTCCAGCAGGAGCACGGCATTCCGGTGGTCGGCCTGCCCGGCACCATCGACAACGACCTCTACGGCACCGACCACACCATCGGCTACTTCACCGCCGTGGAAACGGCCCTGGACGCCGTGGACAAACTGCGCGACACGGCGGCAAGCCATGAGCGCATCTTCGTCATCGAGGTGATGGGCCGCCACGCCGGGCATATCGCGCTGGACGTGGCGGTGGCGGGCGGCGCGGAAGAAGTCTTTCTACCCGAAGACCAGAAGACCGTCGCAGACCTGCTGGAAGTCATCAGGAACAGCCAGGCGCGCGGCAAGACCAGCAGCATCATCATCGTGGCCGAGGGCTACCCCGGCGGCGGGCAGGGCATTGCCGAAGCCATCACCAAGAACACCGGCATCGATACCCGCCTTACCGTGCTGGGCCACATCCAGCGCGGCGGCTCGCCGGTGTCGTCGGACCGGGTGCTGGCCTCACGGCTGGGCGAGGGGGCCGTCGAGGCGCTGATCGCGGGCAAGTCCAACATCATGGTGGGCCGCACCGGGGGCGGGCTGACTTACGTGCCGTTCGAAGAAACCTGGACCAAAAGCAAGGACGTGAGCCGCGCGCTCTACCGCTGCGCCAAGGTGCTGAGCATCTGAGAACCCGTGTATCTGAGGGCAGCCTGCTCAGTCCTCTATCCTGACCACATGACTGCACCCCACCCCGCGCCGCCCACCTTTCCGATGTTCGTCAGCGTGGAGGAAGCCCGCACCCTGCTGCGCCAGTTGCTGCCCGAGCGGCGAACCGAGACGGTGGCGCTCGCCTCGGCGTTTGGCCGCACCCTGGCTGCCGATCTGATGGCCAGAGTCAGCCACCCCTCGGCCACCGAGAGCGCCCTGGACGGAATTGCCTGCCGCGAGGCCGACACGCTGGCGGCCAGCCCCGAGCAGCCGACACGCCTGCGCTTGATCGGGGAGAGCCGTGCCGGGCTGGCCTTTGCCGGGACAGTGGGCGCGGGCGAGGCGGTCCGCATCTATACCGGCGCGCCGCTGCCCCAGGGGGCCAACGCGATCTGCCCGGTGGAGCAACTGCAAGACGACAGTGATAGGGCCGACGGGGACGGCGTGCTCCTGCTGCGCCCCGCTTCTCCCGGCGACGTGCGGCGCGAGGGCGGCGACTTCGAGGCGGGCGAGACGGTGCTGCACGCAGGAGCACTCCTGACCCCGGCCCGCGTGGCACTGGCCGCCGCCCTGGGGCACGCCGAGGTGCCGACCCTGAAGCCTTTGAGGGTTGCAGTGATGAGTACCGGCGACGAGGTGATCGAGCCGGGGCAGCCGCTCAGTGCGGGGCAGGTCTACAACTCCAATGCCTACGGCCTGCTGGGCATGCTGCGGGAAGCGGGCTGCGAGGCCGTGCTGCTGCCCGCCGCACCCGACAGCCCCGAGGCACTGGAGCAGGCGCTGACCAGCATCGGCGGGGCCGACATCCTGCTGACTTCCGGCGGCGTCAGCATGGGCAAGTACGACTTCGTGCGCGACCTGCTGATTCAGGAGGGCAAGGTCAGCTTCTGGAAAGTGCGGATGCGTCCCGGCGGCCCGGCCATGCTGGGCGGCTGGAAGGGCCTGCCGGTGTTCGGTCTGCCGGGGAACCCAGTCAGCAGCCTGGTGGTCTTTCAGGTGATCGTGCGCCCGGCCCTGACCGGACAGCCGCTGAGTACCCTGCGCCTGCGGGCGGGCACGCCGTTTCGTGGCCTGGCCGACAAGACGGCCTTCTGGCGGGCCGAGGTGCGCGGCAGCCAGGTCTTCGATTACGGCAAGCAGGGCAGCGGCGTGCTGAGATCGCTCAGCGACGCGGGCGCGCTGGTCATCATGCCAGAGGGCGGCGCGGCGGAGGTGGGCGACGAGGTGGACGTGGTGCTGATGGACTGAACCAGGGCTTGGGTGGGGCTATCCGCCCACCAGCTTGAGCAGTTCCACGTAGACCTGCGCTGTGGCCCTGGCGTCCTCCAGAGCATTGTGGGCCGCGTACTCGATACCGAAGTGCCCGGTGAGCTGCGAGAGCGGCGTGCCGACGCTGTGCGGCAGTACCCCGGCGTGAATCAGGAACTGGGCGCTGAGCTTGGTGTCCACGTGCCCGCTTCTGAAGACCCGCCGCAGATCGGGCAGCAGCGGACGCAGAAAGGCCAGATCGAAGGCGAAGTTGTGCCCACCGAGCATCACCCGGCCCACCCCGGCGGCGTAGTCGCGCAGCGCCTGGGCGGCAGCTTCCGGCGGCTGGGCGGCCTGATCGTGGGCCAGCAGGTCAATGCCGTTGACGGCCAGCGCGCCCGCCTCCACGCAGTATTCGGCGTGCTTGATCAGCAAATGCAGCGGGCGGCTGATCTCACCGTCCTGGCCGAGCGTCACCGCACCGATGGTCAGCAGCGAGTGACGTGCCGGGTCACGGCCCCCGGTTTCGGTGTCGAGAAAGATGATCGGCTGGCGCAGCGGAAAAGGACTCAGCGGAAAGGGCAGCATGGTCACTCTGCTTCCCCGCCGAAGGCCGCCTGAGCCAGATAGAGGGCGTGGGCGCTGATGCCCTCGGGCCAGTCACCGTCAAACAGTAGCGCCTCGAATCGCTGGCGGTTTTTGGTGTACAGCGCCCGCTGCACCTCTTCCAGCCCCGCCTGATCACCCGCCATCACAGTCAGGAAGCGGCTGGTCGCGTCGGTGGCGTGGCGGGCGCGCTCCTGTCCTGCCTCAGCCTTGCGGGCCGCGTCTACCAGGCGGCGCAAGGTGGCCGAGGGGCCGCTCGGCTGGGCGTGCAGCCACTCCCAGTGGCGGGCCAGCAACTTGACCTTCTGCGTCTCGGGCTGCCGGGGAGGTGGGCGCTCAGTGGGCAGCCCACGCGCCAGCACCTGCGCCAGGCTGCCCTGAAAGTTGAAATCCACCGGCTGCCCGGTCTGGTCGTCGAAAATCAGAATCGGCAGCGCCTGGGTGGCGGCGTCGAGATGCCGCTTGACCTCGCTCAGTACCTCGGGCAGTGGCGCAGTGATCAGGCGATCGCGGCTCAGGAAGGCGGTGTAGGTCGGGGATGTATTCATAGCGATCTCGCCTTGGCGTTGATGATCCGGGTGCTGATGATCTGGGTGCGGCGGCGCACCAGCGGATGCGGGTCCTGTTGCAGTTTTTTCAGAACCTCGGGTGGCAAGGCCGGGTGCGCCGCCAGCGAGAGCCGCACACCGTAGTCGGAGTCGGCGGCCAGCCTGTCCAGCAAATCGGTGGGCAGATTGGGGTGCTGGGCCACCGCCGCGCGAAGCTGCCACTCGCGCCGGGTGGCGAGCTGCCGCAGCCGCTCGGGGCTGAGCTGGGCGCGGCCCGCCACTGCCCACTGCGCCTGGGGGTCGGGGTGACGCATGGCCTGCTCCTGAAGCCACTCGGGAGCCGCTTCCACTGCCGCCAGGCGGGCCAGCGTGCGACCCGACCAGCTTTGAATCTGGTTCATCTGGGCCAGGCGCAGCAGGGGCAGGGCGGGGTTGGCGATCACCGCTTCAGGGAAGTCGGCGGCCAGTTGTCCCAGCACCCCGGCAGGTGTGTTGGGATGGCGGGCCACCGCCCCCCGCACTTGCGGCGACGGCTCCCGCGCCAGCCGGGTAAGCTGCTCGGCGGTGGCATTCGGCGCGGGCAAACTGGGGGAAGACACTTCAGGCGCGGACATGGCCCCATTCTGAGCGCTCGTCCCGGTCCGGCGTGAGCGGAAAAGACACCAAATCCAGTCCGCGCCCGGATCTGTGCCCAGCTCGCTTCAGGCCCAACTCGCTTTAGGTCAGCCAGCTGACAGGAGCCGGATTGGGCATGAACGGAGTGTCGGCCTTGTCCTGAACGCGCACTCCCATTTGAGCAGGCAGTGTCTTGCGGTGCGCCCCTGACGACTGGGTCTCGCTCGGCGTCACGAAGTAAAAGGCCAGCGCCAGCAGCAGATAGACCGCGATCAGCATCACGCCCTCAAACCAGGTGGCCTCGCCGTCCTTGGTCACGGTGGTCACGATCAGGGCCACTGCGACGATGGCGACGAGTTCCAGCGGGCTGGAGAAGACCAGATTCATCGGTTTGCCGATCAGGTACGAGATGATCACGAGGAGCGGCGCGGTGAAGAGGGCCACCTGAATGGTCGCGCCCACCGCGATGTTGATCGCCAGCCCGATCTTGCCCTGTCGCGCGAAGTAGCTGCCCGCGATGTATTCGGCGAAGTTGCCCACCACCGCCAGCACGATGATGCCCAGAAAGAAGGGACTCAGGCCCAGCGCGGCGCTGCTCGCGTCGAGCGCGCCCGAGAGCATCTCGGATTCCAGCGCGATGAAGGCGGTTGCGCCCAGCAGCACCGCCGCCGCCTTCCACACCGGCCAGAGCTGGCCCTGATGCTCCTCCTCTTCCAGCGCGAACACGTCTTTGTGGGTGACCAGGGTGTAGACCAGATTCAGGCCGTACACCAGAATCAGGACCACCGCCACGCCCAGGCTCAGGTACTCGTCCAAGTTGTTGCGGGCAGCGGCGCTTCCGGCGGCGAAGGCGGGCAGCCGCTCGGTCAGGTCGAACAGTGCCGGGAGGAGCAGGGCCACCACCACCAGAAACAGCATCGAGTTGAGCTGCCCGGCGTTCTGGCCGCTGAATTTCTGGCGGCTGCGCCCGAAGCTGCCGATCAGAATGGCGAGTCCCAGCCCCAGCAGTCCGTTGCCGATGATGCTGCCAGTGATCTGCGCCTTGACCACCGCCGCGTTGCCAGCGAGCAGCACGAAGATGGCGATGATCAGCTCGGCCAGGTTGCCGAAGGTCACGTTGAGAAGCCCGCCGATGGTCTGCCCGGCTCTGGCCGCGACCTGCTCGGTGGCCTTCCGCAGCCAGTCGGCCAGCGGAATGATGGCGACGGTGGACGCGCCGAAGACCCACAACGGCGGCGCGTGAAAAGCGTATTCCAGCAGCAGACTGATGGGGATGAAGGCCAGCAGGAGATTCATTCGGCCCAGAGTAGCGCCGCGTGTGCGCCTTCAGGGGCCGCCAGTGTCACCTGCGTGCGCACTCCGCCCCGCCCACCTGCTCTAGAATCCCCCCAATGCCTGCCCACACCCACACCCTTGCCAACGGCCTGCAACTGGCCTTCGAGCGCCGCGCCACGCCCGGCTTTTCGTTTCATCTCAGGGTGCCGCTGGGCAGCGCCCATGACCCGGAAGGCCAGGAAGGAACGGCGGGGCTGGTCGAGGAGTGGCTCTACAAGGGCGCAGGCCAGCTCAGCGCCCGGCAGTTTCAGGACGCGCTGGACGATCTGGGCGTGCGGCGCGGCGGCGGCAGCGACGCCGAGGCCACCTTCTTTTCCGGCAGCGGCCTGGGCGCAGACCTCAGCGCGGCGCTGGCCCTGTTCGCCAATCTGGTGCGCCGCCCACTGCTGCCGGAAAGTGAACTGCCCGTGCTGCTCGATCTGGCCCGCCAGGACCTGGAGAGCTTGCAGGACAGCCCTGCCGAGCGCCTGGGCCTGGCGGCACGGCAACTTATTTTTGCCAAAAGCGGCTACGCCCACCCCACCAGCGGCACCCTCAGCGGCCTGGCGCAGATCACGCCTGCCTCGGCCCGTACCTTCTGGCAGCGGGCTGGGGCGCGCGGCAGCATCCTGAGTGTGGTGGCCGACACCGAGGCACAGGCGGTCTTCGGGCTGACCGAGCAGCTCTTCGGCGACTGGCAACCCGGCGACGCCCAGCCAGTTAAGCCTCACCCCTACCTGGGCGGGGCAGCCCACCTGCCCGACGACAGCCAGCAGACGCATTTCACCTTCACCGGGCGCGGCATCTCGCCGCACAGCCCCGACTGGTTTGCCTGGCATCTGGCGCTCACGGCCCTGTCGGGCGGCAGCGCCAGCCGCCTCTTTCACGCGGTGCGCGAGGAACGCGGCCTGGCCTACACCGTTCACGCCGGGCCGCAGGTTGTCGGCGGCGAGGCGCTGCTCTCAGGCTACGCGGCCAGCACGCCGCAGCGCGCCCCCGAGACCCTCAGCGTGATGCTCTCCGAGCTACGCCGCTGGCGGCAGGGGCTGACCCAGGCGGAGTTCGGGCGAGCCCAGAACGCCTTGATGGCGAGTACGGTGTTTGGCTCCGAGAGCGTCCGTTCCCGCAGCGGCGGCATGGCCCGCGATCTGGCTTTGTTTGGCCGGGTGCGCGAGCCGGGCGAGATGCGCGCGGAGATCGGGACGCTGACGCTGGAGAAGGTGAATGCTTTTCTGGACAGCTACGACCCCGGCCCACTGGGTCTGGTCTCTATCGGGCCACAACCGCTCAGCGCGCCCCAACTGACGGGCAGTGGGGCGGCGCATGTCTGAGTCGACGCCCATGACCCGGCCCGTCAAGCATCAGCTCGCCAGCGGGCTGACTGTGCTGCTGGAACGCGACCCGGATGCCCAGACGCTGGCGATGGGATTTTTCGTGAGGACCGGCGCGCGCGACGAGACGCCCGCCGAACTCGGCGCGTCGCACTTCCTGGAGCACCTGATGTTCAAAGGCTCCGAAACGGTCAGCGCCCTCGATCTGAATGCCCGGCTGGACGCGCTGGGCGGGCAGGCCAACGCCTTCACCAGCGAGGAGGCCACCGTCTATCACGCCGCCAGCCTGCCGGAGCAGCAGCATGACCTGCTTGGCACCCTCAGCGTGCTGCTGACCCCCGCCCTGCGCCCAGAGGAAATCGGCACCGAGCGCGGGGTCATTCTGGAAGAGATCGAGATGTACGCCGACCAGCCCGACTCGCGCTTGATGGACATTTTGCACGCCGAGTACTGGGGCGAGCACCCGCTGGGCCATCTGGTGCTGGGCACCTCACAGACGGTCAGCGGTCTGACGCCGGAGGTGCTGCGGCGCAACTTCACCGAGCGCTACGGCACGCCGAACATCACCCTGGTGGTCTGCGGCCAGTTTGACGGGCCATCGGTGCTGGCCGCCGCCGAGCAGGTGTCCTTTGATTGGCCCCGCACCAGCTTCGAGCGTACCCTGCCGCCGCATACGCCCCAAAGCGGCCTGAGCCTGAGCCACGACGCCGATCTGAGCCGCGCCCAGGTCGCACTGGCAGCCCCCGGGCTGGGCAGCGCCGACCCGCTGCGCGAGGCCGCCCACGTGCTCACCGAGATCATCGGCGGCGAGAACGGGCGGCTCTACTGGGCGCTCCTCGACACCGGCCTGAGCGACAGTGCCGACCTCTCGCACGCCGAGTACGACGGCGCAGGCACCTTCGAGGGCGGCTTCAGTTGCGACCCGCCGCGTACCCAAGAAGTGCTGGACGCCTACCGCGCCGTGTTGCGAGACGTTCAGGAGAACGGCGTCAGCGACCTCGAAGTGCGCCGGGCCGCCCGCAAGATCGCGGTGGGGGCGGTGCTGCGCGGCGGCACGCCGCAGGGCCGCCTCTTCACGCTGGGCATGGACTATCTGGCGCGCGGCGAACTCCTCAGCGCCGCCGAGAGTGTGCAGCGCTGCGCCGACGTGACGCCCGAGCAGGTGCGGGCCGTGCTGGAGCGCAGGCCGTTTGACATACTGCGGGTGGCAGCACTGGGACCGATTGAGGGCCTGGTTTAAGTACGCCCCTGCTACCGTTTCGGGCTTCCGCGAACAGCGCTTTCTCCCTATCATCGTGAACGGACTATCGTCATGAGCAGCACCTGTATGGGTCCATTCCTCCCCTTGAGGACGCCCCTCATCCACTTTCGTCAGGACGTACTTTCTTCCTCACTCACTCCGCTCGGCAAAGCCAAAACTTTACAAGGAGATCCTTGGAGGCTTTTTCGCCCAGCCAGGTATGGTTCATCCTCGCCAATTGCAGGGCGAAGGCCGCCTGATCGGTGCGACCTGACCACCCGGTAGTGCAGGCAGACTTCACGATCGCTGCCGGGCGAACTGGCCGAACCCATGAACAGTGAGCGAAGGGCCGCAGCGGAGCAAAAGACGCAATGTTCCCCGGCAACCACAACAAAGCGCCCACCCCAGCGGATGAGCGCGTCTCGGCGACCTCGACTTCAGAGGCCGAAAAACTCGTGGTTCTTGGCGATGAAGAGGGTCTCGCCGTCTGGCACGTCTTCCTCGGGGAAAATGGCGCTGACCGGGCAGGCAGGTACGCACGCGCCGCAGTCGATGCACTCGTCGGGATGGATGAGGTACTGGTCGCCGCCGTCATAGATACACTCGACGGGGCAGACCTCGGTGCAGGCCTGGTCTTTCACGCCGATACAGGGGCTGGTGATGATATGCGTCATGGAGCCATATTGCCCGATTCACCTGCGCCGTGACAAGGGCCAATGTTCAGCCCAGCCTTCAGTCCGGCGT
Source organism: Deinococcus rubellus (assembly GCF_025244745.1). NCBI lineage: Bacteria > Thermotogati > Deinococcota > Deinococci > Deinococcales > Deinococcaceae > Deinococcus > Deinococcus rubellus. The sequence goes on from NZ_CP104213.1 coordinate 2,982,580, forward strand.
AGCCGTGAGAACCTCTGCGGCCAGCGCCAGATCGCCCGGCTTGTCGATGTCGGTGCCAACGGCGGCGTGCGGCGTGATCAGCGCCCGCGCCTCGACCCCCAAAATGCGGCTGATCCGCGCCTCGAGTTCGGCAATTTTCAGTTGCCCCAGCAGCATCTTGACGATGAAGGCCGGGCCGACGATGCCCGCCAGCTTCAGCGGCTGCTTGCGGGCGTCCAGCACAGCCCGCAGGCGCGGCAGGAACTTACCGATCAGCGCCGGATCGAGCAAAAACAGGTTGCCACCCGTGAAGGTGCCGTCTTTGAGGCGGGCGTAGGTACGCTTCACACCGGGGTAGCTGGCCTCGCAGACGGCCTTCTCGACAATCGGGTAGACCAGGCCCACGTCGGGGGCGCTCTCCAGCACGTCGCGCACCTGCTCACCGCTGAGCATCGGGATGTCCGCCGTGACGACCAGTACCCGGCGCGGCGCGGCGCTGCCACTTTCACCCCGGCCTGGTTCACGGAGCGCCGCCACGCCCGCCTCAAGGTTGGCGATCAGGGTGCCCCGGTCCGTGACGCGCACGTCCACCAGCCCGGCCATCTCGGGGGTCAGCGGCCCCACGTAAGCCACCCGCGCCACCCGTCCGGAGTCGCGCAGGGCGCGCAGCACCCACTCCCCCATCGGACGGCCCGCCACCTCGATCAGCGGTTTCACGGCCACCCCGTGAGCGGCGGCAAAATCGTCGCCGGGATCGCCGCCGCCCAGCACCACCGCGTTCCAGCTCGCGTTCGGACCATCGTTCATGAGGAGTAAGGTAGCATCCCGGCGCGGCCCTACAATTGGCTCAGCAGCCGCGTCAGTGCGTAGATCAGCGTTCCCGTCAGCAGCACGCCGCCCAGCGCAGACGGCCACAGCCGGGGCAACCGCGCCACCCGGCCCCGCGCCTGAAGCAGAACCGGGGCGGGCAGGCTGCGGGCCGCGTAAGCCAGCACGGCGGGCACGATCAGCAGGTCGTCGGTGACGCCCAGCACTGGAATGCCGTCGGGAATCAGGTCGATGGGGCTGAGGGCGTACAGCAGGGCCAGCGCGGCGATCAGTTTGGCCCGAGCGCCGACGCGCCTATCTGTCAGCGACAGCAGCAGCGCCAGCGCGTCTCTCCAGACCCCCCGCAAGCGCCCCAGCGGGCTGGAGGAGCGGCGGGCCGACAGGCGCAGCGGGTTCAGGCGGGCGGGCGAGCGGTTCATACCAGGAAATACGCAGCGAGTCGGTAAAAGTTCCGGGTGAGGACTTCTGGATGGCCCACGTCAGGTGGCCCGCTAGCGGCTTCTTGAAAACGTGGGCAAGCTGATGTGTCCCAGCAGCTCCGATCTGGACGGAGCGGCCCGTACCAGTCTGATCCCCATCACCAAGGGCCAGGGCAGGCCGCTCAAGTACCTGACCCAGGCTCAACACCGCCGACGTGGCGGTGATCCAGAATGAACCTCGCCGCTATCGCAGAGTTTGACCCGGCGACAGGCCGCGAGAACATTGACCGTGTCCGGCCCGGCGAGAAGGCTGAAAAGGGGCCTCAGCGCTCCACTGTCACTTCGCCGTCGCGCACCCGCAGGTGGTGATCGGCCAGCGCCGCCACGTCGGGGTCATGGGTAATCAGCACCACCGTCTTGCCCTCGCGGGCCGGGCGGGTCAGCAGCTCCAGAATGACCTCGCCGCTGCGGGTATCGAGGTTGCCGGTGGGTTCGTCGGCCAGCAGCACCGCCGGATCGGACACCAGGGCGCGGGCAATCGCCACCCGCTGCGCCTCGCCGCCCGAGAGGTGCGAGGGCAGGTGGTGGGTGCGGCCTTCCAGCCCGACCTGAGCAAGCAGCGCCCGTGCCCGCTCGCGGCGCTCCCTGGGCGGCACCCCGGCCAGCATCAGCGGAAATTCGACGTTCTCCTGGGCGCTGAGAATGGCGACCAGATTGTGACTCTGAAACACGAAGCCGTAGTGCTTGAGCCGGAAATCGGCCCGGCCCGCTTCACTGAGACTGTGAATGTCGGTGTCGCCCACCCGCACCGCGCCGCCGCTGGGGGTGTCGAAGCCCGCCAGCAAGTTGAGCAGGGTGCTCTTGCCGCTGCCCGACGGTCCCACCACCGAGGTCATCCCCCCCGCAAAGGTGTGCGAGAAGGACCGCAGCGCCGTGATCTGGCCGTCGCCGCTGGGATAGGTGCGGCTCAGGGCGTCGGTCTGGAGCTGGATTTTGGGCGTGACCAGAGGAGCGGGCGGCGAAACGCAAGCGGTCATACCCGCCCCAGCGCTTCATTGATGCTCAGCCGCGAGGCCGAGCGGGCAGGCAGCAGGCCAGCGATGAGGCCCAGCAGCAGCGAGATGAACAGCGCCAGCAGCGTCAGGCGCGGGGTCAGGGCCGCCGCGTCGAAGCCTGCCAGGTTCTGGGTATAGAGGTTGACGCCCCAGATGCCCACCAGCCCCAGCAGCAGCCCTCCCACGCCGCCCACCAGCGAGAGCAGCAGCGACTCGGTGAGCACCAGTTCGCGCACGAAGCCGGGCCGCGCCCCGATGGCCCGCAGCGTGCCGAACTCGCGGGTGCGCTCGAAGACACCCATCATCACGGTATTGGTCACCGCCAGCCCGCCCACGATCAAGGAAATCAGCGAGATCCCGAACCTCACCGCGTCGCTGATCTTCAGTGCCCGGTCAGCGAAACTCAGAAAATCACCCTGGGTCTGGGCTTCCAGGTTGAGCGATTTGGACAGCTGATCGGCCACGGCGCGGGCCTGCTTGGGATCGTCCAGCTTGATGGCCACCATCGAGACGCGATTTTGCGCGCCCTCGGCGGCCTGCATGGTGATGAGCGGCATGAAGATGAACGAATCGTTGAGGCCGCCCGACTTGGCCAGAATGCCCATCACTTTCACGGCGCTGCGGCGGTTGAGCCTCAGCGTGCTGCCCAGGCCCAGCTTGAGGTTCGTGGCCGCCTTGGCCCCCACCACGGCCACGCCGCTGTCCCCGGCCTTGAGGAGTCGGCCCTGGGCAATGGCCACGTTCGAGAACACCGCATTGATGCCCTGCTCGGCAGGCAGACCGTAAAGCACCGCACTCTGCGAGGGGTCGAGGCTGCCGCGCACCGACATGATGACCGGGGTGACCCGCGTGATACCCAGCCCAGGCGCAAGCTTCTCGATGTCGCCCACGGTGCTCTGCGGCAGGTTCGGCTGCGGCGCGAAGCCCTGGGTGAAGCCGCTGAGCGACACCTGCACGTCCGGCCCGATACCGCCGAGTTCGTCGTTGAACACCTTGCGAATGCCCTCGCCCAACGACAGGAAAATCACCATGCTGGCCACCGCCACCACGATTCCCAACGTCGTCAGGAGTGTTCTGATGGGCCGCCGGGTCAGGCCGCGCCGCGCCAATATCCACAAATCTCGCCTCTGCACGCCCGCCAGACTAGCGCCTGGGCCGTGCCGGGATGTAGGCCAAATGATACCGACTCCGGGGCCGACACAGACGCGGCAGTCCGTTCCGGAAGCTCCGAGTGCGACTTCAGACAAATCAGCGCTCCTAAAAAGTGCTAAAAGAAAGGCACCATGACCCAACCCACCCCAACTCAGACCACCAGCGACGCCGCATCCAGCCTGACCATCCGCTTTCTCGGCCACTCGGCCTTTCTGTTCAGCTCAGGCGGCTTTCAGGTGCTCATTGATCCGTTCATCCAGGGCAATCCCAAGAGCCCGGTAACCCTGGATGAAGCGCTGGGCTGGAACGTGAACGCGGTGCTGGTCAGCCACGCCCACGGCGACCACTGGGGCAACGCGCTCGACTTCGGCAAAGCGGGCATTCCGATCATCGGCACGGCGGAGGTCGGCGGCTACGCAGGTCAGCACGGGGCGGCCAATGCCATCGGGGCCAACATCGGCGGCACCGTCAAGGGTGAGTGGGGCCAGGTCACGCTGACCCCAGCCTGGCACTCCAGCAGCTTCCCCGACGGCAGCTACGGCGGTATGCCCACCGGCCTCGTGATCGAGATGGGCGGCAAGCGGGTGTACTTCGCGGGTGACACCGGCCGGTTTTCCGACATGGCCCTGATTGGCGAAGGCGGCCTCGATCTGGCGATCTTGCCCATCGGCGACAATTACACCATGGGACCCATCGAGGCGGCCAAGTGCCTCGACCTCCTGAAACCCACAGCGGCAATGCCGATGCACTACGGCACCTTCCCGGCCCTGACCGGCGACCCGCAGGTGTTCGCCGCCGAGGCTGAGAAGAGGGGCGTGAAGGTGTATCTGCCAGAGCCGGGCGAAGAAATCAAGCTGTAGGGGGCTGCTTACTCCGCCCGAATTCGTTCTGGAGTTCTCTTCGTGTCGGATGGTTCGCGTTTTGTGACAGAGTCCTGTAACCCGCTTCACCCTAGACTCAGTGACCGAAACCTTCAGTCCACCGCTCCGATCCCATCCGCTTCCCCTGCCGCTTCAGGACCCGCCTTACTGTGACGACACTGTGACGACGCCCGATTTTCCAAAACTCAGCGGCTACACCCTGACGCGCTCGATTGGTCGCGGCAACACGTCGCTGGTGTTTCTGGGCAGCGCCAACAATGCGCCGGAGCGCCCACTGGCCATCAAGGTTCCGCTGGGCACCACCCTGGCCAACCGCACGGCGGCGGAGCGTTTCGGCAACGAGGTGAGGCTCTCGCTGCAATTGCGCCACCCTTACCTGGTGCGCGGCTACGCGGGCACACCGTTCGGGCCAGGGGCTTACCTCGCCATGCGCTACTTTCCGGCAGGCACCCTGGCCGAGCGCCTCGAAGAAACGTTGCTGCCCCACGACGCGGCCCTGCGGGTGCTGGCCGACGTGGCGTCCGGCGTGGCCTACCTGCACCACCAGGGCGCGGTCCACCAGGACATCAAGACCCAGAACGTGTATCTGGACGACGAGCGGGCGGCGCTGGGAGACTTCGGCAACACCTACTTCGTCTCGGCGGGCGGCAACGTGTCGGGCAGTCCCTTCTACATGGCCCCGGAGATCTATCACGGCGAGGCCAGCAGCGCCCAGAGCGACGTGTACAGCCTGGGCGTGCTGGCCTACGAACTGCTCTCGGGCATGCGGCCCCACGTGGGCAACAGCTACGAGGAACTGATGATCTCGCACCTGACCCGCTTTCCCTCGCCGGTGACGGCCAGTAACCGCCAGGTGCCGCGCCCGCTCTCACGCCTGATCGAGCTGGCGATGGCCAAAAAGCCGCAGGACCGTCCGTCCTCGGCAGCGCTGCGCCGCGCCCTCCTGGAAGCGCTGGGCGAGGAAGACGAGCAGATCGAGCTGGAGGACCTTCCCGAGAACGCCTCGGCCCCCGCCGCCCGCGCCATCATGGGCCGTCACCAGCACCTGCCCACGCTGCCCACACCGCGCGACCTGGCTTCCTCCGCCGAGCCGGACAACAGACCCGGCAAGCCTGAGCCGAAAAGCTGGAATCCCTTCAAGCGCAAGAAGTGAGCTTCAGCGGTGGCACAGCTAGCGGTGGTATGGCTCGCCCGCCGAGATGGTCGCCGAGCGGTAGAGCGCCTCACCCATGACCACCATCGCCAGATCGTGCGGCAAGGTCAGACGGCCCAGGCTCCACAGCGCCCTGGCTGCCGCCCGCAGCCCGTCACTGTGCCCGTCAGGGCCGCCGATGCAGAAGGCCAGCTCGCCGGTGCCCTGCACACCCTGACGCTCGATGTAGGCGCTCAGCTCCTCGCTGCTCCACTGCTGGCCGCGCGGGTCGAGGGCGATGATTGGGGCGCGGCCCGCCGCCTTCAGCATCGCCTCACCCTCCTTTACCGGCGTGCTGCCCGCCAGCTGGGTCACCTTGAGCTTGTGATAGTGCCCCAGCCGCCCGGTGTACTCGGCCCATCCGGCACGGGCGTAGGCGAGTTTGGGCGCACCGACGGTGATCAGGTGCAGACGCATGGCGAGAGGTTAGCGCAGACAGATCAGCGCAGACGGGTTAGCGCAGGCCTCTGGCGTTCCCGGGTCTGGGCGGCAGGTTCAGCCGCTCGCGGTGCAAGGCTTCGAGTTCGGTCAGTTCAGCGCTGTAGTCGTGATCGGCGGGCTTGCCGGGATCGGAGCTGAGTTCGTCCAGCAGCTCAAGCCCAAAAGCGTCCGGACCGCTCTCTTTCCAGCGCCGCTGAATGTCCTTGTCGGGGTACAGCCCTGCGTCGAGCTGAAAGCGCACACGGTTGAGACTGCCCTCCACATGCGGACTCCAGTCGGTCATCACCTGACCCGACGCCAGGCAGCGCAGGACGTAGATACCCATTTTTGGGGTGAAGTTCTTGTAGGCGCGGGGCCGGATCGTCTGGGTCATGTTGGTTGCTCCATCCACTTTGTTTCAGGTCGTCAGGCCCTCGATGGCCCACTCGCCGCCGCGCATTAGCGGCGCGCGGCGGCCGCCTTCGTGCAGGCCGTCCACGTTCATGCTGGGCGTGCCGATCATCCAGTCCACGTGGATCAGCGAATCGTTGCCGCCACTCGCAGCGGGGTCGGCGCTGAAGGTGAATTCGTAGGCGCGGCCCAGAGCGATGTGCGAGGCGGCGTTCTCGTCGAAGAGGGTGTTGTAGAAGAGCCGACCGATCTGCGCGACAGGCGCGCTGGCCGCGACCAGGGCCACTTCCCCGATACGGCGCGCGCCCTCGTCGGTGTCGAGCAGCTTGAGAAACGTCGCCTCGCCTTTGCTGGCACTGCCCTCCACGATCTGGCCGCCCGCGAAGCGCACCCGGATACCCTCCACGATTTCGCCCCTGACCAGCAGCGGCTTGCTGGCCACCGCCACGCCGTCCACCCGGTCCCGGTGCGGCGCGGTGAACACCTCGTCGGTGGGCAGATTCGGCACGATCCGCACGCCTGCTGCCGTGGTGTCCTCCACTCCGGCCCACAGGTGGCCGTCCGCCAGGCCCACCGTCAGGTCGGTCTCGCCGTCAGGATCGGAGAAGTGCAGCGCCTGGAAGTGCTGAGTATTCAGGAAGTCGCGCACTGCCCCCAGCCGGACGATGTGGGCCTGCCAGGCCGCCACCGGGTCGGGTGCGTCGGCCCGCGTCACCCTGAAGATGTCGCGCCACAAAGCCGACACCGCCTGCGCCTCACCCAGTTCGGGGTACACCTTCGTGGCCCAGGCCGGAATGCTGATGCCGCCGATGCTCCAGGCCACCTCGAAACCCATCATCTTCTGGCTGACCGGCCTCATGGCCTGTGCCCGCCGCTTGGCGCTGATGGCTTGGCGCTCGGCATCGGCCCCGGCCATGATGGTGGGATCGGAGCCGTCCAGGGCCAGAAACGAGTAGCCGTCCTCAATCATCTTGAGGCTCTCGTCGATCAGCCAGCCGGGCAGGTATTCAATCGCCGCGTCCGACGCCTCGTCGATTCGCAGACGGGCCAGGTGCTCGTCGTGGTAGCGCACCACCACGCTCTCGGCTCCGGCGCGGTAGGCGCTGCGGGCCACCAGACGGGCCAGTTCGGCGGCCTCCAGCGGCGCGTTGACGAGCAGCTTGCCGCCCGGCTGGAGGTTGACGCCCACCCGGACAAGCAGTTCGGCGTACCCGGCGAGCTGAGTCTGGAAATCCTGGGCGGCGGCAGGCAAAGTCAGGGAAGTCATGCCGTTCATGCTACCCTCCCGCCGCTGTGGGCTGCCGGTACACGCCCTTCTCGCGCTTCAGCAGCCGCGCATGATAAGTTCGCGGCGCAGCGTGAAGAAGCCGGGATGGTACGCGCCCAGCCGTTCGTTAGCCCGGCCTTGTCGAGCTGGGCCAGGTGGCGGCTGACGGTGGCCGCCGAGAGACTCAGGAGTTGCGAGAGATCTTCGCTGCTGGGCGCTGCTCAAACCTGCTCCCGCTGGCCTGACTCCTGCCGATCTGACTCTCGCTGATTTGAACGGCGCTGGCGCTCAGCCACCCTGAATCCGGCCCGGTGAATCTCCAGCGCGCTCCCGGGCGTATCCAGCCGCACGCGGACCCTGGCGGCCCCAGGTTCGTCGCCCTCGGTGCGGGCCAGTGCTCCGCCGCGCCAGGCGTTGACGAGCAGGCGCTGAATCGTCATCTCAAAAACTCAGCGGGATCAGTGCTACTCATTTCGATGTTCCTCGAAACAAATCGAGTCCACTTCAGACTCCTTCGGAGTGGGCCACCTGGCCTGGCCGGGGCAGCGCTAGGCTTGCACTATGTGGCACCAGACTGAACTGATCCTGCGCCCGCATCCGCGCGGCTTTCACCTGATCACCCGCGAGGTGGTGGCCGCCCTACCGGAACTTGCCAGCCTACGGATCGGCCTGCTTCACGTTTTCATTCAGCACACCAGCGCTTCTCTCACCGTCAACGAAAATGCCGCGCCAGACGTGCGGCGCGACTTCGAGCGCCACTTCAACCACAGTGTGCCGGACGGCTGGGCCGGGTTCGAGCACACCCAGGAGGGCGACGACGACATGGCGGCCCACATCAAGGCCAGCTTGCTGGGACCCAGTCTGAGTCTGCCGGTGCGGGACGGGCGACTGGCCCTGGGACGCTGGCAGGGCCTGTATCTGTGCGAACACCGGGACCGGGGCGAAGCGAGGTCGCTGCTCCTGACACTGACGGGCGAGCCGTGAAGGAGTGGTGAGGGCTGCGCCGCCCGCCCGCTCACCGGGACGCGTGATAGGCTGAGACAGCCGCGCACCGCGAGCGCGCTCAGTCGCCCCGGTCACGACAATTCAGCTTTTTCCCGTCTCCCGGTTTCATTGAAAGGGAGTGAGGCCATGTTGCGGCTGAGTTCCTCCGGCCTGAACCAGCCCGCCCGGCTTCCAGAGCGGTGCGGCGCACGCTGAAGCCGGGCGACCCGAACCCGGCCTCCCCCGCTCAGGATTGTTCACCGAGTCTATATTCGTTCTCATTTCCCCGCGCCCTTCCCAGGAGGGAAACGCCACAAGGAGCCTTGCCATGCCGCATTCCACCGAGCCGGTCACCGCCCCCGAAACCGCTGTCACCCGCACCCCAGGCCGCGCCCCGCTGCGCAAACTGCGCGGGCATTACCGGGCCACCCAGCGCAACGGTGGGTATTATCTCCAGATTCCCGAAGCGTACTCGCCTGCCGGAGTGGTGACTGAGGACTGGGCCGCCGATCTGGTGACGCTGCGCGAGACATTGGAGGCGCGACTCGATCCCCGTGTGGAGGTCACCACACAGGTGGGCGCGCTGCTGTGGCGCTTCAACGCGACCAACGGCAGCCTCAACACCAGCGCCAGCTTCCAGGGCCGGGCGCAGGCGTTGCCCAAAACGGTGGCGTAAAAGTAGCCCTGCTCAGTTTCCTGCGCCCAGCCTGCCCAGCCAGACACCCACCGCAAACACCACGCCGCCGCCCACGATGACCTGCAAAACGGTCTGGGCCAGCGGGCTTTTCATGAAGTGGAATCGGACATAGGCGATGATCAGCAGCTCGACGACGACCACCACGTAGGCCAGCAGCAGGGCTGTGTGGAGGTCGGGAAGCAGGAACGGCAGGGTGTGGAGCATGCCGCCCAGCAAGGTGGCCACGCCAGTGATGACGCCGCGCCCGATGGGTGTGCCGCGCCCCGACACCACCCCGTCGTCGGAGAGGGCCTCGGCCAGTCCCATGCTGATGGCCGCGCCGACTGAAGTTGCCAAACCGATGAAAAAAGCGTCCATTGGCTTGCCAGTAATTCCGGCGGTGGCGAAGATCGGCGCGAGGGTACTGACCGAGCCGTCCATCAGCCCCAGCAGAGCGGGCTGGACTTTTTGCAAAATGAAGGACTGGTTTTGACTGTCCTGCACGGGAGAGGCGTCCAGGTAGGGAGTGGAGGCGGCGGGGTTCGGCTTCTTGATCATCCCGCGACTCTATTCTTATTGAAAATCATTCTCAATAAGATATCCCGAGCGGATTAGGGTGGATTGGCCCTGAGCAATACAAATGAGCAGCAGACAATCAGCGCGATCCTTTGACGGGACCGCGCCGATTGTTGACCAGATCTGACCGCCCGGCGGTTACGCCTTGCCCAGCGACACGCTGCTCAGCGTTCCCCCGGCCAGCACGGTGGCAAACTCGTCACCCGACAGGGTTTCGTGCTCAATGAGGGCCGTAACGATGCTGTGGGTGCGGTCCAGGTGGACGCGCATCAGCTCCAGCACCCGCTGATACTGACTTTCGATCAGGGCCGAGACTTCCTCGTCAATGAGGCGGGCAGTGCGCGGGCCGTAGTTGCCGCTGACGAAGCCGCCCATATAGGGACTGGCCTCGCTGCTCAGCGACACCTTGCCGAGCTTCTCGCTCATGCCCCACTCGGTCATCATTCGGCGGGCGATGTTGGTGGCCTGCTGGAAGTCGTTCTGCGCTCCGGTGGTGACTTCCCCGAAGACGATCTGCTCGGCAGCCCGGCCCGCCAGCGCCACCGCGATCATGTCCTCAAGCGCCGCCTTGACGTAGTGAATCCGGTCCTCACGCAGCGGCATCATGTAGCCCGCCGCCCGGCCACGCGGCACCACCGTCAGCTTATGGACGCGGTCCGCGTGCGGCAGCAGTTGCGCCGCCAGCGCATGCCCGACCTCGTGGTAGGCCGTCACCCGCCGGTCCTTCTCGCCAATGACCATGCTCCGGCGCTCCGGTCCCATCAGCACCCGGTCACGCGCCTCGTCGATGTCCTTGTTGGTAATCCGGTTGCGCTGCTCCCGCGCCGCCCCCAAAGCCGCCTCGTTCAGCAGGTTCTCCAGATCCGCTCCCACCATGCCCGGCGTCTGCTTGGCGATGGCCGCTAGGTCCACGCTCAGATCGAGGGGCTTTTTGCGGGCGTGAATCTTGAGGATGGTCTCGCGGCCCTTCACGTCCGGCGCGTCCACCACCACCTGCCGGTCAAACCTGCCGGGCCGCAACAAGGCCGCGTCCAGCACATCGGGCCGGTTGGTCGCCGCCAGGATGATGACCTCGTGCGTCGTCCCGAACCCGTCCATCTCCACCAGCAACTGGTTCAGGGTCTGCTCACGCTCATCGTTCCCGCCCTGCATGCCCGAGCCGCGCTTGCGCCCCACCGCGTCGATCTCGTCGATGAAGACGATGCACGGCGCAGCTTTGCGGGCCTGCTCGAACAGATCGCGCACGCGGGCCGCACCCACACCGACGAACATCTCCACAAAGTCGGAGCCACTGATGGAGAAGTACGGGACTTTGGCTTCTCCAGCAACAGCTCTGGCCAGAAGTGTCTTGCCGGAGCCGGGAGGACCGACCAGCAAGATGCCGTGGGGGATACGGGCCCCCAGGGCGTGGTACTTCTCGGGATGCTTGAGGAAGTCCACGACCTCAGTGAGGTCGGCCTTGGCCTCGTCACAGCCTGCCACATCGCCGAAATTGACCTTGATCTGCCCTTCCTGAACCACGTTGGCCTTCGACTTGCCGAACTGACTGGCCCCGCCGCCCTGATTACCGCGCGAGCTGCGCCACACCAGCAGCAGCACCAGCCCGATCAGCACCAGCGGCAGAAGCTGGGTAACCCAGCCGAACGGCGAGCCGCCGCCCACGATCTGGGTCGGCACGTTGGCCGCCCGCAGGATACCGAGGGTCTGGCCGGTGGGCGGCACCACCACGTCGAGCGGGCGGCCCTCGCCCTGCACGGTGGCCCGCAGGTTACCGTCGCCGTCGAGCACCACGTTGTTGACCTTGCCCGCCCGCACGTCGGCCAGAAACGCCGAGGCGCTGTACCCCTGATCGGCCTGCGCCGTCTGGACCACCTGCTGCACTGGGGAGGTCAGCACCGGAGAAGCCTGAGCTTGAGCCGCGCCGGACCCCAGCGTGCTCAGTCCCACCATGCCCAGCAGGGCTGCGCCCAGCAGCGCTCCCCGCCATCCGTGTCGGCGCTTGCTGCGGGTCTTGCCCGGAGTGCGCTGCGCCCGCCTGCCGCTCCCTGTGTTCCTGCCCGGTGTCATACGCCATGCTAAGGCGCGGCCCGGCCCGGCGACGAGCCAAGTATGACAATTCCGGCCCGCCGAAAATCCGGCTTCCCCGGCACCATATGAGAAAGGCCCGCGCAGGCTTCAGATTGAAATCAGGCTCAGGGGCGTATGCTGATTGTATGCGTACTGCCTTTTTGCTCGGTTCACTGGCCCTCGGCCTCAGCGCCTGCACGGTCACGGTTCAGTCCAACACGGGCCTCAGCGGCTCGCGCAGCAATCTCATCAGCAGTCTGCGCCCAGACCGGGGCGAGGGAGCCAGCTACGCGGTGGGCAGCCGGGTACGCTTTAACCTAACCACCCGCACGCCCGGCTACGTCACCCTCATCTCGCTCGATCCCAATGGACGCGGCGACGTGCTGATTCGCGGCGCAGCCGTGGGCGCGGGCACCACCACCTTTCCGCGCGCCGAGGACCGCGTCACCTATGACGTGACCACGCCGCGCGGTCTCCAGCGGGTGCGGGCCATCTTCACGCGGGCGCGCCCCAACGTGGACGTGGTGCTGCAAGGTCAGTACAACGGCGACACCTGGAACACCGTGACCAACTCATACCTGCGCCCCTACGCCGCGCCGGACCGCGACGTGCAGGAGACCTTCTTCTACATTCGCTGAGACTGACCTTTCGTTGAGCGCCCCCTGCCTGTCGCGGCTGGGGGCGCTTTTTCGTGGCCCGCACCGAAGGCGCTAAACTGAACGGATGACCGCGCCCGATGCTTCTACCTCCCAGCCGCTCAGCTTTGCTGCCGCCAGCGCGCGGGTCGAGGCCTACGTGTCCCAGTTCGAGGAAGGCTACTTTCCGCCGCTGCTGCTGCTGGCCCGGCTGAGCGAGGAAGTCGGCGAGGTGGCCCGCGTGCTCTCGCACGAGAACGGCAAGACGCCCAAGCCCGGCGAGGCGGTGGGCGATCTGGAGCTGGAGCTGGCCGACGCCCTGTTCGTGATGGTGTGCATGGCCAACCAGCGCGGCCTGAGCCTGGAGCGCGGCTTCGAGCGGATGATGCAGAAAGTGGAAACGCGCGACGCCCGGCGCTGGACCCGCAAGGACGCCGCCGAACCCAGCGCTGCTGAAATCGGAGCCGCCCCATCCGGTGAAGACGCCACGCGCCACACGGAACCCGCCGCCGATCTCCGTTACCCGATTGGACCGATGCCTGACGTGCCGGAGGTGTCCAAACTGGCCCGCGACCAGGCCATCAGGGCCATCGCCGCATTGCCTGCCGAGTTGCGCGCGGCAGTGGCCGACCTCAACGAGGCCCAGCTCGACGTGCCGTACCGGGAGGGCGGCTGGACGGTGCGCCAGCTCGTTCACCACATTGCCGACAGCCACCTCAACGCCTACACTCGGCTCAAGCTGGCGCTGACCGAGAAGCGCCCGACCATCAAGCCCTACGACGAGAGCGAGTGGGCCAGGCTGGCCGATTCGGCACTGCCGGTTGAGGTCAGCCTGAAGCTGCTGGACAACCTGCACCAGCGCTGGGCCACTGTGCTGGAGAGTCTCAGCGAGGCGCAGTGGGCACGCAGCTTCGTGCATCCGGGCAGCGGCAAGAATTTCACGCTGGCGCAGGCGGCCTTGCTGTACGGGTGGCACGGCCAGCACCACACCGCCCACATTTTGCGGCTGCGCGAGCGGTGCGGCTGGTGACTGGCAAACGGGTGACCGGCACGTGAACTACGATGAATTCGCCGATCTCTACGACCACCAGTACGACCTCTACCGCGACGATCTGCACTTTTACGGTCAGCTCGTCGGGAAGGTGGGCGGCCCGCTGCTGGAAATCGGGGCGGGAACGGGGCGCGTCACCACCTACCTGAGCCGCCGGGGGGCCGACATCACCGGCCTGGAGCCGAGTGCCCGGATGCTGGAGCGGGCCAGGGCGCGGGCCGAGCGCGAGAACCTGACGCTCAAGCTGGTTCAGGGCGACATGAAGACCTTCCGGCTGGAGCAGCGCTTCGAGCTGGTGATCGCCCCGTTCAATGCCCTGATGCACCTCTACACCCCCAACGAGCAGTTGCAGGCGCTGGAAAACATTCACGCGCACCTCGTGCCCGGCGGCCAGCTGGTGTTCGATCTGAGCGTGCCGCGCTACGGCTTTCAGGCCACCCTGCGCCACGAGGGCGAGACTTTTTTCGTGGGCCGCGAGCGCACCGACGTGTTTCTGGTGCAGCGGCTCGACGAGGTCAAGCAGCGCGTGACCACCGATTACTACGTGGACACGGTGGGCGAGGACGGGGGACTGCGCCGCCGCTTTTTCAGCCTGGAGCAGCGCTATTTTACCCGCTACGAGGTGGAATGGCTGCTGCGCTGCGCGGGCTTCGAGTCGCCGCGCGTGCAGGGCGGCTTTCAGGGCGGCCCACTGACAGCGGCCAGCGAGACGATGGTCTTTCTGACGCGTCGCAAATAAGAACTGGGAGCCGCCCAACGTGCAGGCGGCTCCCAGTTCTTCTCAGGCGACTTACTTTTTCTGCAACAGTGCGATGTACGACTTAAGCGCGTCGGCCTGACGGCCCTGCTTGAAGGGATTGAAGGGGCCGCTGCCGGGGCCGCCCCGTCCGGCCTGCTGGCCCTGGGCGTTCTGACCATTCTGGCCCTGACGGTTCTGGCCGCCGAACGCCCCGCCCGGCAAGCCTGGAATGCGAAATCCGCTGCCCTGGCCGTTGCCGCCCGCCTTCTGACGGGCCGCGCGGCGCTCCTCCTGGCGCTTGAGGTCCAGATCATCGAGAGCCGTCACCTGTTTATCCGTCAGGATCTTGTCCTCGATCTGGCTGAGGGTCTTGGTGGCGTCTGCCGCCGTGATGCTGGCCGCACTCTGCAACTTTTGCAGCAGCGGCAGCAGTTGCTTGGCCTGGGCCTTGGTCACGGCGTTGGCCTTGTTTTTTTTCCAGTTCGGACATCAGCGACACCCGGCTGGCGAGATCGAACACCGGCTGCATGGCCTGGAAGCGGGCGCGCTGGGCCGGGTCGAGCTGGCGCTGGGTACCCTGGCCCTGGACAGGCTGGCCCTGCTGGGCCGACGCCGCGCCCAGGAGCAGAATGGCGGAAAGCGAAAGGATTTTGAGGACAGTTCTGGACATGGATGTGGACTCCTTGAAAGGCAAGAGGATGGGTGCTGAACCGGACCAGTCCAGTCTTGGGCGTCCCTGTGCAGAAACGGCGAACAACCGACGCCGGGATGGTGAAGGGTTCCTCGCACGTGCCTTGTACGGATTCCGATTAGATCGTGTTCAGCGTCCGTGTGCTGGACGCGATTTAATCCGACCAACGGGAGTAGGACAAGGTACTGGTTCTGCGTTGTGGAAGTGCATCCCGCGCTTTTTGCGGGGTGTGCTGGAATTAAGCGGAACCAGTATTACTCGTAGCGCAGGCTGTCCACCGGGTCGAGCCGGGCCGCCTGCGCCGCCGGGTAATAGCCGAAGAAGATGCCCACCAGAGCGCTGAAGAGAAAAGCGATCCCGACGGTGACAGGCGAGAAGACCGGGCTGATGCCCGCGAAGTTGCCCGCGTAGGCCGCCGCCACGCCCAGCACCAGCCCGATGACGCCGCCGCCCACCGACAGCACGAAAGCCTCCACTAGAAACTGGGTCAGAATGTCGCGGGGTTTTGCGCCCAGCGCCTTGCGAACGCCGATCTCACGGGTGCGCTCGGTGACCGACACCAGCATGATGTTCATGATGCCGATGCCGCCCACCAGCAAGCTGATTCCGGCGATTGCGCCCACCAGCAGGGTCAGGGTGGTGGTGATGCTGCTGAGGCTGGCCAGCGAGTCGGCCTGGTTCTGAATCTGGAAATCGTCGTTGGCCGGGTCGCTGATCTTGTGGCGGGTTTCCAGCAGGGCAGTCAGTTCGTCTTGCAGCGGGGTCAGGTCGGCGGCGGTGTTGGCCTGCACGTAGACGCTCTGCACGGTGGGCTGGCCGTTGCTGCGGGTATTGGAGAAACGCTGCTGGAAGGTGGAGAGTGGCACCAGCACCTGTCCGTTGGGGTTGCCGAAGCCGCTGGCCCCCTTGTCGGGCAGCGTGCCCACCACCGTGAAGCTGACGGTGCCCAGCTTGACCTTCTGGCCCAGCGGATCATTTGTGCCGTAAAGGTCCTGCGCCACCTGAAAGCCGATGACGGCCACCCGTTTGCGGCCCTTCACATCGGCGTCGGTAAAGTAGCTCCCGGTCGCCAGCGGGCTGTTGCGGACCGTCTGGTAGGCGGGCCAGGTGCCGATGACGGTGGCCTGGGTATTGGTGCTGCCCGCCTTGGCCTGCACGCTGCTCTGGGAGGTGGGGGCCACGCCCGCAATGCGCGAGGAATCCAGCGCGGCCATCGCCTCGGCGTCCTTGAGGGTAATGGTCTGGCGGGGGCCGCCGCGCACCAGCGAACCGCCGCCGAAGTTGCCGCGCACGCTGCCCACCGTCAGCAGGTTGGTGCCCAGCGCTTCCAGGTTCCTGGTCACGCCCGCCGTGCTGCCCGCGCCGATGGCCGTCAGCGCAATCACGGCGGCCACCCCGATGATGACCCCCAGGGCCGTGAGCATGCTGCGCAGCGGCGAGCCCAGAATGGCCCGCCAGGCAATCGTCACCGCTCCGGCCAGGCCCAGTCCGCCGCCCATGTGGGCGCGCGGCGCGGCGGGCGTCAGAGGCGGATTCACCGACGGATTCTCCAGGGGCCGGACGGTCACAGGGCCGCCTGAACCGGGTGCGGACGCTTCTGTGGGCCGCGCCGGGGCGACTGGCGCACGTCACTCTCGATCAGCCCGTCGCGCACCCGCACCACCCGCTCGGTGTACTCGGCGATGTCGGGTTCGTGGGTCACGATGACCACCGTGGTGCCCTCGGCGTGCAGTTCCCCGAACAGGTTCATGACCTCCTCGGAGGTGTGCGAGTCGAGGTTGCCGGTCGGCTCGTCGGCCAGCAGCAGCCGGGGCGAGAGGGCAAGAGCGCGGGCCACCGCCACCCGCTGCTTTTGCCCGCCGCTGATCTGCGAGGGCAGGTTTCTCGCCTTGCTCTCCAGGCCCACGCGGATCAGCACGTGCAGGGCACGCTCGCGGCGCTCGGCCGCCGGGTATCCGGCGTAGGTGAGCGGCACCTCCACGTTTTCCAGCAGGTTCAGGCGCGGCAGCAGGTGAAAGGCCTGGAACACGAAGCCGATCTCATGGTTTCTGGCCTCGGCCCGCTCATTCTCGCTCAGCGACGTCACGTCGCGCCCGCCCAGCAGGTACCGGCCCTCTGAGGCCCGGTCGAGGAGGCCGATGATCTGCATCAGGGTCGTTTTGCCGCTGCCTGACGGCCCCATCAGGGCGACCATCTCACCCTGCTGAACCGTCAGGTCCACGCCCCTGAGCGCCTCGAACACCACGTCGCCGGTCTGGTAAATCTTGCGGATACCGCTGAGGTCCAGCACCGGGTCGCTCATCGTCCGCCTCCAAAGCCGCCACCACCGGAGCCGCCGCCCAGGCCGGGCACACGGGTGCCACTACTGTTGCGAGTCGTCGTGCCGGACGCGCCACTGGACACCGTGCCGGGCAGCTCCACCACGTCCCCAGCCTTGAGACCGCTGGTCACGATGATGCTGGTGCCGTCGTCGGCTCCGGTGCGAATGCGGGTGCGCTCGGCTGCCCCGCCGGGCGTCTGGAGCTGCACGTAGCTGCGCGTCCGCACCGACTCCACCGCCTTCTTGGGAATGATCAGCCCGCTGGCCTGACTCTGGATGACCTCGGCCTCGGCAGTCATGCCGGGACGCAGCACCCCGTCCGGGTTGGGCAGCCGCACCGTGACCGTAAAGTAGGCGATGCCCGACTCGGTGGTGGCCTCAGGACTGATGCGCGTCACCTTGCCACTGAAGGTCTGGCCGTCGAGGGCGTCGAGCGTCACATCGGCAGGCTGACCCACCCTGACCGCGCCGATCTCGGTCTCGTCCACCTGCACCGGCAGATCGATCTTCGAGGCATCGATCAGGGTGGCGACCACCGTGCCGCCCACGCTGCTGCCGGTGACACTCTGCCCGGCGCTGACCGGAACGGTGGCGACGGTGCCGGACATCGGCGCGTAGAGTTTGATTCCGGCGCGGGTGGTCTGGGCGTCCTGGAGACCCACCTGGGCCTGCTGCACGGCGAGCTGGCTGCCGCTGAGGTCCTGCGCGCTGCTGGCGAGTTTGGCGCTCTGCTGGGTGCGGAACGAGGCGAGCGCCTGCTGGGCCGTGCTGAGGCTTTGCTGGGCGTTCCGGACGGTAATCTGGGCCGCCTGCAAGTCCTGGGCGCTGAGGCCACCCACGGCGTAGAGCTGCCGCTGGTTGCCGAGGGTCTGCTGGGCGGCGGCGAGACTGCTCTGGGCGCTCTGCACCGTCTGTGACGCGCCGACGATGCTCTGGGCATCCTGAGCGCGGCTGCTGGCCTGCGAGGCGCGCAGCGAGGCGAGCTGGGCCTGGGCGCGTTGCAGGGCGAGCTGGGCATTCTGCACCCCGGTGTCGGCGGTGGCGCTGCTCAGGCGGGCAATCAACTGGCCCCTGGTGACCTGGTCACCGACGGTGGGCACCAGGGTGAGGGTGCCGCCAGTGGTGGCCGAAACGCTGCTGCTGGTCGCCGCGCTCAGGGTACCAGGGCCACTGACCGACACCCTGACCTCGCCCTGGGTCGCCGTGGACGTTTGCACAGTGGGCACGGCGGCCACCGTGTTGCTGCGCTGATAGTAGTAAGCGCCCCCGCCGCCGACCAGCAGGGCCGCCACGATCCACGGCCAGGCCCGGCGTTGTTGACGCTGCGGTTGGCTCAGCGGAGCGGGTCGGGCGGGGGTGGACATTACAGCCCGCCCACTCCGGTGAGGTTATTGCCCGAGGCCGCCGAGAGGGCAGCCAATGTGTTGAGGGCGCTGGCCTGGGCCACGACGCGGTTTTGCTGCGCCTGGGCCAGCGCGAGCTGCGACTTGAGCAGGTCCACCGTGCTGATCACACCAGTCTTGAGCCGGGTCTGGTCCTGCTTGAAGTTGGTCTGGGCATTGCCTTCCTTTTGCAGCGCCACGCCGAGCAGTTGCTGGGCGTTGGCCGCCGACTGGTAGGCGCTGCTCAGGCTGGTGGCCGCGTTCTTGTTGGCGCTGTCCAGGCTGCGCTGGGCGTTGGCGAGCGTCACCTTGGCGTTGCTGAGGGTCTGGGCAGGGGTAAAGTCATTACTGTAGAGGGTCACGTTGAGCTGGGCCGCCGCCACCGCCTGCTGGGCCTGCACCACGTTCGGCAGGCGTGCGGTGAGGCCGTTGGCGAGGCTGGCCTGCGAGACCTTGAGGGCCGGAATGCTGCCCAGCCCGGCGGCACGCACGGCGCTGCTCAGCCCGGTGAGGGCGGCCAGCTTCTGCGCGGCGATGTTCACCTGCGCCTTGGCATCGGCCAGGTTCTGGGTACTGGCGTCGAGGCTGCTCTGGGCATTCTTGAGGTCGAGCGCGGTGGCGTTCTTGACGTTGAGCTTGACCTGCACGACTTGCAGGTTCTTGGTATCACTCTGGACTTGCAGGGTCTGGAGGTCCACGTTCTGCTGAGCGGTGTAAAGGGCCGTGTAGGCGCTGAGGGCATTTTGCAGACCTCCGATCTTGGCACTCTGGAGCTGCACGCTGGCCAGCGCGGCAGCCTGCTGGGCCGCCAGGGTATCGGCAGCCAGGGCACTGGGGTCAGCCAGGGTGGCTTTCAGGCTGGCCTGCGCCTTATCGAGATTGGCCTGGGCGGTGCGCACGTCCGCGCCGTTGCTGAGGGCCGCCTGGGTGGCGGCACTGAGGGTGGTGCTGATGGTCGTCTGGGCGGCGGCAAACGGCAGGAAAACCAGGCTGAGCGTGATGGCAGTGCGGTGAATGTCGGTACGGTTCATTGGGGGCCTCCGGCGGCGAGTTGAAGTTTGAGGATGCTCAGGGCGGCGGCGGTGCGGGCCGCCTGGGTATCGCGCTGGGCCTGGGCGTCGGCAGCCTGGGCGCTGGTCACGTCGTTCTGGGTCCCAGTGCCTGCCGCCAGCCTGGCCTGGGCGGTTTGCAGGGCCACGTCGGCGCGCTGCTGCAAGGTCACCTTGGCCGTCACCGCGCCGAGCGCCGTCAGGGTGTCGCCGTACTGCTGGCGCACGCCGAGTTCGGCAGTCTGGCGGGCCAGCGTCAGGCTCAGCTCAGCCTGCGAGACCTGCGCCTGGGTGCTGGCGATCTGGGCATTGGCGGCGGGGCCGTAGATGGTATACGAGCCGCTGACCGAGAGGCTGAGGCTACTGGCGGCGCTGTTGGCATTCAGCGGCTGGGTGTAGCCCACATTCGCCGTGCCGTCCTTGAGGCTCAGGCCCGCGCCCAGACCGCCGCCGCCGGGGCCATAGTTGGCGCTCAGCGTCAGGTCCGGCAAGCTCCGGTCGCGCTGCTGCTGCTCAAGCGTGTCCTGCGCCGAGGCCAGAGTGTTCTGGGCCTGCACCACGTCGGAGCTGTTGGCGATAGCCTGCGCCACCAGCGCGTTCACGTCGCCGAGGCCCAGCCCCGTGAGGCCCGCCGCGTCGAGGCTACTGGGCAAGTCGGGGGCGCTGCCAAAGGTCGCGGCGCTCAGATCGGTGCCGAGGGTGGCCGACAGCGAGCGGCGGGCCGTGTCGAGCGCTGTTCTCGCCGCCTGCTGACTGGCCTGGGCCGTCTGGAGGCTGGCCTGGGCCTGTAACTCGCTTTCCTGGGTGGCATTCTGCTGGCTGCGCTGAAGTTGCACGGCGCTGAGCGTCTGCTGGGCGCTCTGAAGGTTCTGGGCCGCGACCTGAAGGTCGAGCTGCGACAGATACGCGCTCTGGTACTGCTGCACCACGTTCGACCGGGCGGTGTTGATATTTTCCTGGCGCACCGCCTTGGCGTAGTTCAGTGAGCGCTGGGCGGCGGCCAGGGCCGTGCGGTTACTGGCCCAGGGCAAGACTCCGGCGGTGGCCTTGAGATTGAGGCTGCCATTCAGGCCGCTACCGCCAGAACCGCCGCTGCCACTGGTGCCGCCACTCCCGGTACCCGTACTTCCCGCCGAAGCTGCCGCGCTGCTGTAACTGGCGTTGCCACCCACCGTGACATTCAGGCTCAGGCCCGCCTGCGCGGCGTCGAGGTCGCGCTGGGCACGGCTGAGCGCCAGGTTGGCCTGGACCACCTGGGGCGCGCTGCTGAGCCGGGCCAGGGCGTCTGCGAGGGTCAGGCTGGTGGCGGCAGGCGCGGCCTGTGTGGTGGGTGCGGGCGGCGAGGCGCTCTGGGCAGCGGCTTCCGGCAGACTGGCCGCGCCGAGGAGCAGAGCGAGGGTCAGGGCTAGACGACGCATCGGGCCGCCTGGGCAATCGGAGGTGGCACTGCTTGAGAAAGAGCTGGGTGCTGGACATTCATACACCGTATTCAACGGTTCTTTCGCCAACACCCCGCGCAGGCTTTGTGAAGATTTGGCGCAGATGGTTTGGTTTGACTTGCGCCGAACCTTGATGCGCCCGGCTTAACCTGCATTTACTTATGAGCGCCCTGATTCTGATTGTCGAAGACGAGCCGCATCTGGCCGATGTGCTGGAAGCCTACGCCAGGCAGGAGGGCTTTCGCAGCGAGCGCGCCGCCGACGGCAACGCGGCCCTGACCTTATATAGGGCCGCCAAACCCGATCTGGTGCTGCTCGACATCATGCTGCCGGGCAAGAACGGGCTGGACGTGCTGCGGGCCATCCGCGCCGACAGCGACACCCCGGTTATTCTGGTGACGGCCCGCGCTGAGGAGAGTGACCACATCGTTGGCCTGGAACTCGGCGCGGACGATTACGTGGTCAAGCCGTTCCGGCCCCGCGAGGTGATGGCGCGGGTACGGGCGGTGCTGCGCCGCGCTTCCGCCGTACTCGAAAACGGCCAGGACACCCCGCTGCGGGTGGGGCCGCTCGATATTGACCGGCGGGCCGTGAGCGCAACCGTCCACGGCAAGGAATTGCAGCTCACCCCCACCGAGTTCCGGCTGCTCTCTCACCTGGCCGCCGCACCGGGCCGGGCCTTTACCCGTGAGGAACTGCTCGAAGCCGCCCTGCCCGACTCCGACGCCCTGGAGCGGGTGGTGGACGCCCACCTGGCCGGAGCGCGGCGCAAGCTCGAGGCGGCGGGCGCGGCGGGGCTCCTGCATACCGTGCGCGGCGTGGGCTACCGTCTCTCTGAGTTGTAGTTGGACGTGTAAGGCGTATAAAAGAAGGCACATGACCGAGGTGAACACGTGAAACCGACGCCCAGTATGGCCAAGAGCGTGCCGGGCCTCAACGCCGCGCCGGGAACGGCCCCGGAAAGCGAGACGGTGCGGACCTGGCCGTGGCAGCGGCTGTCGGTCAGCATCATCGCGGCCATGCTGCTGATGATGGTGATCATGGCGATGAGCATGATGGCTGTCTCGAACTACTCGCTGCGCCAGCAGTTCGACAACCTGCCGCCGGAAGTCCGCGCTCAGTTCAACCAGGGCGACCCGGCGGGGCCGAGCGATGCGGGCGACGCGGGCCGCAAGCTGGCTCAGGGCGTGACCCGGTCGTACTTCGTGCTGGTGCCGCCCCAGACGAGTAGCACTCAGGCCAGCAGCGGGCCGGACGGCTCCGGCATGCTCAACCCGCCGCAGCGCCTGAGCCGGGTCGAGCGCGTCCGGCGCGACCTGCTGAGCAACCTCACCTGGGCCGTGGCAATTTCCGGCGTGGTGGCAGTGCTGATCGGGGCGCTGCTGGCCCGGGTCATCTCGCGCCCGGTGGACGAGGTCTCCAGGGTGGCCCAGCTCGTCTCGGGCGGCGATCTCTCGGCGCGGGCCCGGCAGTGGCCCGGCACCTCCGAACTGGTCAACCTGACGCGCAACTTCAACCGCATGGCCGGAAGCCTCGATCTCTTGGAGCGCGAGCGCCGCGAGATGATTGCTGACATCGCCCACGAGCTGCGCACCCCGCTGGCGGTGGTGCAGGCCCGTCTCGACGCCTTCGAGGACGGGGTACTGGAACCCACGCCGCAGGAACTGGCGCTGGTCTCGATGCAGATCGGGCTGCTGACCCGGCTGGTGGGCGATTTGCGAACCCTGTCGCTGGCCGAGGCCGGGCGGCTGCCGCTGCAACTCGCGCCGCTCGACCTCTCGGCGCTGGTGCTGCGGGTCAGCCAGTCGTTTGCCAGCAAGGCGCAGGCGGCAGACATTCACTTGGCCCTGCACGTGCCGCCCGGCGAACTGCCCACCCTGGCTGACCGTGACCGGCTGGGGCAGGTGCTGATCAACTTGCTGGACAATGCCCTGCGCTACACCCCGGCGGGTGGCCAGATCAACGTCGCGGCGCGGGCACAGGCCGGTCAGGCGGTGCTGAGCGTGCGAGACTCCGGCCCCGGCTTTCCAGCGGGCAGTGAGCAGCAGGTGTTCGCCCGCTTCTTCCGGGGTGATCAGAGCCGCACCCGCGATTCGGGCGGCACCGGGCTGGGGCTGGCCATCGTCTCGGCGCTGGTGCAGGCCCACGGCGGCGTGGTGGTGGCCCGCAATGCCCTGTCCGGCGGCGCGGAGGTCGAGGTGCGTCTGCCGCTGCACGAGGAGCCGCCTGAGACCGGCTGGAGTGATCTGGCGGCGCTGCCGGGGTGACGGCCAGCGGTCATACACTGAAATCATGCTGCTGAGCCTCGACTGGGACGCCTACTCGGGCTGCCGCGAACTGGTCTTCGACGCGCCGATCTGGGGCAGCCCGGACCGCGAGTCGGACCGGCTGGCGGCCTGGCAGCGGCGCGCCCTCACGCGTGACCAGCAGGTGACGGGATGGGCCGCCCTGAACGCCGACTTCCCGCTGTATCCCGGCTGGGAAGCGTTCGGACAGTACGCGGGGCGGCCCGCCTTCGTGGCCTGGAGTCACGCCCACGCCTGGGAATGGTTAAAGCAGTTTCCGGGCCGCGAGGTGCTGAACATCGACAGTCACCACGACCTGACCTCGCTCAGCGGCGACCCGGCGAAGGTGCGCCCCGGCAACTGGGCGGGCCTGGGCCTGGCCGCCGGGCTGATCTCACACTACGAAGTCCAGTATCCGGCCTGGCACGGGGGCATGCCGGTGGCCGAGGGCTTTGATCTGGACCGCACCCGGCAGGAACTCGCCGCGCACCTGAGCCGTGATGTGCTGGCCCGCCTGACCCTGACCCGCGCCGACATCCTCTGCCACGGCAACACCTCCCCCCTCCCCCCGAAACGTGAAGTCGAGGCGCTGCTGCTGGTGCAGTCGCCGTCGTGGACGAGTCCGGCACACGATCCGGCCTTCCTCGAACTGGCCTCGGCGCTGGGGGTACAGGCGCTGAGTGAACCGTACCTGCGGCCCTGGCCGGGCGTTTAGCGGCTAAACTGAGCGGAGCTTCGGGGGCGTGCTGCGCCGGGCCGTCCCGAGGCTCCGCCGACTCCAGTGTCCTTTTTCCGCTCCCAGAGAGGGTTTGCCCGCATGCGCAGGACGTTTTGAAACCCACGTCTTCCGGTCCCCTTTACTATCAAGTGGGTGTCTTCGCACTGGTTCGCAGCAAGGACACCTATCTGGTGGTTGAGCCGCAGCAGCCGCTGCTACCGGGAACCGTGCAACTGCCGGGATTGCTGCTCGGCAGCGCCAGCGGTGCAGGCCTGGCTGAAACCGGACTGCGCCGCGCCCTGCTCTCGCAGGTGGGCCTGTCCATCGGTTCGCTGAGCTTGGTGGGCAGCTTCGCCGTGCGGCTGCCGGAAGGCGACTCGCGCCTGAGCCTGCTGTTCGGCAGCGAGTACGTGTCGGGCATTCTGAACCCCAGCTCGGAAGTGCGCGGCGCGCAGTGGCAATCGTCGCCGGAGTTGCGCGCTCTGGGCGCACCCGAGTGGCTGTTCTCGGCGATTCACGAGTATCAGGTACTCAGCGGCGCGCTGCCCGGCGAGGACGACAGGCGGCCGCGCAAGCCGCTGCTGCGCTCGATTCTGGGCCGCCGGGCAGAATAGAACATGGAATCAATGGCCCGGCAGCCCGTCAAGGGGTTTTGCCGCGCAGCCAGTCCCATACCGCCGCCCGTGCCAGGGGCTGGAAGCCGAAACTCTGCACGGCAGGGGCGGCAATGTCCAGCGCACTGTAGGGATTGTAGAAGGCCAGGTGCAGATCGGGTGTGGCGCTCCCCAGGGCAGCCTGACGGTGGCGCTGGGTGGTCGCCAGAATCAGCGGGCGGTCCCCCGCGTCCCGGCGCAACTGCGCCCAGTCCAGTTCGGCGGGGTCGTCGTAGGCGTGCAGGTCCACGCTGTACCACCCGCCGAGTTCATCTGCCAGAATCTGGGCCTCCACACTGGCCTCGCTGACGTTCTCGCGCGCGGTCCGGCGCTGGGCCACCAGCAGCAGACGGCGGCCCGGCACAATTGGCTGCGGATCGCCGACCAGGCCCAGACCCCGCGCCCAGGCCTGCCGGAAGAGCGCCTCGTCGTCCGGTTGCACCGCCGCTTCATCGATCTGCACCGGAAAGCGCCGGGCCAGTTCAGAGAGCCGGGTCAGCTTGTCGGACACCTCCAGACCATCGTCCAGCGCGGCCTGCACCGCGTCCAGGGTAACCTGCTGGGCCCCTCGCCGCCCCAGCGCCATGACCATGTCGGCTCCAGCGTTCAGGCTCATGACCGCCGCCTCGCCGCGCCCGTAATGGGCGTCAATGGCCTGCATCCCCATGCTGTCGGTGATGATCACGCCGTCGTAGCGCCACGCCTCACGCAACAGCCCACTCAGAATGGGCCGCGACAGGGTGGCCGGATGCTCGGTGTCCAGCGCGTCGTAAATGATGTGGGCGGTCATCACGGCGGGGGCAATACCCAGACAGGCCCGGAACGGCGCGAGTTCCAGGGCGTCCAGCTCGGCGCGGGACTTGCCGACGCGCGGCAGGGCACGGTGCGAGTCGAGCCGGGTGTCGCCGTGGCCGGGAAAGTGCTTGACGCAGCCTGCCACACCTTCCCGCGTCAGGCCGCGCAGGGCCGCCGCGCCGTGCCGGGCGACCCGCTCCGGCGAGTCGCCGTAGGAGCGCTCGGCGATCACCGGATTCTCGGGGTTCACGTTCACGTCCAGCACCGGGGCGAAATTCCAGTTGATGCCCACCGATCTGAGTTGCCGCGCCAGGGCCGCCGACACCGCTTCGGTCAGGGCAGGGTCGCCCGCGTGGCCCAGACTCATGGCGCTGGGCGGCGCAGGCCAGAACGTCGGGCGCACGATTGCGCCGCCCTCGTGGTCGATGGCGATCAATGCCTCTTCGCCCATCACCGCCCTGAGATCCCGGCACAGAGAGCGCAATTGCAACCCGCTCTCCACATTCTTGCCGAACAGACATACCGCCCGGATGCCGTTCGAGCGCAGGTAATCGGCGGTTTCGGGGTCGAGGTTAGGGCCGGGAATGTCCACCATCAGGAGGGCCCCGGCGTGCGGCGCTTGGGGAAAGCGGGTCATGGCGGCAGGCTAGCAGAAGGCCGACAGCAGACATGAAAAATGCGCCGCTGTGGGCGCATGGGAGAGGGAGCGTTCCTTTAACCCTTACAGCGCTTGGCCGTGTAGAGGCGGTTGAGGGTGGCGATCCGCGTGTCGGCAGCCTTCTGCACCTGATCGTTGGTGTACTCGTTGGCGACCACGCCGGGCAAAAAGAAGATGGCCCAGGCCACATTCTGACCGCTCAGGCCACGGTTCTTGCTGGCCTCGCTGCGGGCCGACTGGGCGCGGCCAATCTCACTTCTGATGTCGGTGCACGACAGATCGGAGTCGGGCTTTTGCGAGTTGGGGTTGTAGCGGGGCGCGCAGGAAGCCAGCGAGAGGGCAACGGCCCCGAGCAAAATGATTCTTTTCATGTAATATCCTCCACCGTTCTGATATCACACCCCCCACCCCGGCTGGTTGGCGGGCCTTCATCCCTTGCTCGCACTCTCAGCGGCCCCGCCGGTCCCAGCGTCACGCCAGGGC
The DNA here is from genome assembly GCF_025244745.1 of Deinococcus rubellus. NCBI lineage: Bacteria > Thermotogati > Deinococcota > Deinococci > Deinococcales > Deinococcaceae > Deinococcus > Deinococcus rubellus. Next base: position 3,009,385 of record NZ_CP104213.1, read on the forward strand.
GGGGGGTCGGGTCGCCGCGCACGGCGCTCAGCGGCGGCAGGCTGCCCAGCGCCGTCTCCAGCATCAGGTTCGCCAGGTGCATGCCCAGACACAACCTCTCGCCGCCGCCGAACGGCAGGTAGGCCCAGGCCGGGGGCTTGAATCCGGCCTGCCAGCGCAGCGGCCAGAACTCGGCTGCCCGCTCCCACAGCAAGGGGTCACGCCCGCTCAGGTAGGGGCTGTAGAGGGCCAGCGCCCCTTTGGGCAGCGTCACGCCCCCAAATTCGGTGTCGTGGGCCAGGCGGCGGCTGCCCATCCAGCCGGGCGGGTACAGGCGCAGGGTTTCCTTGATGACGGCCCGGTGGTGCTCGGGGGCCTGCCACTCAGGGTGGCCCGCCAGAAACCAGGTGGCCCAGGCCAGGGTGTGGGTGGTGGTGTCGTGGCCCGCCGCCAGCGAGATGCGGGCCTCGCGCACGCCGCCGGGCAGCCGGGCGAGAAGAGAGAGCAGGTCGTCGCCGCCCTCCCTGAGCCGCCGCCCGGCCAGCCGCCGCAGCTCGGCGTCGAAGCGGGCAAACAGCAGCGGGCGCGGCCAGGCGGGGGTCGGAAAGGGTTGCCGCAGCGGGGCCAGAAAGGCGTGCATGAGTTCCTGGGGAAACTCGCCGCTGAAGTAGGCCGCGTTGAGCATCGCCAGCACCGCCCCGTCAGCCCAGGCCAGGGCGTCGAACTCGGGCGCGCTGAGTGCCTGCCGGTTGTGCTGCTCCAGCGCCGATACGATACGCGCTTGCAACAACTCCAGATGCTTTTTGCCGAACCCAGGATTCATCGTCTGGCGGCGCGGGCCGTGCCCCGGCGCGTCGGTCAGGATGACGCCGCCCGAGAGGTAGGGCACCACCGCCGAGAAGCTGCCCGCGCTGCGAAAAGTGGTGAGGTCACTCAGCAGCCGCTTGTTCCAGGCGGGCGAGTAGCCGACGACGGTCCTCAGGCCCAGTTGCAGCCCGAATAATTGGCCCAGCGCCGCGCCCTCCTCGATGAGTGAGAGCGGCGAGCTGCCCCAGCGTTGCAGGTGGCCGGAAAAAGGCAGGGGCCGGGGCTGCGGCAAATCGCTGAAGTTCAACTTTCCACGCCGTCCACTGACCCGTCCAACTGGCCGCCCAGGTCGTCGTAGGGCAGCCCGAAGAGTTGCCCCGCCCCGTTCCAGCCGCTGAGGATACTGAGCGGCACGCCGCCGCCGGGGTGTACTGTGCCGCCCACCTGCACCAGATTGCGCGCGCCGGGGTGGCTCCAGCCGGAGCGCAGGCTGCCCAGCAGACCGTGCGGGGCCTGGCCGTAGAGTGCGCCGCGCTCACCGGTCAAGGCGTAGAGCGAGGGATCAATCGGCAGCCAGCCGCTGACCGGCAGCGGGCCGTACTTCTCAGTGAAGCGGGCCTGGAGTTTGGCGAGCAACTCCACGCCGTAAGCGTAGGGATCGGCCACCGCACGCGGATCAGGCGGCGCGTTGACCAGCAGAAAAGCCCGCTGGCCGTCGAGGTGCAGGTACAGCGCCGGGTCGCCGGGCAGCTTGCCCGCCGCAATGTCACGCCATTCCTGGCGGTACTCGGGCGGAAAGAACAGGTGGTGGGCGCGGCCCAGGTCGCGCTCCAGGCGCAGTTGCAGGGCAAAGCCGCTGACACCGCGCGGCGACTTGTCGGGCGGGTGGCCCAGCCAGCCGGCGGTCAGGCTGCGGTCCACCGCACTCACCCAGCGCTCGGCGCTGAAGGCCCCCTGATCGGTGTGCACGCCCATAATCCGGCTGCCGGAGCGGATCAGGTGCTTGACCGTGACGCCGTACTCGAATCTCACACCCGCCGCCTCGGCCTGCTCGGCCAGCCGGACCGCCAAGGCACCCAGCCCGCCCGATTCGCCCTCGCCCAGATGCCAGACGCCCAGCCCCAGTTCGACCCAGGCGACGTTGTGCAGCACCGCCGGGGCCTTGTAGGGATTGGCCCCCAGGTAGGTCGCAAAGCGCAGCCAGAAGGGGGTCAGCAGCGGCCCACTCTGCACCAGCTGCGAGAGCCTGGCCCAGGGTGCGGCGCGGCCTCCCCTGGTGAGGGCGTAGCGGGCCAGCTTGAGCTTGCTGGGCGGCGGCCCGAAGATGAAGGTCGGCGCGGCGTCACGGTACATGCGCTTGGAGAGGTCAAGCAGCCGGGTATACTGGCGGGCCTCGCGGCGACTGAGCTGCGCCAGGGTGCTGTCCAAGCTCCCAGCCACGCTCAGCGCCTCAGGCGCGAAAGTGCGGCCCGCCAGCTTGCCCGCGTAGTGGTAGGTGGTGGTGGGCCGCGCCGGAGTCAGCAGCGGCTCCGGCAACCCCAGACGCTGGTGCAGGCCCCGGAAGATCTGCGGCATGGTCACGACGGTGGGACCGCTGGAAAAGTCCGGCCAGCCGAGCGCCGCCTTACCGCCGGGGCGCTCCAGTTGGTCGAGCACCGTGACCTGCGCGCCGGCCTGCGAGAGCCGCAGCGCCGCCGCCAGCCCGGCAAAACCCGCGCCGATCACGATGACGGTGCTGGGGCGTGAACGGGTCATGGCTGCCAAGATACACGGCCCGGCGCGTTGAGACTGAAGGAAAGCACGCTCAGCAGCGAATCTTCAGCGGCGCGGCCCCGGAGCGTTGCGCCCGCAGGCTGCTCTGTGCCACTCGCAGCACCGCACTTCCAGCAGGGCCGTCTTGCTGCTGCCGACAGGGCCGCCGACGCCGATCTTGAGCGGGAGAGAAGAGAGAAAATGACGGCGTTCAGCTTGGCGCGGCCTGAACAGGAAGCGCGTCACGTTGACACAGCTCGCTCGGCTATGTCTGTATTTTGTGTCTTGACTCACGCTATGTACAACATGTAGTATCAGCCGCGTTAGTTTCTGTCTGCATCTCCGCAGGAACAGAGGGAAGTCCGGTCAACCTTGCACCCGTCATGCGGGAGGCAGGCTTCAGTCCGGCACAGTCGCGCTACGGTTTTCAGTCCGAACGCTCGCCTCGCGGAGTCTATCCCTTTTGCCTCCCCTCCCGCGTCAGGAGCTTAGATGAAACCATTCGAGTGCGGCCCCAAGCCCTGCCCCCTGCCTTCAGAGAGCAAATGATGCAGCTCGTCTATGATTCGCTGACCGGCAACGTGCGCCGCTTCGCCCAGGATCTGGCGCGGCAACTCGGCGGCGCTCCGCTGTTCGACGTGCGGGAGGCGCACACCCTGCCCGATGAGGATTATCTACTGCTGACCTACACCTTCGGCACCGGGGGCGTGCCCGTCAGCACCCAGGCGTTCATGCAGCAGCGGGCCGCACGCCTGTGCGGGGTGGTGTCGAGCGGTTCGTTTCACTGGGGTCATAACTTCGCCCGCGCCGCCGACGTGATCGCCGGGCAGTACGGCGTGCCGGTGGTTGCCAAGGTCAATAAAGCGGGCAGCGCCGCAGACCGTGTGCGGGTCCTCGACTGGATCAGCGAGCACAGAGTGTGAGACAGGCAGGCAAAAATGCAGTGGAGGACGTGAACTGATGGAACGCTGGATTGAACTCAACAACAAAGTGATCGCCGGAAACGTGGTGCAGCCGCAGCATGACAAAGACGCCCTGCAAGTCTACTTTCAGGAGAAAGTCAACCCCAACACGGTCTTTTTTCATGACCTCAAAGAGAAGATCCGTTACCTGACCGAGCACAATTTGTGGGATGCCGGGCTGTTTGAGCGCTACAAACCGGAAGAAGTGCGGGCCGTATTCGAGCGGGCCTACAGCTACAAATTCCGCTTCCAGTCGTTCATGGGGGCCAGCAAGTTTTACAACGAGTACGCCACCATGACCCCGGACCGGAGCCGCTGGCTGGAGCGCTACGAGGACCGCATGGCGATCACCGCGCTGGCCCGCTCGGAAAGTCTGGAGGAGGCGCTGGAACTCGTTCACCACCTGGTGACGCAGACCTTTACGCCCGCCACGCCCACCCTGATGAACTCCGGCAAGGCCAACACCGGACGCCTGGTGAGCTGCTTTCTCCTCCAAGATTGCACCGATAACCTCGATTCCATCACCAAAACGCTGTCGTTTGTGGCTGAACTGAGCAAGGGCGGCGGCGGTATCGGGGTGGAAGTCAGCAACCTGCGGGCACGCGGCGAGAGTCTGCGCGGCATTCAGAATGTCACCAAGGGCGTGCTGGGCGTCGCCAAGATGCTCGACAACATGCTGCGCTACGCCGATCAGGCCGGACAGCGACCCGGAGCCGGGGCAATTTACCTCAGCGTCATGCACGCCGACTTTCTGGACGTGCTGAGCGCCAAGAAAATCGCTTCCGACGAGGATTCGCGCCTCAAGACCCTGAGCGTCGGCGCGACCATTCCCGATATTTTTATGGAAAAGGCGCGGCTGGGCGAGGACATCTTCCAGTTTTACCCGCACTCGCTGTGGAAGGAAACCGGACAGGAGTTCAGCGACATCGACTGGACCCGCGATTATCAGGCGCTGGCCGACAACGCCAACATCCGTAAGAAGCGCGTCTCGGCCCGCCGGGTGCTCGAAGACATCGCCGTGACCCAGGGCGAGAGCGGCTACCCCTACCTGCTGTTCGAGGGCAACGCCAACCGCGTCAACCCGGTTCCCAACGTCGGCAGCATCAAGATGAGCAACCTCTGCTCGGAGATCCTGCAGCCGACCCTGCCCAGCTACTTTCACGCCTACGGCCAGGAAGCCAAGGACCGCATCGGGCTGGACGTGTCGTGCAATCTGTCATCACTGGTGATCGAACAGACCATGCACAGCGGCGACATCGGGCGGGTGGTCACGGCGGCGATTGGCCTGCTCGACAACGTGGCCCGCTCGACCAGCGTGACCGAAGTGCCAGCCGTCAAGCGGGCCAACGACGAGATGCGCTCGATTGGGCTGGGCGCGATGGGCCTGCACTCGTTTCTGGCGGGCAAGGAACTGATCTACGGCAGCCCCGAGGCGCTGGAATTCGTGGACGTGTTCTTCGCGGCGGTGCATTACCACGCCCGCAAGGCCAGCATGCAGATTGCCCGCGACACCGGCTTCGTGTTCAAGGGGTTTGAAGGCAGCCGCTACCAGTCGGGCGAGCATTTTGCCCAGTACCTGGAGCGCGACTTCGTGCCGCAGACCGCCGAGGTCACGGCGCTGTTTGAAGGCCACGCGCTGCCGACCCGCGCCGACTGGCAGCAGCTCGTCAGCGACATTCAGCAGCACGGCCTGGCCCACTCGTTCGTGATGGCGGTTGCGCCCACCGGCAGCATCAGCTACGTGTCGCACGCGAGTGCCAGCATCATGCCGATCACCGAGCGCGTGGAAACCCGCACCAGCAACAAGGCCCGCACCATCTATCCGATGCCGCACCTATCGCCCGAGACCGAGTGGTACTACGAGGAAGCCTACGACATGGACCAGCGCCGGGTGCTGGACACCGTGGCCACCGCGCAAAAGCACGTGGATCAGGGCATCAGTTGTACTTTGTTCGTGCCGAGCAGCACCAGCACCCGCGCCCTGCAAGCCTATTACCTCTACGCTTACCGACTGGGCATCAAGACGCTGTATTACACCCGGATGCGGAAAACCAATCTAGAAGAGTGCCTGAGCTGCGTGGTCTAAGACTTTTCTCTTATTCTCAATTCAAAATCCAAGGAGCATGCATGTCCCCTTTCTCTGCGGCCAACTGGTCTGAACCTGAAGACAGCTTTTCGACTACCTTTTACGAAAAGTACACCTCCCAACTGTGGTTTCCTGAAGAAATTCCACTGAGCAACGATGCCCTGACCTGGAAGGCGCTCGGTGATGAAGAACGCTGGACGTATATTCACGCCTCAGCGGGCCTGAATGCTTTAGACACGTTGCAAGGTGAAATCGGAATGCCGGTGCTGAGCGATCTGATCGAGGGTCATATCAGAAAGGCCACGCTCCAGTTTCAAGCGACGATGGAGAATATCCATGCCCGCAGCTACAGCCTGATGAACAAAACCTTCCTGTCGACCAGCGAGGAGCGCGAGGTCTTTGAGTGGATCAGGACTCAGCCGCAATTGCAATTCAAAATCAGCTTCATTCAGGGGGTCTTTGCTGATCCTGACATTTCCAATCTGGGCTTGTGGAAGAAACTGGCCGTGTCGTGCATGTTGGAGACGGCCCTCTTTTACAGCGGCTTTTTCTATCCGCTCTACATGGCCGGGCAGGGCCGGATGGTGTCGGCGGGCGAGATCTTTAACCTGATTATTCTGGATGAAGCGCTGCACGGCGTGTATGTGGCGCTGCTGGCCCAGGAAAAGTTCAATTTGATGAATCCCGCCGAGCAGGCCTACGCCAAAGCCTGGTACAACCAGACCTTGCAAACCCTTTACCAGAACGAACTCGCTTACACCGACGTGCTCTATGCGGGTGTGAATCTGACCGGCGAGGTCAAGCGCTTCATCCGCTTCAACTGCAATGTGCTGGCCGATAACCTGGCCCTGGAGCGCCCCTTTCCCGACGAGGAGATCAACCCGGTGGTGCAAAACGGCATCGAGGCACGCGGCACCACCCACGACTTTTTCAGCGCCAAGGGCAGCAGCTACAGCAAGGTGCGGGTCGAAACGCTGAGCGACGCCGACGTGGAAGCCATCTGGGCGGGCGGGTTCCCGGATCTGAACGCTTCCAGTCAGGCCGTGCGGGTAAGCCATGACTGAAGCCCTGACTAAACCCTTCGTGCTGCTGACCCAGAACGACTGTCCCAACTGCGAGCGCCTCAAGATGATGCTCTCCAAGCCGCTCAAGGGCCAATTCGACGACCAGATCGTCATGGTTCACCGCCAGAACGACGTCGACGAGTTCACCGCCTTGACCGCCGCGCACCACATCCAGACGACCCCGGCGCTGCTGCATCTGCCGTCGGGTCGGGTGCTGCTCAACATGGGCGGGCTGGGCGAGGTTCAGCGCTTTCTGGCGAACTGAGTTTGCCCGTGCCCGCCAGCACCTGACACCGCTGGGCCAGTCCTGCGAACACCTGATGGAGCTGCGGCGGCTGTTCAATCCGGATTTCACAGCCCAGGCCCAGCAGCATGGCAGCAAACGCCTCCAGGTGTTCCCGCTGGGCCTGCAACCTTGTGCCGCTCCCCTCTTCCGTCAAGGTGGTGCCCCAGTTGGAGACCCGCCCGCGCAGTTCGCCCATCGGCAGGCCCAGCCACACGCTGATCTGCTGGCTTTCAGGCGTGGCGGGTAGGCTGGACCGCAGGTAGCTGAGCACGTTAAAGTCTTCGGGCGGCACAAACGAAACGTCCAGCAGACTGAGGGCCGACATCCGGTCCAGCCGAAAGCAGCGCAAAGCCTGCCGGACATGGCACTGGCCCACCGCGTACCATCCGCCGCCAAACTGGGCCACCCGGTACACGTCCACGTCCCGCAGCGAGTCTGCGCTGAGGCGCGAGTGGTAGGCAAAGCGCACGGCCCTGTGTTCGCGCACGGCCCGCAGCAGCGTCGCCAGGAGCGCGGCGTCGGTGCTGACCACCCAGTCCGAGGCCTCCAGTTGCACGGCGGCTTCCAGCGCCTCCATTTCCTGCCTCAGTGCGTCGGGCAGGGTGCGCCTCAGCTTGGCCCCCGCCCCCTGCGCCGCCGGGGTCAGCGAGGTGAGACCCAGGTGCTGGAGGGCTTTCAGGCCCAGCGCCAGGCTGAGCGCTTCCTCGCCGCTGAACATCAGGGGCGGCAGCCGGAAGCCGGGCTTGAGCCGGTACGCGCCGCCCACGCCCCGGCGACCCTCCACCGGAATGCCCAGGTCTTGCAGCCGCGCCACGTAGCGCTGCACCGTGCGCGGGCTGACCTCCAGGCAGCGGGCCAGCTCCGGCCCCGTGACCTGTTCGCGGGCCTGCAAGAGTTCCAGCACCGTCAGCACCCGCATGGAGGGGTCGTACATCTGCCCATGGTGCCACATAAACACGACAGGTCCTGACGGGTATCGGGATTAAGCTGTCAACAGAACTTCCTGATCCAATTTCGGAAGTTACTGCGGAGGCCAGCCTATGACCCAGACCGAGACCGTGTCCAAGCCCGTCGTCGTGACCCCAGAGCAGCTCCTCGCCCACTGGCAGGGCCACCGCCGCCTGACCCGCCGGATGATCGAGGCGTTCCCGGAAGACCAGCTGTTCAGCTTTTCTATTGGCGGGATGCGGCCCTTTGGCGTGATGGCCTGGGAGATGCAGCAGGTCAGCGCTCTGACCCTGACGGGTCTGCTGAGCGGCGAGTGGCCGGAACCGAACTGGCGCGGGGGCGTTTCACCGGACCGGGGCGAACTCCTGAGTGCCTGGGACGACCTGACGGCGCAGATCGACCGGGAGTTTCTCAAGGTGGATACGGCCTTCTATGCCCAGCAACACGCCTTGCCCTGGGGCGAGATGAGCGGCTGGGCGGCGGCGATCTACTGTATCGACAACGAGATTCACCACCGGGGCGAGGGCTACGTGTATCTGCGGGCGCTAGGAATTGAACCGCCTGCCTTCTATGAGCGCTGAGCGCCCGGCGTGGATCGCCACTGGAACCTTCACGGTCAAGCCCCGTGCCGAGGCTCCCCCGCCCACCGTTCCTGAGATCGGGCGAATGCTGCTCGACAAGGCCTGGAGCGGCGATCTGGCTGGGCAGAGCGTGGTGGAGATGCTGACTTTCATGACGCCCGTGGAAGGCTCGGCGGTGTACGTGGCGATTGAAATCGTTCAGGCCACACTCAATGGCAGGCGGGGCAACTTTGCCTTCTATCACGCAGGTATCAGCGAACGCGGCGAGCAGGGCCTGATTTACAGGGTGGTGCCCGATTCCGGCAGCGGGGAACTCGTCGGCCTGAGCGGTGAGCTGCGGCTGGAGCGGGCGGGCGGTGTGCATCACTACACCCTCACTTACACGCTGCCGGACACCTGAGCGGCCAGCCGGTGCCCTGGCTCCGCGCCTCTTCAACTCTCATGCGAGAATCTTCGGTGAATCATGCCCTCAATCCTTGAGTTCAGCGGCCCGCTGTGGTTCTGGAAAGGCCCGGCTCCCCACTACTTCGTGACCGTTCCGGCGGCGGAGTGCCTGGACATCAAAGCCGCTGCCCGGTTGGTCACTTACGGCTGGGGCATGATCCCGGTCCGGGTTCAGATGTGTCAGACCGGGTGGACGACCTCGCTGTTTCCCAAAGACGGGCTGTACATTTTGCCCGTCAAGGCCAGCGTCAGGCGAGCGGAGAATCTGGCGGAAGGCGACGTGGTCACGGTTCAAATGGCGCTGGGCCGCTGATGACGCCGGGTCCGTTCGCCAGAGCCAAATTCCTAGGAGGCATCCATCATCCATGACTGAGCTGACCCTGCTGCACGAATCGTTTCGCCGTAATGGCCGTGTCAACGACTTTCTATTGGACGCCATCACCGAAGCCGACCTCGCCCTGTCCGACGGGCGCGGCGGCTGGACGGTGGGCCACCACCTGACCCACATGGCAGGCTTCCGTCAAGGGTGGCTCTCCAACATCTCACCGGAACACGCCGAGGGGCTACCCACCATGACCAGGGGGACCGAACTCCGGGACACGCAGGAACTGGCTGCCGCCTTCAAAGCCGGGGACGAGGCGGCGCTGAAAGCCGTGCATGCTGCGCTGGACGAGGGACGCAGCTTTCCTGATCCCTGGGAAGAGGGCACTTACCAGAGCAGCCCCGCGCACTTCCTGCAACACACCATCGTCCACGATAGCCACCACCGGGGCCAGATCATGGGCCTGCTGCGGGCAGGCGGACACACGGCAGAGGAAATGAACGCGCTGGACAATCACTGGGCGATCTGGAGAAAATAATGAACATTCCCGAAACTTACGATTACCTCATGCGTGCCCGCCGCGATCTGTGGACCACACTGGAGACGGTGCCAGACGAGGTGCTGTCGCGTCCCTTACTGGACGGCGAACGGTTTCACTGCATCAAGGATCTGGTCGCCCACACGGCGGGCGTGGAGGACGGCTGGCTCCACTTCACCATCCTGCAAGATACGCCGGTCGAGGACGCCTTTCCCGCCATCAGAGACGCCGGAAATGGTCCCGTCTACGCGAAGTTCCCACTCCCGGAGTTGCTGGACTACTGGCGGGCGGTGGAACAAAGCACCCTGTCCTCCCTCGCCGCGCTCACCGACGCCGATCTGGAACGGGTCGTGGAGGACTCGCCCACCGAATCCTTCAAACTGGACGGCCTGCTGTGGCACGTCATGTTGCACGAGGTTCGGCACACCGCCCAGATCTGCGCCCTGCTGCGGACCCAGGGCATCAAGCCGCCCTCGCTGGACCTGCTGTTCTATCTGCCGAATGTCCGCAACGTTGACAAGTCTCAGGTCTGAAACAACCGGCGGTCCAGACCGCTGAGTTTCATCAGCTCAGTGGCAGCCACGCACCCCAGTAACCACGAGCTGACATAGGCCGTCAGCGTGTCCGCCTGACCAGTAGGGTGGCAACCGCCCTGAAGGTGGTGGCATAGTGACGGGTGGGTGGCAGATCGGCCAACATTTCCGGCCAGCAGTGCGGCGCAGGTTAGCCCCCACCTGCACAATCGCCTCACGCAACTTGTGAACCAGCTTGAAATCGGTCAGGTCTCCAAGATCGGCCGCGTCCGCTTTCCAGGCCAAGACACAGGCAGACGCGGTGAGCTGACCCCAGCCGTGGGTCAGCTCACCGCTGAGAGCGTAAGCGCCGCTGGGAGAGGGGAGGGCTGGCGCTCGAACGACACGCCCAGCCGGGTCAGCAGCAGTTCCACCGGCGCGTCACAGAAGACCAGCAACACCTCACCGTTCACCACAAAATCCCAGTGCAGGTTGCCCACCGCTTGCGCGACTCTCGCGGCCTCGGTCAGGTTGCGCGGTGGCCACCCAGTCGGCCACACCTGCCAGGCACGAGTACTGTGCCCGTTGGAAAGGCCAGTAAAAGCTCCATGCCGTCCGGAGCCTTCAGGCGACGGTGCTCGCCCCGCTCTGCTCGCTCGGTATCCGGGGCACTCATCCTGACTGGTCCCGGATCAATGCCCGCCGCTCACGATGGCCTTACTGTCGCGCAGTTGGTAACTGCGGCCTGCTGGGTCACGGAAGGTCAAAACGACCTGCACGGCGTCGTGCGGCGATAGATCGGCGTTGCCGCGCCCCACCGCCTGCAAGCAGTTGGTGTCCTCCAGCACAGCAGCGCAGCGGCGGCTATCCTGGGCCGCCACCCCGGAGCGCCACACCCCGCCCTCGGTAATCACGTACACGCCCGTCACCTTCAAGCTGGACAGGTTGAGACTGCTCTGGTCGCCGCTGGCACGCAGCTTGACCGGCACCACGAAGTTCGCCGCGCAGCTCTTGCCGGAGCAGGGCAACGGGGCGCTCAGGACAGGCGCGGCCTCGGCGCTGAGCCTGGCTCCGCCGATGGTCAGTTTGGTCGGCGCGGCCAGCAGTTCACCAGCGCTCAGTGGTGGCGCGCTCAACGCCGGGCCTGTCGCGGTGCCGCAGGCCCACAGCAGGGGCGCGAACAACAACGGCAGGGCAAGGCGTTTCATATCTCTCAGTTTACCGTATTTGAGCTGACGTTTGACTGATAATCCTTACACAAGGGCGTGGTAGGGAGCGGCAGCAAAAAAACCTGCCCCTCAAGGGGAGCAGGTCTGGAAGGCGAGCGGCCAGGGAAACTACCAGCGAATATCCGGCGGCGTCAGGATCTGCTCGGCGGGCAGGCTGGTCAGCAACTGGTAGGTGAGGGTGTAGGTGCCGGGAATGACCCGCGACAGGGTGATGATGTCCCCCTCGACGCGCGGCGAGAGGTTGGCGAGGCTGGGGCCGTTGACCGTCACCGGGCCGCGCACCAGCGTCTGCGAACCGCTGGGCAGCGGATCGGTGATCTGGACATTTTCCAGGGTGCTGTCGGCGGTGATCTGCAAGGTCACGGTGTAGCCGCCCTCAATGGCCTCGATGCTCTTGGCGACCCCGGCACGCGCGCCCTGCTCGACGTTGCGGGTGATGTTGGAGCCGCCGGGACTGCGGACTCTGGCCTGGCCGGTGGTGCGCAGGTTGACCGGGTCGAGGGCCGCCTCAGCGCTGTCGGTGCGGCAGACCCGGACCGGCACCTTAAGGCGCAGCGGCGTGCTGGCCGACAGATCGCCGCGCAGGCTCAGCGGGTAGTCGCTGGTCCAGCCTGCTGGGAGGTTGAGGTTGAGGGTGGCGGGCAGCTTGTAGGGAAAGTCGGTCTTGGCGCTGGCGGTGAGCTGGGTCACGTCGCAGGCGTTGAGCACGTCCGGGGTGGTCAGCAGCGTGACCTCGGTGCGCGGCGTGTACTCGATGGTCACCCGCCCCGTCGTACCGTCCACCACGTGACCGGGCGGCGGGGTGCGCACGCCGCTGCCGGGAATCTGGGTCGGCCCCACCGGGTAGTCGCCCGGCTGGAGCGGCAGGGTGGTGGGGGTGCTGTAGGTCTTGCCGCCCAGCGTGAACGGCACGCCGGTCAGCGGAATGCGCTGGTTGCCGTAAATCGCCACCGAGTCGATGCTCAGCGAGCCCTCGGGGGGCCGGGCCACGAAGCGCAGTTTCACGTCGCCGGGCTTGTAGCGCAGTTCGGTCGGCGAGATGACATTGCCGCTGCCCTGAATCACGGTGGCGCTCACCGGAACGTAGCCGGGCGGCAGCACCGGACGCACCGAGTTGTCATTGGCTTCCACATAGCTCGCGCCGGGAATCGGGCGGCCCTGGGGGTCGACCACATCGACCAGCAGTTTGTAGGGCGGGCGGGCCACGAAGCGCAGTTTCACGTCGCCGGGCGTGTAGCGCAGCTCGGTCGGCGAAATGACGTTGCCTTTGCCCTTGAGCACGTCGGCGCTCACCGGCACGTAGCCGCCGGGCAGCACCGGACGCACCACGTTGTCGCCGCCCACCGTATAGCTGGCCCCGGCAATCGGCTGGCCCTGGGTGTCCACCACGTCGACCAGCAACTGACTGCTGATCTTGGCATTGGTGGGCGGCGTGAAGCCCCCAATCCGGGCGGGAATGGGCTTGTTGTCGAGCCTGAAGCTGTAGGTCACGGCGTTGGAATACTGCTTGGTGGTGGGCAGCACCTTGATATACACCGTCCACTCGCCCACCAGCGCGGGCGTGATGGGAAACTTGACGGTGGCGTACTTGCCGTTGTCGCTGCTGGGCAAATCAACGCGTTTGTTGCCCGGCTCGACCACCCAGGTCTTGGCCTCTTTGGGGCCGTCCACATCGTAATTGGTAACGCTCAGCGTCTTGCCGACCCACCCGGCGGGCACCGTCAGGCGGGCCACCAGCAGATCGCGCTGCTCGGTGTCGCGGGCGTTCACCGTGAAGTCGCTGGTTTCGATCACGAAGGGCGAGGCCACCCGCAGGGCGAAGCTGTTCTTGCCGTCGCCGGTGCTGTTGACTTTCAGGGTGTAGGTTCCGGCGGGCAGACCGGAGGCCCACAGGCTTTCCCAGGTGTGCTCGCGGTTCATGCCGAAGGTGCGCTCAAAGACCTGCCCGGTGGCGCTGCTGAGCGTGAAGGTGGTCGAGAACTGGACATTTTTCTGATACAGCTCGTCGCCGAAATAGCCCTCCGCCTTGGTTCTGCGCCCGTCGACGTAGTCGGTGAGGTTGAGGGTCGGGCTGTAGACTTCCAGGCCGAGGGGCTTGTTGGCGTCCTGGGCAGGCACCTGGATGATGTAGGTTTCAATGTCAATCGGCCACTTCTCGCCCACCGAGGCCAGCGGCAGCACCCCGCCGGTCTGGGCCAGGGCAGGTGCGCCCAGCAGGGAAAGGGCCAGGAGAGAAAGAGGCAGGGCCGTACCCAGCCGCAGGCGGGGCAAGCGGGTCAACCATCGGGCATTCTGATCAGGCATGCGGTCTCCAAAGAGCAAAGTCTCGTTGAGCGGGCTGCTGGCCGGGCGGCGGCCAGACGGCGCGAACCGGGTTGAGGGGGCCGTATTGCGGGGGCCGGGTTGAGAGGAAAGGCGCACTTCTGCCAAAGCATACACGCCGCTTTCATGTTGACGGTGAACCCCGCACCCGGCTGATGGCCTGACCTGACGACGCACCCGCCGTTCTGGACTGACGTTCCCAAGGCTAACTTTTTCGGGCCTGCCGTGGAGGGACCAGACCCAATCTGGCGCGGCCACTGGGCCGCGCCGCTGCTCTATGCTGGGCAGCATGCTGGCCCGCTCCCGCGCCGAGATCTCCGTATCTGCCCTGAAACACAACGCCGCCCTGCTCGCCCGGCAGGCAGGCGCGAAGCTGATCGCGCCGGTCAAGGCCAACGCCTACGGGCACGGCCTGAAGGTGGTGGTGGGGGCGCTGCGCGAGTCGCCCGACGTGTGGGGCTTCGCGGTGGCCCTGCCGCGTGAGGCGCAGGCGCTCATGGCCCTGGAACCGGGCAAGCCGGTGCTGCTGCTGACCCCCGCCGCGCCGGAGGAGTTCGCTGAACTCGCCGACCTGGGCGTGCGGCTGAGTGTCAGCACCGCCGCCGAGGTCGCCGCCCTGCCGGGGCACGCCCGCGTTCACCTGAAAGTCGAGACTGGGATGAACCGCAGCGGCGCGAGGCCCATTGAGGCCGTGCGGCTGGGCCAGCAACTCGCCGACCTGGGGATGCTCGAGGGGGTCTACACCCATTTCGCCCGCGCCGACGAACCCGACCTCAGTCCGACCCACAAGCAGCTCAAAGTGTTTCAGGAGGTGCTGGCGCAGCTTCCCCCGGTGCTGGCCCACGCGGCCAACGGCGGCGGCGTGCTGGGCCTGGGTCCGGTGGACACTCTGAAGCTGGCCCGCCCCGGCCTGGCGCTCTACGGCCACGCGCCGGAGCACCTGCGCGATTCGTTCGCGCTGCGCCCGGCCCTGCGTCTCACGGCCCGCGTCGGCTCGGTTCACCGGGTCTACGCCGGGGAAGAGATCAGCTACGGCGGCCTGTATACCGCAGGGCATGACCAGGACATCGCCACCGTGCAGTTCGGGTACGCCGACGGCTACCCGCGTAACGCCACCTTAAAAGCCCACTGCACCGTAGGGGGACAGATGCGCCCGGTGCGGGGCCGCATCTGCATGGACCAGTTCATGCTGGATGTCAGCGGCCTGGACGTGAAGCCAAGCGACTGGGTAGAGGTCTGGAGCGACGGGCCGGTGACGCTCAGCGACGTGGCCGCCTGGGGCGAGACGGTGGACTACGAGGTACTGACTGGCCTGGGCGAGCGGGTGGAGCGGGTGGCGGTGGAGTAGCGCCGCCGTCCCAGTCGGGTTCAGATGGGCGCAGCGAACCCGGCACTCTCCAGCAGAGCGCCCAGCGTCGTGAATTCTTCCAGACGCGGCCAGTTCGGTGGGAAAGGCTGACTGGCCGTGACCTCGTTGGGCACCACCACCACGCCGACCCCCGCCGCCAGCGCCGCCGTCGCCCCGTTGAAGCTGTCCTCGACGGCCAGGCACTCCTCGTGACGCAGGCCCAGGCGGGAAACCGCCAGCGCGTAGAGTTCCGGGTCGGGCTTGACGCGGGCCACGTCACCGCGCGTCGCCAGCACCTCGAACCAGGCCAGCAGGCCATGTTGCTCCAGCCAACGCGTGACCCATTGACTGTCACTGCTGGTCGCCAGTGCCAGCCTCAGCCCCGAGGCACGGGCCTCCTCCAGCACTGCCCGCACACCGGGCCGCAAGTCGGACGCCTCAATGTCGGCGTGAATCTGCCCGCGCAGCTCAGCGTGAACCTCGGTTTGCCGCGCCTGCACCTCATCCGGCAGGCCCAGCCAGGGGTCGAAGGCGTCCCAGGTGCCGATGCCCTGCTGCCAGTCGGCCAGCGCCAGCTCTCGCCCATGCGCGCGGTAAAGCGCTTCCCAGCGGCGAAATTCATGTGTCTCAGTGTCGAGGATGGTGCCATCGAAGTCGAAGATGAGGGCTTTCAGGATGGGCGTCGTCATCTTTGCAGTCTAAGAGGTCGCTGCCGGGTGAAGGCCGATCAGTCCGACATCTCCCCCATCGCCCTGAGCACGTTCGCCATGTGGGTGTCGAGATCGACGCCGAGTTCCGCCGCGCCCTGCACGACTTCCTCGCGGTTGACGCCGCCCGCGAACGCCTTGTTCTTGAAGCGCTTTTTCAAGCTGGAGAGTTCGACCTGTCTCACGTCCCTGTCGGGACGGACCAGTGCGGCGGCCTGCACCAGACCGGTGAGTTCGTCCACCGCGAACAGCGTCTGGGCCAGTCTGGTTTCGCGGGCCACGCCGCTGTAGGTCGCGTGGCCGAGGATGGCCGTCAATACGTCCTCACCCACGTCGGTGTGCTCGCGCAGGTACTTCACGCCCCAGAAGGGATGCTCGCCGGGGTACTGCTCGTAGTCGAAATCGTGCAGCAGGCCAGTCACGGCGTACTGCTCCTCGTCTTCCTGCCACTCGCGGGCATAAAAGCGCATGGCCGCCTCCACGTTGAGCATGTGCCGCCGCAGCGATTCGGAGGGCGTGAACTGGGTCATCAAGGCGTGGGCTTCGTCGCGCTGCATGAATCCATGCTAGCGCGGGCCCCAGCCAGACTGCTGCGACTGGGCTGCTGCGACTGGACGGCCTCCGCTAAACTGGCAACCATGCCGCACTTCTCCCCCACTGACCCCACCCCGCACGCGCTGGGCTTCGCCATGCCGCCCGAGTGGGCCCCCCACGCCGCCACCTGGCTGGGCTGGCCCGCCGACGACGAGCTGTGGTTCGGCCATCTGACGGGCGTGCGCGACGAGTTTGCCCAGCTCGTGCGCACCATCGCCCACTTCGAGCCGGTGCAACTGCTGGTGCGAGGCGAGGAAAGCGAACTGGACGCCAGGACGCGGCTCTCCGGCGCAGACGTCACCCCCTTCCCCATCACGCTGCACCGTCAGGCACTCGACGACGTGTGGCTGCGCGACAGCGGCCCGATCTTCGTGACGCGCGGCAAGCAGCTCTCGCTCGTCAACTGGCGCTTCAATGCCTGGGGCGGCAAGTTCGAATACGAGCACGACAACCAAGTGCCGGAATACGTGGCGGGGGCGCTCGGCCTGGCACACTGGGACCGGCCCGAGGTGCTCGAGGGCGGCGGCCTGGAAGTCAACGGCGCGGGCGTGGGCCTCACCACCCGCTCGTGCTTCCTGACCGACACCCGCAATCCCGGTATGACCGAAGCGGACTACGCAGCGCTGCTGAAGGAAACACTCGGCCTCAAAAAACTGCTGTGGCTCGGCGGCGGTCTGGAAAACGACCACACCGACGGCCACATCGACACCATCACCCGCTTCGTAAACGAAAGCACCATCGTGACCAGCGTGGCGGACGACTCCCAGGACGCCAACTTCGCCGTGATGCAGCGGAATCTGGCGGCACTGAGAGAGATGACCGACCTTGACGGCCAGCCCTTCAGGGTCGTGGAGTTGCCACTGCCCGCCGCCCGGCTGGAAGGGGCTGAGGGACGCTTGCCGCCCACCTACGCCAACTTCTATATCGGCAACGGCTTCGTGGTGGTGCCGCAGTATCACGACGCCAACGACAAAGCGGCGCTCGAAGCGCTCCGGCCCTTGTTTCCGGGCCGCGAGGTCATCGGCCTGCCCAGCCGCCAGATCATCGAGGGCGGCGGCTCATTTCACTGCGTGACGCAGCAGCAGCCGGTGGGCGAGGCTTGGCAGGGCGAGTAAAGCGCCACTGGCTCAGCCGACCCACTCCGAGAGCAGGTATTCCAGCCGCGTCTGTGCGCCCTCCTGCGAGCCGTAGACGCTGCGCAGCAGTTCGCCGCCCGGCGCGAAGGCCAGCCAGTGCGGCGTGCCCTCGGTCTGCCAGTGTTCGGCCACTGAGCCGTCCAGATCGAGGGCCACCGGGAACGGCAATCTGGCGTAGTCACGGGCAAAGTGAATCAGTTGCGGCTTGACCTGCCCGCGCGGGTACAGGCGGTGGCCCCGGCTGGTATGAATTGCCAGGAGATTGACCGACGTGCCGAACTCAGCGTGCAGACGTTTCATGAACGGAATGCGGCGCGACACGCAGCCGGGACATTCCAGGTTAAAGAACTGCACCAGGCCGGGCCGGGTCCACGTCAGCGGGTCGGCCACAGGGTCCAGATGCACGAAATCGGCGGAGCCGGGCCAGCGCATTCCAGCAGTCTTCCACGCAGTATCCTGCGGAGCATGAACCGTTTTGCGCTCATCCTGTCCTCGCTGCTGGTCGTTTCCGCGACGCTCGCCGCCAGCGTGGCCGACGTGAAGAAGAAAGGCGTGCTGGTGCTGGGCACCGATCCCACCTTCCAGCCGTTCGAGTTCAAGGGCACCGACGGCAGCATTCAGGGCTTCGACATCGACATCGCTGGGGCCATCGCCAAGGACCTCGGCGTCAAGCTCCAGATTCAGGCGGTGGGCTTCGGGGCTTTGATGCCGCAGTCGGTGACCTCCGGGCGGGTGGACATGGCCATCAGCGGCATCACTATTACCCCGAGCGGGCCAAGGTCGTGAGCTTCAGCAGTCCGTATTACCGCTCGGCCCAGGTCTTTATCGTCAAGGCGGGCAACCCCGGCAAGTTTGCCTGGCCCGCCGACATCAAGGGCAAGACCATCGGTGTGCAGGCCAACACCACCGGACAGTTTGCGGCCAACGACAGCCTCAAGCCCAAGGGAGCTGTCCTCAAGGTATACGACGACTTCGCGGCGGGGCTGGCCGACGTGCAGGCCGGGCGCATCGCGGCCCTCATCGGCGACGCGCCCACCGTGACCGATCTCAAGAAGCGTCTGCCGGGGCAGTTCGATCAGGCAGGCAAGGAACTGGTGGCCGAGGATTACGGCGCGGTGTTTAAAAAGGGCAGTGATCTGGCCGCCGCCGCCGACAAGACGCTGGCCCGCATGAAAAAAGACGGCGAATACCAGAAGCTGCTCGACAAGTGGATCGTGCAGAAGTAACGCGGAGCGCAGAAGATGCTTGCCAGATCAGCGGTTCCTCACCCGGCGGCTGCTAGATTGACGCTTGATGGCCGTTCGTATCCTTTTGCTGCTGGCCCTGGCGGGCTTGCTGGCCCTGATCTCTCCTGCCCTTCCCGCGCTGTCGAAGTACGGCGCGTTTCCCCGCACTCCTGAGCGCCCCGTCAATCTGTTGCTGGCGGGCGCAACTCCCAATTATGACGAGACTGCTGCGGTCTGGCCTTACCCGGCCAAGCCGGAAGATTACAGCGGCCTGACCGACACCATCGTACTGGCGCAGCTCCGGGCGGGCGGCCAGGTCGAGATCCTGAGCATTCCGCGCGACACCTGGGTCAATATTCCTGCCCCCAACCCTGACAAAGCGGGGTACGGCAAGATCAACGCTTCCAATCCGCGTGGTGGCCCTGAAACGCTGGTCAAAGCGGTGCAGAACCTGACCGGCGTGCCGATTGACGGTTACGCCCTGCTGAGCCTCAACGCCCTGCGCGACCTTACCAACGCTTCCGGCGGCGTGAGCCTCGACGTGCCGGAGCGCATGAAGTACGACGACAATGCCGGACATCTGCACGTCGATCTGCAACCCGGCATGCAGCACCTCAGCGGCGCGCAGGTGGAGGGTTTCCTGCGCTTTCGCCACGACAACCTGGGCGACATTGGCCGGGTCACGCGCCAGCAGCTTTACTTTCAGGCGCTGGGCCACAAGCTGACCAGCCCGCTGAATATCTGGCGCTGGCCGGGCGTGGTGAGTGCCCTGGACCGCAACACCAAGACCGATCTCAGCCGGGACGTGGTGGCGCAGGTTCTCGGTGCGCTGCTGGGCGGCCCCAAGATCAATACCCAGACCCTGCCCGGCAATTTCGGCCCGTCCGGTACCTGGACGCCGGACCGCAGCGGGATTCGTGAGCTGGTCGCCAAGTCGTTCAGCGACCCGAATGATCCCAGGAGCCGCAGTGTGGCGATTGCCAACATCGACGCTCCGGCGGGGGCCGCACGCGCCCTGCAAAACAAGCTGATCTCGGACGGCTACAGCAATGTCTGGATCGCCAATTTGCAGCGGGTCAGCGCCCCGACCACCTTCATCGCAGGCGAGGCGAGCGCGGCGCTGAGCACCCTCAAGGCCGATCTGGGCTACGGCCAGGTGCAACCGGCGGGCGGCGCACAGGGAGCCGACATCACCATTCTGCTGGGCCGCGATACCCCGGTGCCCAACTGAGCGCTGGGCATCTACACCCTGAGTTCGTACAACACCACGTCGTAGCCGTGCACCGTTTTGCGGCCGCGCACCTCGAAGCCGAAAGCGTCGTAGATAGCGCGCAGCTTTGGCCGGTTCCAGGCGGTATCCAGCCGTAAAAATAAACGGTCCCTCTCCCGCGCCTCACGCACAGCGTCGTCGAGCATCCGGCGGGCCAGTCCCTGCCCCTGGAACCCGGGCAGCACACCCAGCTTGTGCAGATACAGCGCTTCTTCCGGCGCGGCATCCGGCCAGAAATCGGGGTCAGTACCGAGCAGAATCATGGTGGCCGCCGCCTGATCCTCCAGCCAGCCGAGGCGGAAGCTCTCCGGCGGATACTGCCGGGTCAGGCGCTCGGCGGTGAGCGATAAGGGCGGCCACAGCGCCTCACCGCGCGCCTGCCGGTCACGGGCGGTGGCCTCCAGAATGCCCGCACAGAGAAGCAAATCGGCAGGGCTGGCGGGCCGGACAGTCCAACTGGGCATGCTGAACAGTCTAGCGAGCGTCTGCCGTGCAGGTCAGGTGCCGACCGCCGGGGCCGCCTCGATGCCCGTCGCCCACAACGCTGCGCCGCGCACTTCCAGCCGCACGCGGGGGAGCGGCGCGCGGGCCTTGCCGAACACCGCCTCACCCGCTTGCAGTGGATCGAACACGCTGAAGTGGCACGGGCAGCCCAGCTTCGGCTCACCGTCAGGCGGGCGGTAGCTGAAGCTGAAGGCCAGCACTTCCGGGTCTTTGACCAGGTTGACGGTGCAGCCCAGATGGGTACAGGTTCGGCTGAAGGCGGCGTAGTGCTGTCCACCGACGTTCAGACTGCCAGAGGTGGCGGCGGGCAAGTGCATCACCAGGCAGGGCCGCCTATCGTAGGTGAATTCCTGCTGCGCCCACTCCCGGCCCAGATCGCTCAATGCCGCGACGCGAACGGCTGTCCCGGCCACAAACGCGGGCGCTCCCGGCTTTTCTTTGCCGAAGGTCACGCGGCTGGCGTAGTAACCCATGTAGCCGAACACGCCCACCGTCGCGCCCACAGGCAGCAGCCACCATTTTTCCAGCACCTGACGGCGGGTGGGCATCAGGGCCGCGCGGCAGGCAGAGAACGGGAACCGGCTGCGCACCTCATTTCTCCCACTCCTCGAGCCGGGTCAGCAGCGCCGACAGTTCCGCGCCCCTGATGTTGGGGAAGGCGGGCATCGAGCCTTTGCCGTTTTGAATCACCGACTGCAACTCGGCGCGGCCCAGACGGCTCTCGTGGAGGTTGGGGCCGATGCCGCCGCGCCCACTCGCGCCGTGACAACTGGCGCAGTTGGCGGCGTACACCCTGGAGGCCGGATCGGTCTGGGCGCTGCTGGCCCGCAGGGTGGCGATCAGGTCGTCGGCGTCGCGGCCCGTGGGGTCGAGGTTGCGGTAGCGCTCCAGCGCGGCCAGCGCCAGCTTGTTCTCACCGAAGTTGTTGAGGGCGTAGCCGAGCAGAAGCTGACTTTCCGGATCATTGGGCGCGAGCTGGGCGGCGGTGCGGACCAGCAAAAACGCCTGCGATGCCTGCTGCTCACTTTTGGGAGCCGCCCGGCCCTGGCCGCTCAGCAGCATGATGCCCAGCCGCCGCAGCGCTTTGGGCTGCCTGGGATCAAGCTTGAGGGTGCTGGCGTAGGCGGCGCTGGCCTGGTCGTACACGCTGGCGCTGAAGGCCGCGTCGCCCCAGGCCAGGTAGTCGGCCTTGTCGCCGCTGCGCTGCGCCTGCGCCTGCAAGCCCGGCAAGCTGACGGCGTCCTTGACCGCCAGGCGTTCGCCCGAATCGAGCGCCGCCAGTTGCCACTGCGGCACGAAGGTCACGGCCCCCACGCCGACGACCAGCAGGGCCAGCACCACGCCGGTGGCGGCAGGCAGCCAGGTTCCGCCGCGTCCAGGCGGCGGCGGCAGGCCGTCGAGGGCGCGCAAATTGCGGGCGGCGCGGTTTTCCAGGTCCGGGCGGCGCGATTCGTCGCTCAGACCCACCAGTTGGGTCATCAGGGCGTCGCGCTCGGCTTCCAGATGCAGGCGCTCGGCGGCGTCAGGATCGAGGGGGGCGGCGGCAGCGTTGCGGCGCAGGGGCGAGATGACCGCCAGCAGCGCAGCGGTGGCCAGCAGCGCCAGCAGGACCACCAGCAGGACGCTCACGTCCCCTCCCGCTGCTCACGGGCCGCCCGAACATTGGCGCGGATCTCGGCCAGATAGGGGTCTTCGGGTTCCTCGGCGCTGGGTTCATGGGCGCTGGAGTGCTGGATGCCAGGTTCCTGAACGCTGGAGTCTCCGGGCCTGGGATTCGGGGCCGACACACCCGCCCGCCGCCCGCCGCGCAGATACCCTGCCAGCGCCCCACCGCCCAGCAGCAGCGCCAGCACCGGCGAGGCCCACAGCAAGGTTCCGGCCCAGTCGCTCGACGGCCTGAGTAGCACCCGCTGGCCGTAGCGCTCGCGGAAGTAGGCGTAGATCTGGGTGTCGGTCTGCCCGGCCCGGGTCTGGGCGCTGATCTCGGCGAGCATCTGCTGGCTGATCTCGTTGCCGCTCTCGGTAATCGGCAGCACGTCACGGCAGATCGGGCAGCGGATGCTGTTGCCGATGCGTGAGATCTGCGCCTGCTGGGCTGGGGTCAGTGTGGTTGGGGTCAGGGGGGCGGCCAGTGCCGAAGCACTGAGCAGCACCATTGAGAACCACCAGAGGAGCCGACGCCGCACTTAGAACGTCACCCCAATGGTTTTCAGGCCCGCCGAGAGCCGCTCGCGGGTCAGACCACCCCGGTCCACCGACTTAATCACGCCGTCCGCACCGATAAAAAAGGTTTCCGGCACGCCGGTAATGCCGTAGTTGATGGACGTTTTGAGGTCGCTGTCGAGCAGGTTGGGGTAGGCCAGGCCATAGTCGGCGATGAAGCTGCGCATCCGCTTGAGGTCAGGGTCCTGAAACAGCACGCCCACCACCTTGAGGCCGCCCGCACTCTGCTTCTCGCTGACCTCGCGCAGCAGCGGCGCTTCGTCGCGGCACGGCACGCACCACGAGGCCCAGAAGTTGAGCACCAGCGGCTGGCCCTTGAGTTGCGCCGAGCTGAGCGTGCCGCCGTCGAGCGTCTTGAGTGCGAAAGTCGGCGCAATCTGGCCCAGCAGCGGATCACCCGTGCCGCTGGAGGTGTCCTTGGGCCTGAGCAGGGCGACACCCAGTGCCGCCACCAGCACGAAGGCCAGGGCCGGAGCGACGAAGCGCCGCCAGGGAGAAGTTGGTTTGAGTTTGGTCATGAAACTCCTTAACAGTTGCGGTTGAGGGAGAGAAGTTCGCGCTGCCCACCACCCCCTCTGTCCCTTCGGGATATCTCCCCCCTGAAGAGGGAGAGAAAAAACAGGGACTTCACTTTGAGCTCCCCTCCGTCTTTGTGGGACAGGGTTGGGGAGGAGGTGAGCTTGGCGAACCTATCCTCAGTCTGCCGCCACCGCGCCGCCGGTCACTTTCCGCACGGCGGGCCGGGCCGGAGCCAGCAGCGTGACACCTGCACCCAGCACGATGATGAGGGTGCCCACCCAGATCCACGACACCAGCGGCGACTTGATAAGACGGATGCTGGCCCACTGGCCTTTCGGATCAATGGTGGTGGTCACCAGATAGGTGTCGCCCAGCACGCTGTAGCGCACGGCAGGGGTGGGGAACGTGGTGCCGGGGTCCTGGGCATAGACGTTCATGCGCGGCGTCGAGAGGGTGCCGTCCACCCGAATCTGGGCGATGGCACTCGATCCGTAGGCGTAGTTGGCCTGCCGCAGACTTTCCAGCCGCAGGGTATCGCCCAGCACCTGCTTGTCCTGGCCGAGGTTGAGGGTGGTTTCGCCGCTCTGCTTGTAGGCTCCCGAGAAGGCCAGCCCCAGCGCCAGCACGACCAGGCCGAGGTGGGCGGTGTACGCACCGTAGCGGCGGGGCTGCTCACTCAGCAGGGCCGCGACACTGCCGCGTTGCCGCGCCGCCCGGAAGGTCAGGGTGGCGAGGCCGACGACGTTGTAGACGCACAGCGCCAGGGTCAGCAGCACGGCCACGCTGCGAACGCCCAACCCGAAGGCGACCAGTGCCGCCAGCACGCCCGATCCGCCCGGCAGCCGCAGAGCTTTCAGCAGGCCCTCACCGTCAGCCCGACGCCAGGGCAACATCGGTCCCACGCCCATCAGCAGCAGCAGGCCCAGGCCCAGCGGCACGGCAAAGGTGTTGAAAAACGGCGCGCCGATACTGTTCTTGCGGCCCGTCACGGCTTCCACGATGACCGGAAAGAGGGTGCCGAGCAGCACCACCGCGCTGAACACCAGAAACAGCCAGTTGCCCGCCAGAAAAGCGGCTTCGCGGCTCAGCGGCGCGGGGGCTTCGCCCAGGTCGCGCAGCCTGGGGGTACGCCAGGCGGTCAGGGCCACGCCGCCGACCAGCAGCAGCGCCAGGAAACCCAGGAACACGGGACCGACTGGCCCGCCCGCAAAGGCGTGCACGCTCTGCACGATGCCGCTGCGGTTGAGGAAGGTGCCCAGCACGGTGGAGGCGTAGGCCAGCACGATCAGCCAGACGTTCCAGCCTCTGAGCAGGTTGCGCTTTTCCTGAATCTGGATGCTGTGCAGGAAAGCGGTGGTCAGCAGCCAGGGAATGAAGCTGGCGTTTTCGACCGGATCCCAGGCCCAGTAGCCGCCCCAGCCGAGCGTTTCGTAGCTCCACCAGCCGCCCGCGACGATGGCAGCGGTCAGAAACATCCAGGCCATCAGGGTCCAGCGGCGGGTCACGCTCAGCCAGTGATCAGAGAGCCGCCCGGTGATTAGGGCGGCCACCGCGTAGGCGAACGGCACACTCAGGCCCACGAAGCCCAGGTAGAGCAAGACCGGATGCACTGCCATCATCCAGTGGTTTTGCAGCGCCGGATTCGGTCCCTGTCCCTGCACCGGAATCTGCGCCAGCGGAGTAAACGGCGAGGCCACGCCCACCACCACGCCCACGAAAAACAGGAGCGAGACGAACATGGCTCCCAGCGCCCAGGGCCGCAGAGCGTCGCGCCGCAGGGTCAGGCTGAGAATGAAGGCATAGGCCGAGAGCAGCCAGGTCCACAGCAGGATGCTGCCTTCCAGCGCTCCCCACAGAGAAGTCACCTTGACCCAGGTGGGCGAGGTGGTCATGGAATGCTCGGCCACGTAACGCACCGAGAAGTCGTCGCGCAGCAGGGCGGCCAGCAGCGCCAGAATCGCCAGGCTGACGAAGGCGAATACGGCCCAGACGCTGCGGCGGGCCGCCTCGGTGCTGCGCGGGTCGCTTCTGAGACCGCCCAGCACCGAGAGCCACAGCCCCGCCAGGGTAAAGGCCAGTGCCAGCAGCATCCCGATTTGCCCCAGCGCGGCGAGCGGACTGGCCGAAAAAGAAATCAGATTGAGCATCGTAGCGTCACCTTTAGGTTACTGCCCTTCGGCGTTGGCGTCTTTGGCATTCCTGAGCATGTCCTTGAGTTCACTCTGGCTGCGGGGCACGCGGTATTCCTCGCTGTGCTTGACGATCAGTTCATTGGCCTGAAAGACGTTCTGGGCATTGAAGACGCCGCGCACCACCACACCCTGATTCTCCTTGAAGAGGTCCGACACCGCGCCCTGGTAGATCACCGGGAAAGTCGCGCCGCCGTCGGTGACGTTGAAGTGCAGATCGAGTGTCTGGCGGTCATACTTCACGGCCTTGACCAGCCCGCCGATGCGGACGGTGCGGCCCTGCAAGCTGGCTTTCTCGGCCTGGTACTCGGTGGGCGTCACGAAATACTCGATGCTCTGGGCCAGGTTGCCGAAGATGATGTAGGCCAGCAGGCCGACGAGCACCGCGCCCGCCAGCAGGTACGGCAGCGGATTCTTCCTGCGCCGCCGGGCCTGCGGAAGCTGAGATACAGGCGTGGTCATAATTCCCGGTCTTCCTGGCGCAGCCGCAGCCACACCCAGACCAGGTAGCTGATCAGAATGACGAAGGTGACGATGTAGGTGACGATGACGTACCCGGAATACTTATCCACGGCGCACCTCGGCGGTCTTCAGGGCCGCGCCCTGCGGCTCGGGCAGCTCGAACTCGCGCTCCTCGCGCCGCTCCTGGCGGACAGCCAGAATGCCGCGCACCCGCAGCAGATAGACGTACAACACGGTAAAGGCCACCGTCATGACGGTGAGCGCAATGCCGTAGACCGGGGCCGCGCCCCAGTTCATGCCGCCCAGCAGCTTGAGGGTCTGGGTCTGGTGCACACCGCGCCACCACTCCACCGCCATGTAATTGACCGGAATGTAGAGGGTGCCCACCACGCCGATGACGGCGGAAATGCGGGCGCGGCGCTCGGGGTCGTCGATCAGGCCGCGCACCAGCAGGTAAGCACCGTACACGACCAGCGACAGGGCAGTGGTCGTCAGCCGGGCGTCCCAGACCCAGTAGGTGCCCCAGGTGGGCTTGGCCCACAGCATCCCGCCCACGATGGTCGCCACCGTGAACAGCACCCCGATCTCGCCGCTGCTCATGGCCAGGCGGTCGTATCTTCGCTGGCGGGTCACCAGGTACAGCAGCCCGAACAGGCCAGTGCCGCCGTAGGCCAGGTAGCTCAGCCAGGCGGTGGGCACGTGCACGAACATCAGCCGCACCAGCAGGCCCTGGTTCACGTCGGCGGGTGCGGTGAGGCTCAGCCACAGCCCGGCCAGCAGCAGAACCAGGGTGAGAGCGCCGATGGCCGGAGTGAGGCGGTCTTTCAGGATGGGCATGGGGCCTCCAGAGTGCGGAAAGGCGGGGAGAGGTGCGGCTGGGCAAAAGACGTTAGGGAAGCGCTGGGAAGCGCGGAAAGGCACACGTCGGGTCCAGCCGAGAACGTGCCCTCAGCATGGCGTTTTCTGGTCCAGCCGACAAGTGCGAGTGTCCCCGTTTCGGCCCGCTTCCAGGCAGCGGGGGCGTCTGCCGGGCCAGGCCGCCTTCCCCTGGCAGACCCTGTCAGGATGCCAATCAGATTGGGCCGGAATTCGCTACCCGCTCTTTCACGTTTCGCCCCCCGGCGACGTGGCAAGATGAGAGTCTCAGAAACGGCCCTGGTGTCAGCCCTGGCGGTAAGTGCCCCGCTGCGGTAAGAAGCGTGGGCAGATCAATCAGACCTGCTCCCCCCAGTCAGGACAGGCCAGCCGGAACAGTTCTTGCGGAGGTTCATTTGATTCGTCGTTTATGGCCTGCCGTCTGCGTGGGCGCTGCGCTGGTGAGCATCTCGGCCTTCCCCCCAATTCGCGCGGCCACCGTCGCACCGATCAGCGCCGAGGTGGTGACCAGCAGCACCGACGCCGTGGGCACCACCTACGGACCCATCGGCAAATGGATGATTGACCCCGATGGCCAGCCTGCCCGCTGGCTCGGTTACCAGCTTGACAATCACGCCCTGCGCGAACCCATCAACGTGGTGCTGCTCGATCCGCTGGCCCGCACCCCCCAGGAAGCGGTGGCCCGGCTGAGTGCCGCCATGAGCGCGGCAGGCTACCCGGCCAGGAGCGGCCACAGCACCGGCTACCAGGGCCTGATCGGCACGCAGCTCTATGGGCAGCAGCCCGGCGGCAGCGGCGAGGCGTTCAGCGACGGCGCATGGTGGCGCGCCAACAACCACGGGCGCGTCTTCGGCCCGGCGGTGGTGGAGGGCGGCTACCTGTGGACCGGGGCATTCAGCCGCGAGGACTTCGAGGTGATCTCGGCCCTTCACCACCCTTACGATTCGTTCAAGGTGGCCCGTGACGATGTCAGCACCAGACTGACGGCGGCAGGCACCTTCAAGCGCCTCGGCACGCTCAACCTGGACAACGCCCTCAACACCCCGACCCTCACCACCGACGACCACGACGGGCGGGCCGTGGTGCTGGTGGCGCAGAAGTAAGGAAAGCGGAAGTGAGGAGCGCTCACTCCACTGCGAACGGAAACAGCAGCGTGCAGACGATCAACGTGCCCACGTCGAACACTGCCAGGAAGCTCAGCCAGGCGGCCACCTCGCTGCTCCAGCCGCCGCCGATCAGCAGGCTGGTGGCCTTGACGGTGGACAGCACCACCGGCACCAGCAGCGGAAAGGCCAGGGCGGGCAGCAGGGCCTCGCGGGCGCGCAGATTGACGGTGATGGCGGCGTAGAAGGTGCTGCTGGCCGACAGCCCGGTCACGCCCAGCACCGCCACCAACCCCAGCGCGGGCCAGGGCAGCGCCTGACCACCCCCCGCTGCGCCGAACAGCAACAGTCCCAGCGGCAGCACCAGCAGCGCCAACACGAGCAGTTGCAACCAGCTTCCCAGCCACTTGCCCAGATACAACGCGCCGTGTGGCCCCGGATAGAGGGTCAGTTGCTCCAGCGCCCCCGCCTCCTGCTCCTGGGCGAAAGCGCGGCCCGAGGCGATGGCCGACGACAGTGCCAGAGAGGCCCACACCGCCCCGGCAGCGGCGGGTTTCAGGCGGGCATCGTCCGGCCCCAGCGCCAGCCCCAGCACGAGCAGCACCAGCGCGGCGTAGAAGGCGGTGGCGAGCAGGGTGTCGCGGGTGCGGCCCGCCAGCCGGGCGTCCTTGCGGGCAATCGTCAGAATTTGCTGCCAGCCCTGGTTCACCGCTGCTCCGTCAGGGTTCCGGCGCGCAGGTGCAGGGCGCGGTTTGTGACCTGCGCGGCCAGCTCGGGTTCATGGGCCGCCAGGATCAGGGTGCGGCCCTGGCCCGTCACTTCCGAGAGCATCTGCAGCGCCAGTTGCCGCCCCGCCGCGTCGAGGTTGGCGAACGGCTCGTCCACCAGTGTCAGCGGGCGGGCCAGCAGTGACAACCGGGCCAGATTGAGGCGCTTGCGCATGCCCGCCGACAGAAACCTCACCCGGCGCTCGGCGGCCCCCTCCAGGCCTACCCGCCGCAGGGCCGCCCCGGTGTCGCCCTTCAAACGGTGCATCTGGAGGGCGAAGTTCAGGTTCTCAGCGGCGGTCAGATCGGGGTATGCGCCGCCCTCCACCGGCATCAGATGCACGTACTCGCGCACCGAGCGGCCATCCTGCACATCAAAGCCGTGAATGCGCCCCTCGCCGCGCGTCAGTCGCAGGCTGGATGAGAGCAGCCGCAGCAGGGTGGTTTTGCCCGCGCCGTTCTCGCCGAGCAGGGTCACCCCCTCGCCCGCCGCGATGTCCAGATCGACGCCGCGCAGAATGATCTCGCGGCCCAGCCGCAGCCAGGCGCGGCGAAGTTGCACGGCGTAGTGTTCAGCCATGCTCAGAGCCGCAGCCAGCTCGGCATCACCGAGAAGGCCCAGCTCGCCAGCAGCGTGAAGCGCCCAGTGACCATCAGCAGGCCGAGCGCCACCAGAATCGCCCCGCCGATTTTCTCGAAGATTCCGGCGTACTTGTTGAGGCGGCGCAGGTTGAACCGCTCCCACAGCAGCGCCGAGAGCAGGAACGGCACGGCCAGGCCCAGGGTGTAGACCAGCAGCAGGCCCACGCCCTGACCCAGACTGCGGGTGCTGGCGGCCAGACCCAGAATGCTGCCCAGCACCGGCCCCAGGCAGGGACTCCAGCCGAAAGCGAAGGCTGCACCCAGCGCCACCGGGCCGTACTGGTCCGCCGCCGACAGTTCACGGGTGTCGCGCATCATGAACGGCAGCCGGATGACTCCCAGCATGACCAGCCCGAAAAAGATGATCAGCACCCCGGCCAGCCGAGATAAGGTGAAGCGGTAAGCGTCGAGCAGCGAGCCGAGGCCACTGGCGGTGGCCCCCAGCGCCACGAACACCAGGCCGAAGCCCAGGATGAAGCCCAGCGCCCGCGTGATGGGGGCCTTGCCGCCGATGACGCCCAGGTAGCTCGGCACCAGCGGCAGCACACACGGCGACAGAAACGAGATCAGCCCCGCGATGAAGGCAATGGTGAGGCTGGGAGCGCTGGAGACCATGCCGGGAGTCTAGCGCCGGGGGCGGGGGCGGGCGTCCTGACCAGACAACACCAACTCAGCCCAGCGCCTCAGGCTCCCGCCTCCAGCAGCACCGCCCGCGCCTCCTCGACGTGCATGGCCTCCACCATCTGCCCGCGCAGTGTGATCAGGCTTTTGCCCTCGGCGCGGCCCGTTTCCCAGGCGCTGAGCAGTTCGCGGGCCGCCTGCACTTCCGCCTCACTGACGCCGTAGACGCGCTGGGCGACGGCCACCTGCGACGGATGAATCAGCGTCTTGCCGTCGAAACCCAAATCGCGGCCCTGAACGCACTCGCGCTCGAAACCCTCGGCGTCGTGAATGTCGTTGTACACCGCGTCGAGAACACATTTGCCGTGGGCGCGGGCGGCCAGCACCACCGCGCTGAGGGCGTGCAGTAGCGGCATGCGGCCCGGCGCGGGGCGGGTCCGCAGGGCGTGGGCCAGGTCGTTGGTCCCCACGATCAGGCCCGCCACACTCTGCTCGGCGGCCAGGTCGGGCGCGGCCAGCACCCCGCGCGGCGTCTCGATCATCAGCCATAGTGGCAGCCCCAGCGTCATGCTGCGCGGCACGCCCGCTTCCTCGACCTTGGGCAATACCAGACCGTCAGGCTTCTCGCACAGCACTGCTTGCTGGTCGGCCTGCTCCCAGGCGGTGCCGGAACTGTTGAGCCGCACCAGCACCGGGCAATCGAAACCCTCGCGCAGCGCCGCACAGATGTTCTCGCGGGCCTGGGCCTTGTGTTCGGGGGCCACGCCGTCTTCAAGGTCAAGAATCAGCAGGTCCGCGCCCAGGGTCCGCGCTCTGGAAATGGCGCGCAGATTGTCGCCCGGCACGTAGAGGGCGCTGCGGGGCCGCTTCATGCGGCAGGCCGGACACGCGAGCGGGCCGCGCTGGAGGCGAGCAGAAACGGCAGCAACACCAGCAGATACCGCCAGCCGAAGCGCCGACGCGGGGGATGTGGGGAGCGCATGTCAGACAGCGTAGCGGCTGAATCTAAGGAGTGGTATGTCCTGAGGCCCGGGAGACGTTTAGGGTTGGGCAGATTGGACGGGCCACCCGCTTGGCCTTCCCTTCACCCTGCAAGCGCCGCACCATTGCCTTGCCCACCCAGGCGTTACAACCCAGGGCATGACAACGACCACAGCGAACGCGCAGGCCAGCGGACAATTCAAGATCGGCGGCGACCTTCAGGTCAACCGGCTCGGCTTCGGGGCCATGCGGATCACCGGCAAAGGCATCTGGGGCGAACCGGATGACCGGGACGAAGCCCTGCGGGTGCTCAAACGGCTTCCCGAACTCGGAATAGACTTCGTGGACACCGCCGACAGCTACGGCCCCTTCGTCTCCGAGGACCTGATCGCTGAGGCGCTCTCGCCCTACGGCGATACCGTCATCGCCACCAAGGGCGGCCTGACCCGCAGCGGCCCCGACGTCTGGCCGCCGCTGGGCCGCCCCGAATACCTGCGCCAGTGCGTGCTGATGAGCCTGCGCCGCCTCAAGCTCGATCAGATTCCCCTGTGGCAACTGCACCGCATCGACAAGAAGGTGCCGCAAGGCGAGCAGTTCGGCATCATGAAGCAGATGCAGGACGAGGGCCTGATCCGTCACCTGGGACTCTCGGAAGTCAGTGTGGACGAGATCAAGGCCGCCCAGCAAGTGTTCGAGGTAACCACCGTGCAGAACATGTACAACCTGGTCACCCGCCAGAGCGAGGACGTGCTCGACTACTGCGAGCAGCAGAACATCGGCTTCATTCCCTGGTTTCCGCTGGCGTCGGGCAGCTTGGCCAAGGCGGGCAGTCTGCTCGACAGCGTCGCCAAGCAGCAGGGCGTCAGTCCCAGCGGTGTGGCACTGGCCTGGGTGCTCCAGCGCAGCCCGGTGATGCTGCCGATTCCCGGCACCAGCAAGGTCAAGCACCTGGAAGAGAACGTGGCGGCGGCGGGTCTGAAACTCAGCGACGAGGACTTCAAGGCGCTCGACGAGCAGGGCAAGGCCGAGGCCAGCAAGCAGAAGTAACCTTCAGAGTCAAACGAACAGAGTCAAATGAAAACAGCCGCGCCCAGAATTGACTGGACGCGGCTGTTTTCTGTGTGCCTGAACTGCTTCTCCCCTACTTGCTATTTGCCCCGGTCAGCGACGACCAGCAGCAAGCCGCCCATCATGGCGACGTTCTTGGAAAAGTGAAGCATCTGGCCCTGGCGCTCGGCTCCCTCCAGTTGCCAGAAGGGGTGGCCCACCACCGTCGTCGGCACCATCGAGGCCAGCAGCGCCAGCGCCGAGGTGCGCGGCATGATGCCCAGCGCCATTAGAGCGCCCGAGGCCGCCATGACGCCGCCGTTGATCTGGGTCAGGCGCTCCGGCTCGGGCAGCCCCGCGCGCTCGACCAGCCTGGCACG